>CAJVWU010000033.1 GCA_913009755.1 uncultured Bacteroidia bacterium
TTATCACCGTTAGTTTATTTAACAGCACTAAAATAGGTGATGAGATTTACCGGTCAAATACTGTGTAAAGAACTTTTGCACAGTTATTTGCCGGTTTTGTTAATAACTATCTTGCGGATTTAAGGATGATATAAAACCGGCACAGTGATACACTTTCTTGACGCCTGCCAACATCTCTTCCAGGCTGTCCTGGTCCTTAAAGTCGGCAATTACCCATTGTACCCTTGAAAGAAGTGTTTTTGGTTGTTTTGAATAGTAACTAAAAATTTCTTTCGTAACCTTTAATGATGATTTTTCCCGTTTCATGGCTTTAACGGGCACCCCCATCGTAACAAGTTTGTACAGCAGATGTGATCCTACAAATCCGGTTCCTCCGGTAACAAGTATCATAAAATTCCTAATTAATTGTGCACCTAATATAATTTTCCGATTGGAAATTTTGATCAAAAATAAAAAAAAACGTGGCGCTATTTTAACGTTGTCTTTCCATAAATAAGAATTATAGCATTCTTTGGTTAAAACTAAATACTAAGGATTATACTCTTTCGTGAAAGAAAACG
This sequence comes from uncultured Bacteroidia bacterium, assembly GCA_913009755.1. Taxonomy (GTDB): domain Bacteria; phylum Bacteroidota; class Bacteroidia; order Bacteroidales; family F082; genus JAADID01. The sequence continues at coordinate 561 of CAJVWU010000033.1, forward strand.
GCATTTTTATTTTTGCTGCCGGGCAAAAGAGCCGGCTTAATTTTTCTTTCATATCTTTGGCAGAATATGACCAACAATCCATCCATTGACTTTTATAACAATCCGGAATTAAAGTTTTCGGGCGATATACCCACCGGCAGGACAGGCTGGAGAAGCCCGTCGAACATAGCCCTTGTTAAATACTGGGGTAAAAAGCCGGTACAAATCCCACAAAACCCTTCCGTTAGCTTTACGCTCAGCCGGTCATATACCGAAACCCTTGTTGAATACAGCCCGGCCGGCCATGAAGGAATGGAAGTCACCTTTTATTTTGACGGAAAGCCAAATGATGAATTCGGCCGGAAAACAAAAACATTTTTTGAAAACCTGAAAAACATATTTCCCTTTCTTGACCAGTTAAAATTCACCATTTTGTCCAAAAATACGTTTCCCCATTCTGCCGGAATTGCTTCCTCGGCATCGGGGATGAGCGCGCTGGCACTGGCATTGTGCGACATGGAACAAAAATATTTCAACACCCTTTCACGGGAGGAAGACTTTTTTCAAAAAGCATCATATATTGCCCGTCTGGGTTCGGGAAGCGCAAGCCGTTCGGTTTATGGCGGACTGACAATCTGGGGACAAACCGAAGCCCTGCCGGGAACATCCGACCTTTACGCCTGTCCTGTCACAAGTGGCATTCATCCTGATTTTTTATCTTACCAGGATTCCATCTTGTTGGTTGACACCGGGCAAAAAAAAGTATCGAGCCGGGTCGGGCATGGATTAATGGACAAAAACCCTTTTGCCAAACAACGGTTTGGGCAGGCTCGTGAAAACATTAAAAGTCTTCTCAATGCTATGACATCGGGTGACATCGAAACCTTTATCAACATTACCGAATCGGAAGCGCTGACCCTGCATGCCATGATGATGACCTCAAATCCGTATTATCTTTTGTTAAAACCCAACACGTTGAATATCATCGAACGGATTTTTGATTTCAGGAACTTCAAAAACATCCCCGTCAGTTTTACGCTGGATGCCGGGCCCAATGTCCACCTGCTTTATCCTGACGGATACAAAAGCCGGGTCATGCCTTTTATCGAAAATGAACTGGCTCCTTTCCTCAGCCACAACGGCTACATTGATGATGAAGTGGGGAACGGCCCTGAAAAACTGATGAAAGATTAAGAGTTTAACCTAACTTTGCCACAAAGAATCCTTAAACAGTTACAGCATGAAAACTATATTGATTTCACTGATAGTCGTTTTGCTGCCTTTAGGCGTTACAATGGCACAGACTATGAACACCAAAATAAATGATCCGAAAAATAAGAACCGAGAGATATTGATTGGTTATTGCAACCTGGATGGGCTAAAAAGCGGAGAATTCGGAAATTATTTTCAAAGTCAGTATGAACTTTATCAGCCGGCGGATAAGTACATAGAAAAACTTAAAGAAAAAATCAACCTTGTGGACATCACCGTGGTATTTGGTTCGTGGTGTTCGGACAGCCAATTACAGGTCGGACGGTTTTTTAAAATACTTGACCGGAGCAATTATAATGATAAAAACCTGAAAATCATCGCGGTTGACCGTGATAAAAATGCTTATACCACCAACATCGAGTCATTGAAAATAGAAAGGGTTCCCACATTTATTATCACACAGCATGGTGACGAACTGGGACGAATTGTGGAATCGCCGAAAAAAACCCTGGAAAAAGACCTTTGGAATATTGTGAACCGGGTAAAAATGTAGTTCAAGGTTTATCATTTAAAAATTGGCAATCAACAAACTAAACAATGTCCTTGCATTTCGATCAGGATATCAGTAAATTTGTAAGAACAATGAAAACCTTTGACAGCATATCCGGAATAAGTCGCTTTCTGCATCCGGCAAAAAAACAAGGGAAAACCATTGGTTTTGTCGCCACGATGGGGGCATTGCACAGGGGGCATCTCACTTTGATGCAAAAAGCAAAAAACGAAAACGACATACTGGTTGTCAGTGTTTTTGTCAACCCGCTACAGTTCAACAATCCGGAAGACCTGGAAAAATACCCGAGAAACATTGAACATGACAGGATGCTGCTGGAAGAAGTAGGTTGTGATGTGCTTTTTAATCCCGGGGTAAAAGAAATGTATCCTGAACCCGGTTCAACCCAATACGATTTCGGACTGCTGGAAAAAGTCATGGAAGGCCCCTCTCGACCCGGTCACTTTAATGGCGTTGCCGTTGTGGTGAAAAAGCTGTTCGACATTATCCGGCCCGACAAGGCTTATTTTGGTGAAAAAGACTTTCAGCAACTGGCAATTATCCAAAAACTGGTTAAAATGGAAAACCTGCCGGTGCAAATTGTCCCCTGTCCCATTGTCCGCGAAAATGACGGGTTGGCCATGTCATCAAGAAATGAACGGCTGACTGCCGGAAAAAGGCAAATTGCGCCTTTTGTTTATCAAACCCTGAAAGAAGCTGCAAAAAAATCCTCCACCATGACACCTGATGAAGTCAGGTTGTTTGTGCGAAACCGTTTTAAAGATGAACCGGACTTTCAACTGGAATATTTTGAAATTGCCGACGACAGAGAACTTCAACCGGTAAGCAACTGGAATGAAGCGGGTGGAATACTCGGTTTTGTTGCCGCCTCACTTGAAAATGTCAGGTTAATAGACAATATGAGAATTATTTAATAATTTTGCATCCTGAAATAACTGACCATGAACGTTGAAGTTATCAAATCGAAAATCCACAGGGCCACCATCACGCAGGCCGACCTGAACTACATCGGGAGTATTACTATTGATGAGGAGTTGATGGATGCATCCGGCCTGATAGAGAATGAAAAAGTGGACATTTTCAATATCAACAACGCAGAACGGTTATCCACGTATGTAATCAAAGGGGAACGCGGCTCAGGGACCATCTCGCTGAACGGTGCGGCTGCACGCAAAGTTGCCGTGGGCGATTTGGTGATCATTGTAGCTTATGCTTCAATAGATATTGAGGAAGCCAAAACATTCAAGCCCTCCATCATATTCCCCGGCCACAACAACAGCATCCGATAAACATGCTGAAAAAAAGATTTATCCAAGTTGCTCAATACCTGTTTTTCCTGGGTATTGGTATTTTACTGCTGTGGCTTAGTGTCCGCCATATTGACCTGAATAAATTATGGCATGATATCCTGCGTGCCGATTACTGGTGGCTGTTCCTGTCGCTGGGCTTTGCCTTGCTTTCGCATATTGCAAGGGCTTTGCGTTGGAATTTACTGATCAGTTCACTGGGATATAAAACCAGGCTCTGGCCTACATTCTTTTCGGTGATGATTGGTTACCTTGCCAATACCGCCGTTCCACGGATGGGTGAGATTGTTCGTTGCGGAACACTCTCAAAAAAAGAAAAAATCCCGTTCAATGCCTTATTTGGCACCGTTATCGCCGAACGCTTTTTCGATTTGATCGTCCTTGCCCTGATCATTTTTTTCACTATGGTCTTTCAACTGAGCCTTGTCAGCGACTTTCTTCATAAAATACTTGACCCGATCATTCAATCGGTTTTTTCCGATATGTTCAATATCATTTTATTCACCGTTTTTATACTTCTTATGCTGGCAGGGATTGCCTGGTTTGTATGGGCTTTTCGTCACCGGATAAAAAAAATCACTTTTTATGAAGCGGTTAAAGATTTCCTTAACGGTTTATGGAACGGCATCAAAACCATTATCAAACTCAGGCAAAAAGGGTTGTTCCTGTTTTATACCGTTGTGATATGGCTTTTTTATGCTGTAATGACTTACCTCCCTTTCAAAATGCTGAGTGAAACCAGCCACCTGACCTTTGTTGACGGCCTGACGCTCATGGCGCTCGGAAGTCTGGGCATTGTTGCGCCTGTCCCGGGGGGCATCGGCACTTATCATTATATTGTAAAAGTGATCCTCACCGAAATCTATGGTGTTCAGGATGTGGCAGCCATGTCGTATGCAACCATCGTCCATGCAGGACAAACTATGTTTAATGTGATTGTGGGTGCGGCATCTTATGTTTTAATTGGAATTTTGGCACGAAAACAAAAACCCCTCAACTAATGACACATCTGGAAATTATAAAAAGCAAAATCTTCGGCCGCGATCAAATCAAAGGGCAACTCGCTATCTGGCGGTTTCCGGACAAAAAGATCGTTTGGACAAACGGGTGTTTCGACCTGCTCCATCTGGGACATATTGATTACCTCAGCAAAGCCAAAGACCAGGGAGATATACTGATCGTCGGCGTAAATACTGACCTGAGCGTGAAACGAATTAAAAAACAAGGCCGGCCCATCAATGACGAAAATGCCCGCGCAACCCTTGTTGCCTCCTTACATTTTGTGGATGCGGTAATCCTTTTTGATGAAGATACACCTTATAAAATGATCAAAATGATACAACCCGATGTGCTGGTGAAAGGCAGCGATTACAAGATTGAAGATATTGTGGGTGCCGACATCGTCAAAGCCAATGGGGGAAAAGTGGTCACCATAGATTTGCTACCGGGATATTCAACGTCGGCTATCGAAGAAAAAATTAAAAACGCCTGACCGGGAGAGGGTTCTCCCTATTATTAAATATTCTGATACATTTCAGCACGGTGCGGCGAACGATGTTTTCACGAAAAGACAAAATTTTGTTTTTTAACTTCTTGAATTTCCTTTAACGAATTATTGTAATTTTGGCTGAAAAGGTATTGATCAATGGCCAAAGCAAAAACCACCTTCTTTTGCCGGAATTGCGGTTACCAGTCCAGTAAATGGCTGGGGCGCTGTCCGTCGTGTGGCGAATGGAACACATTTGTGGAAGAAATCGTCAGCAAACCCACTGATAAGCATTCGGGTTTTAACCGCGGGGAACATAAAAGCAAACCCGCGCTTATACACGAAATTAGTGCAGAAAAAGAAGAACGTATTAATACAAAATCCGTTGAACTGAACAGGGTGCTGGGCGGGGGACTTGTGCCGGGATCAATCCTGCTTATCGGCGGCGAACCGGGCATCGGGAAATCAACCCTGCTTTTGCAAATGGCCCTTTCCATGAAAGGCTACCGGATATTGTATGTTTCGGGTGAAGAAAGCAACCGCCAGATAAAAATGCGCGCCGACCGGCTGGGAATAGAAAACCCGGAATGCTACATCCTGAACGAAACATTTACCGGGGAAATATTCAGGCATATCGCTGAACTCAATCCCGATCTGGTGGTCATTGATTCCATTCAAACGCTGTACACCGATATGCTGGAATCGTCAGCAGGCAGCATTTCACAAATCCGCGAAACCGCTGCCGAGCTTCAGCGTTTTGCCAAAACCACAAACATTCCCGTTTTGCTTATCGGCCACATCACCAAAGACGGTGGCCTGGCCGGGCCGAAATTGCTTGAACATGTAGTGGATACAGTAATTCAGTTTGAAGGTGACCGCCATTACGGGTTCCGTATCCTGCGCACCATCAAAAACCGTTTTGGCCCCTCGTCCGAACTGGGTATCTTTGAAATGCAACCGGGGGGATTGCGGGAAGTTTCAAATCCCAGTGAAATATTGCTCTCGCAAAGGGATGAAATGGTTAGTGGCGTGGCCATTGCCGCTATGATAGAAGGCCGGAGGCCCATGCTTATCGAAACACAGGCATTGGTCAGTACGGCAGCTTTCGGCACACCCCAACGTTCCTCTACCGGTTTCGACCTGCGGCGGATGAACATGTTGCTGGCTGTGCTTGAAAAAAGAAGCGGCATCAGGCTGAGCAACAAAGATGTGTTTTTGAACATTGCCGGAGGGATAAAAGTTGACGACCCGGCCATTGACCTGGCGGTGGTGGCAGCTATCATTTCTTCATCCGGGGACCTGCCCGTTGAAAACAATATTTGCTTTGCCGGTGAAGTGGGCCTGTCGGGGGAGATCAGGGCCATTTCGAGGATCGAAAGCCGTATTCTGGAGGCCGAAAAACTGGGGTTTAAAAAAATTATAATCTCGAAATACAACCTGAAAGGGATTAACAAAAAACAGGTGAATATCGAAATCATCGCCATTGGTAAAATTGGGGATCTGGCGGAGAAGATGGTGATGAAATGATCGGCAATTCTTTTTATAATGCAACATGCTTGTACCCCAACTGGCGACAGTCTTCCGGCCAGGGCCTTGTGGGCAAGCAGGACTGGTGCCTGGTAAACTCCCTTTTCCAATCTAATGTTTAACGCAGTACAAACCGGGATAGCTTGCTCGCCGATCCGTCAGCTGACGGAAGAGGAGGGATTTATTGCCGGCATTTGAAATGCTACATTTCGACCCGCTGAAAGCCCCTTTGCTGATGCCTGCCCGATGGCCCGTTCAGCGGGTCAGGGCAAATCATTCCATTTATCAAAATCCCATAAACAAGAAATCAACAACCACCGGGTTAAATAAACAGATTCAATTCCTGTTTCTTATTAAAAAACAGTTTATCCATTAAAAGCAAAACGACAATGGTCAGGATTATACCGGCAAAAAATCCTGTCTGGGATAAATGAAGATAAGAAAATGTGGCGCTAAAATCATGAATGGAAGAGGTAAAAAATCCGGTGACAAATGTTTTCAGGCCGGCATAATAACCGGCAAGTAGTTCTTTGTTTGTGAAATACAAACTGACAAGCGCCATGCCTGTTGCCCCGGCCAAAACCAGGAAATAAACCAGAAAAGAGGAGAAGGTTTCATTTTTGATCTCTTGTTCTGCAACCACTTTCATCACCCTGTGGGTAAAACCTTCCGGAGCTTCTGATAAGAAACCCGCTTTCAGTAATTCTTTTATGAGTTTATCGTTATTTTCCATGATCTTTCATTTTCAAATTTTAATAAACAACCGGCACGGCTTTCCCTAACCGTTCCATAATTGATTTTAGTTTGTTCCTTATCCTGAACAGCTTGACTTTCACATTGGAAGGGCTTAAACCGGATGATCGGCTGATCTCCTCCACCGGCTGATCTTCAAAATAATACAACATCAGGATCAGCTTGTCTTCGGCAGGCAGTTCCGGCAGGGCACGGTTCAACAACTCCAGCCTGGTTTTTCCTGCTTCGTCAGCTTCACTTTGACCATCAATGTCCCATCTGTCCGCTATTTCCATTTGTTCGTCAAACGACTTGAGCCAAAACTTTTTCTGTCTTGTCTGCGAAACGGCCGTATTGTATGCAATCCGGTAAATCCAGGTTGAAAAACCGGATTCTTTCCTGAATTTCTTCAGCGAAGTATAAGCTTTCACAAACACATCCTGTGCAACTTCCTCGGCCACTGCATTATCTTTTACGATGCCCCTGACCAATGAAAATACCCGGTCTTTATATTTATCAACCAGCAACGTATAAGCATTCAGATCACCGTTCAATACACGGGTAATGATAATTTCGTCAGCTTCCTTCATTCATTCCGTTTGACGCTGTTCCCTTCTTTTGGTTACAACCATAATGAACAAAGATATTTACATTTGTGCTTTCTAACGAAAACAAAGTAAAGTTATGAAGAAGATATTTCTGTTTTTTGCGTTCACATTTTTATTCGCTTCCGGTCATGCTCAATTTGACAACTATTTTAAAAACAAAGCCCTGCGTTTGGATTACGACCATACGGGAACCGACACATCCGAAATATATTCTTTTAATGAAATGATCATGGAACCTTTCTGGGCAGGTCCTAAAACCAATCTGGTTGACACCTTTGATTACGGCAAATATTATTTCAAAGTTTATTCCGTCAAAAATGACTCATTGATTTATTCCCACGGCTATTCCACACTGTTCGGGGAATGGCAAACCACCGATGAAGCAAAAACCACCCGGCGTACCTTTTCGGAAAGTGTGATTTTCCCCTTTCCGAAAGAAAATGTACGGGTTGAATTTTACAGTCGTAGTTGGGAAGGGAAATGGGTAAAGAAATTTGAATACCTTGTCAGCCCGTTCGATAAATACATCAAACGCGACCGGCGGCTGGTTTATCCTTCGTTTGATGTGTGGGTTTCGGGAAAACCGGAGAACAAAGTGGATATTGTTTTACTCCCCGAAGGATATACCGAAAACGAGATGGGGAAATTTATTGACGATTGCCGGAGGTTCTCCGATGCCTTTTTTTCCTTTTCACCATACGCCGAAAACAAAGACAAGTTCAACATCAGGGGTGTGCTGGCACCATCTTCCGAATCAGGGGCCGATGATCCCGGTAGAATTTCCTGGAAAAATACCATCCTCGATGCCTCATATTATACTTTCGGCACGGAACGCTACCTGATGACACGGGATTATAAAAGTGTGTGCGACCTGGCAGCCAATGTGCCTTACGACCAGATTTACATATTGGTGAACAGTAAAAAATACGGTGGCGGCTCCATATATAACTACTACAATGTAAGTGTTACTGGAAGTGCTTTTGCGCCCAAGATCATGATCCATGAATTCGGACATGGCTTTGCCGGACTGGGGGATGAGTATTATACTTCCGAAACAGGATACAATGATTTTTACAACCTGAAAGTGGAACCCTGGGAGCCCAACCTCACCACGCTGGTCGCTTTTGACCGGAAATGGAAAGACATGATGAAAAAAAGCACCCCTATCCCTACACCGGATACAAAAAAGTATTATCACACGGTTGGCGTTTTTGAAGGCGCCGGATATGTGGCCAAAGGGGTTTACCGCCCTTACCACGATTGTCTGATGAATAGCTTTGACGGCAACAAATTCTGCCCTGTCTGCACCCGGGCTATCCAAAGAATGGTTGATTTTTATTCTGAATAATATTGTGTGTTAATTAGTTTCCCAGACCTTCAGGGCTGGGTTTCGGGTTAAGGGTTTAGCCTGTGAACATTAAAATCTTATACATTTTTCATTAAATATTATAACATCCGTCCGGTAACAATAGTATAATATTGCACCTTCAAAGTTCAATACAACAAAATCAGAACAACATGAAAATAAAGAACAACATTGCTGTCAGTGATTCGGGGTTTGTTTTTAACCCGGCCACGGGTGAATCATTTTCGGCTAATCCCATTGGGATGGAAATTATGGAATTGTTGAAAAAAGGCACGCCGACACAGGAAATCAGCAACACGATCCTGGAAAAATACGAAACCGATGCCCCCACTATTGATAAAGACCTTCATGATTTTATCCAGATATTGAAGCAATATACTTTAATAGAAGAACATGGAAAAGCCTGAATACACCATCGGCGTAACGGCACTCAACGCCATTGACAACCCCGGGCCTGGCATTCCGGTTATCCGCGCTTTGCGGGAAGCCAAATCTTTCAATGTAAGAATTATCGGGCTGTCCTACGAATCGCTTGAACCCGGCATTTATATGCACGAACTTGTTGATAAAACCTATCAAATCCCGTATCCCTCCGCCGGAACCGACCTTTTGCTGGAACGCCTTGAATATATACAGGATCAGGAAAAAATGGATGTGATCATTCCCAATTTTGATGCGGAATTATTTTCATTTATCAAACTGCAGCCAAAACTGAAGGCAATGGGCATTCATGTATTTTTACCCACCCCCGAACAGTTTGAAGAACGCCTGAAAGTGAACCTGACCGAATTTGGAGAAAAGTATGATATCCCTGTCCCTGAAAGTGAAGCGATTTTTTCAATGGATAAAATAGCTGACATTGCCAATGATTATGATTGGCCCGTTCTTGTTAAAGGTAAATATTACGATGCTTCGGTGGTTTATAATATTGAACAGGCCCGCATAGCATTCAACAAAATATCTTCAAAATGGGGGCTCCCGATCATCATACAAAAATTTGTCCATGGTACCGAATACAACATAACGGGGCTGGGTGACGGGAAAGGGAATACCATCGCTGCCGTACCCATGCGTAAACAGTATATAACGGATATTGGAAAGGCCTGGGGCGGCATTGCCGTAAGTGACGACCACCTGCTGGAACTTACCCGTGATTTTATTGCCAAAACCAAATGGCAGGGCGGGTTTGAGCTGGAATTGATGAAAAATAAAAAAGGTGAATTTATCCTGCTGGAAATCAACCCGCGCATCCCCGCCTGGATATACCTTGCCGTCGGCGTTGGCCAGAACATCCCCGAAGCCCTCGTTAACCTGGCGTTGGGGAAAAGGGTGGAACCGTTTAAAAAATATTCAGTCGGTAAAATGTTTATCCGCTATTCATGGGATATGATGGTGGAACTGAGTGAATTCGAGAAAATATCAACGACAGGAGAGCTTTGAGGGGAGAGTGGAATGGAAGAGAAAACTGAAAGCGTAAAAAATAAAGCTGTGAAATAAATCAGTTACCCAGTCCTTCAGGGCTGGGCTTAAAAAATAAGAAACAAAAAATATACTCAAATGGAAAAACAAAGATACGAACGGCCGATGATCAAAAAACTGGAAAGCAACATGCCCAATAAATTCGGTATGCGCACCGAGTACCGGCCAATGACACACATTGACAATGTCGCCGTAAAGGATTTGATTGATGAATACGGGTCCCCCCTGTTCGTTATTTCGGAGAAAACCATACGCAACAACATCCGCAGTGCGCGCAAAGCGTTTGAAACCCGGTATCCGAAAGTACAGTTTGCCTGGTCTTATAAAACCAACTATCTTGATGCGGTATGCCGCACTTTCCATCAGGAAGGTTCGTGGGCCGAAGTAGTCTCGGGATTTGAATATGACAAAGCCCTCCACAATGGTGTTGACGGCAGTAAAATTATTTTTAACGGTCCCGACAAAACGGAGGAAGACCTTAATAAAGCGATTAAAAATAATTCGTTAATTCATATTGATCATCTCGATGAGCTATATGCTATCAGTGAAATAGCCCCGGGACTGAACAAGAAAGCCCAGGTTGCCATCCGCGTAAATATGGATACAGGCATCTATCCCATGTGGGACCGTTTTGGATTCAACTACGAAAACGGTCAGGCATGGGATGCCCTGAACAAGATCATGCGTACTGACGCGATGGAACTTGTCGGGCTGCATACCCACATTGGTACATTCATGCTTTCGCCAAATGCTTATGCCGTTGCTGCCGGCAAACTGGCCGACCTCGCCATCGGCATCAAGGACAAATATGGCCATGAAATAAAATACATTGACATGGGCGGCGGCTTCGCGTCCAAAAACAAACTGAAAGGGACTTACCTTCCCGGTACGGACATCAACCCGTCTGTCAACGACTTTGCCGAAGCCATCACCGGCGCCCTGATAAACAGTAATTTCAAACCCGATAATTTGCCGCTGTTGATCCTCGAAACCGGAAGGGCTTTGATTGACGATGCTGCCAACCTGCTGGGAACGGTCATCTCCAACAAACGGCTTTCCGACGGCAGGCGCTCTACTATCCTGGATGTCGGTGTGAACATCCTTTTCACCTCATTCTGGTACGATCATAAAATAACGCCCGCACAACCATTTACTCAATATGCCGAAGATACCGTACTTTACGGGCCTTTATGTATGAACATTGATGTGATAAGGGAAAATATCAGCCTGCCACTGCTGAATAAAGGCGATCATGTTGTGATACAACATGTGGGGGCTTACAATATGACTCAATGGATGCAGTTTATTACGCTGAGGCCGCGGATTGTCATGATCGATCCCGAAAATAATGTGCATGTGATACGCGAACGGGAAACACTTGACCGTCTGCTGGAATTTGAGAAAGTGCCGGATCATCTAAAAACTTTTGACCTTTAATCATATTTTCAGCATCACAATGAGATAAGGTTTTTTGGGATATGCACCTTTTTGAAGAAATAATAAACGATAACAAGTCCGGATCGGGAACAATACTGAATCATGTTCAGGCAAAACTGATTGATCTCGGCAATCAAAAACAAGACATCGGGAAAGAGTTTTTGTTGTCATCACTGAAGAAGGTCAGGAGACAATTTCCACAATTTGGCTTGCTGTTTCATTTTGCAAGCACTTTGTCTCAGCACTTTAAAGATCATAAAATTATTGCCGGTGATGAATTGACCGGCTTTGTTAAGCAATACATTGGAAAATGGAAAGACAGCCGGGATATTGCTTCCCGGAACATGATCAACCGGATTGATTTTTCCGGGAAAAGCGTGCTTGTCCACAGCAACAGCTCCGCCATTCATAACCTGTTCGGCCACTTGGCTGAAAAAAAGGTCTTCCCGGTTGTGTGGCAGACCTGTTCTTCCCCGGTGGGAGAGGGGTTGATACAGGCAAAAATGATCAGCGAAATGGGGGTTGAAACCCATCTTATTCATGAAGATGCATTGAGTAATTTCATGCCGGAAATGGATATGGCCGTTCTGGGTGCCGACCTCATCCTTGATGACCGTTTTTTGAACAAAGTGGGTTCATATCCCATTGCCTTGCTTTTTAAAACTTTTAAGAAACCGCTTTATGTATTGACCGAAAAACGGAAAATAATAAACTTCGCGGGACTGACACCGGAGCTTATAAATAAATTATCTGTTGAAAAGGAAAAACCGGAAACGGAGTTAGACCCCGATAAAACATCCGGCATTACAGTACACAATCTTTATTTTGAATTCACACCGTTGTCGTTGGTGAAAAATGTATTTTTGGATTGATCAATATGGAACAGAAAACAAAACATCCCTTTCAGGACAGTTGGCATAGCATCATGAACAGCTATGGGCAGGTTTTCTTTTCCAAAAGCCCTGTTTTTGCAATCATCCTGCTCATCGTTACTTTTTTTGATGTTTATGCGGGCATTGCCGGATTATTGGCCGTTGCCATTTCAAACGCCATGGCCTATTTTCTGGGGTTGAATAAGTATAAAATTGTTGAAGGGGCTTATGGTTTCAATTCGTTACTGGTTGGTCTCGGCATCGGGATATACTTTCAACCCGGGGTGGAGTTTTATATTATCCTGCTGTTGATCTCGGTGATGACGTTGTTTTTTTCGGTCGCCCTTGAAGGGGTTCTCGGTAAATATGGTTTGCCCTATCTGAGTGTTCCTTTTTTGCTGGGCATCTGGATCGTAATTATCGGCACCAAAGGCTATTCGGCCTTAAACATTAGCGAACGCGGCGTGTACAATCTGAACGACATGTATGCCATTGGCGGCATGACCATGGTCAGGTTATATGAGTGGTTCAACAACCTGGCCGTGCCCGAATCGCTGCGCATATATTTCAAATCGCTGAGCGCCATTCTTTTTCAGTATCACATGTTTGCCGGCATCCTGATCGCCATCGGATTAATTTATTATTCACGTATTGCTTTTCTGTTATCACTCATGGGGTTTTACACGGCCTACTATTTTTACTTTTTTATCGGCGCCAACATCAGTGAACTGACTTACAGTTATATCGGGTTCAACTACATCCTCACGGCCATTGCCATCGGCGGGTTTTTCATCGTGCCTTCACGGCGTTCCGTTTTGTGGGTGATTTTTCTTACCCCCCTTATTGCCATTACCTTAAGCAGTACTGCATACGTTTTCTCAATTTTCCAGCTTTCGGTATTCTCGCTGCCTTTCAACATCATTGTGCTATTATTCCTCTATGTTTTGAAATTCAGGGAGAAAGACATGAGCAAACTTGCACTTGTTGCTGTTCAGCAATTTTCTCCCGAAAAACATGCTTACAGTTTTAACAATTACCTGAGCCGTTTCGGGAGTTTACCCTGGATTGCCATGAAACTGCCGTTTTGGGGCGAATGGAAAATTACGCAGGCACACAACGGAAAAATCACTCATCAAGATGAATGGAAGCATGCCTGGGATTTTGAAATTGTAGATGAAACAGATAAAGTTTATGAACATGACGGCAGCAAACCGGAAGATTTTTATTGTTTTAACAAACCGGTCATTGCCCCCGCCGATGGAACTGTTGAAACCATAATAAACAATGTGGAAGACAACGAAATTGGAGAGGTTGACGTGAAGAACAACTGGGGTAATTCCGTCGTGATCAAACATGCCGATAAGTTGTATTCACAGGTCAGCCACCTGAAAAAAGACAGCATAAAAGTTGAAGGCGGGCAAACGATAAAACAAGGCGAACTCATCGGCTATTGCGGCAACTCGGGACGGTCACCCGAACCGCACCTCCATTTTCAGTTTCAATCAAATTCTGCTATTGGCTCCAGCACCATAAGCTATCCCATATCTTCTTTTATCATCAGGAAAAAAGGCCAATACAGGTTCGAGGTTTCCGCTTTGCCCGGGCTTGATCAACTGGTTTCAAACATAACCACAAACCAGATGCTGAAAGATGCTTATCATTTTAATCCCGGCAAGAAACTTCATTTTGAAACCGAACAGGATGGTGAGGTCATTTCACACCGGTGGAAGATAGAATCCGACATTTACAATAATACTTATTTTGTTTGTCAAAGTACCGGTTCCAAGGCATGGTTTAAGCAAATCGGGGATGTGTTTTATTTCACGCAATATAGGGGCAAGCCCAACACATTGCTCTATTTTTTCTATTTATCTTCTTTTATGGTTGTCACTGCTTTTTATCAAAATATGCAATTGAAAGACAATTATCCGTTAACAGTTTTCCCCAATAAAAAATGGCTTTTCTTACAGGATTTCTGTATCCCTTTCTTTAAATTCCTCAAAGCGGAATACACAATAAAATATGCATCGCTTCAAAAAGGCGGCCATGAACGGATAACACTCACCTCAACCGCAACTTTCGGAAGAGGTAACAAAACAACCGGCAACTTTGCGTTTACCATTCAGGTAACGCCAAAAGGTATTGCACAACTGGAGATCAACCATTCGGGAAAAACCATAAAAGCCATCAATAAATTTTAGCAGAATTGTCAATGAGAAGGAAAAAAAGGCTTACAATAACCCTGTTGCTGATTGCATTTATCTTAAATATAAAGGCACAGGAAACATTGAATTTCCGGCAGGTGGATTCACTCACTTATCAACTTTACGAGAATCAAAGCTGGGAACAGGTATTAAAAACCGGAAGAAAGGCCCTGAAAAATGATATTGATTATTACTACCTGAGGATGCGTATGGGCATTGCGGCTTTTGAAGCCGGGAAGCCTGCCATGGCAGCCAACCAGTTTCAGAAAGCCCTTTCGTTCAACGAAAACGATCCGGTTGCTATGGAGTACCTTTATGATTCGTACCTGGAGATGGGGAAGAATAACCGTGCCTGGCAGTTGAGCAGAAATTTCAGCCCGTCACTTAAATCATCGCTGACAACAAAAATGAAAACCGTGGAGTCGGTTGATTTCATGGGGGGAACCATGTTCTCAAACAATTATCAGAAGAACAATGACCTTTACATCATGGGGGCCGACAGCCTTTTCGGCAAGCAAAGGCTGTATGGCGACGAATATTATCTGCATGCCGGTTTACGCTTTAATGTGTCACCTTCATTCAGCATCTATGCCGGTTTCCATAATTTAAACATCCGGTCGAAAAGCAATTTCCAAACCATTACCTATCAGGGGGTTTATACTGTTGATACTTCCTGGGGGTTTACACGCTATCCGGATACCATCCCTGACACAGACCGTCGGACATTCAATAACCCCATCAACCAGAATGAAGCCTATCTGAATATGAGGTTTCAGTTTGGCAAAGGATGGGCTTTGTCGCTTTATTCCGACATCCTGTTTATTAATGTCAATAAAACAAAAGCCATTTACGAATCCGTTACCATGACGGATACGGCTTATTACGTGGATGCCACAGGCGATTTTGAATTGTTCGACTATGAAACCGACTCCTATACCTTTTCAACTTATGATTCTTCTTTTGTGAACTGGGTTGCCGGTTTCAATGTTGAAAAAGACCTGAACACCGTTGTGTTTTCACTGACCGGTTCATTGTCGCAGCTTAACAAGGGAAATCAGCAACAATTGGGGCTTTCGGCTTTGTATTATCCGTTTGGGGGTTCTGTTTTTTATGGTTATACCGGCACTATATTTTATCATACTTCATATCGGCAGGGTAGTGGGAGCGGAAATGGAAATGGGAAAGGACAGGGCAGGGCATCGCAAAACAATGCTGAAAACCGGTTTATTTTTACCCAAAAGCTGGGTGTCAGGCTGTTCAGGTCCGGTTGGCTTGAAGGAGAAATTTACCGGGGAAACCTGAATAACATAAACCTGGACAATGCATTTATCGTTTACAATCTGCCCGAGCAGATCAGTTTAAGTGCGGGCCTGAGTTTTACGGTACTCTTATCCAGGCACGTTGAATTGGGAATTTATTACCGTTACCTTGACAAATCGGGGAACTTTTTTACTTATGACAGTGAACATACAAGATTTGAAAATTTTACGTTTAATTACCAAACACAAAGTTTAATCGGAGGACTAAAATGGAGATTTTAAAAAAGATATTACCCGTTGTTTTACTTGCATTCGGGATGACTGCTTTTGCACAAGATTATCAAAAGACAGAGAAGGCTTTTCAGCAATCCTACAAAATGGAATATATTGGTGAGTATTCCATGGCCATCAACCTGCTGAAAAACGTTTATGATGAACAATCGTATGAGATCAACCTCAGGCTTGGATGGCTGACTTACCTCTCGGGCCTGTTTAACGAATCCATACCCTATTATCAAAAGTGCATTCAGTTAAAACCGATCTCAATTGAAGCCCGGCTGGGGATCGTTAACCCGGCAGCATCAATGGGCAACTGGACTCAGGTAGAAAAATACTATAATGAGATCCTTGAAATTGATCCTGAAAATTCAACGGTCAACTACCGGATGGGGGTAATTTATTATGGCAAAGAAGATTATCAGGCTGCTTTCCGGTATTTGGAAAAAGTAGTCAATCATTATCCTTTTGATTTTGACTCGGTGATCATGCTGGCCTGGACTAATTATAAGCTGGGCAAGATGCGTGAAGCCAAAGTGCTTTTTCAAAAGGCGCTGCTCATCAGACCGGCTGACAAATCTGCAACGGAAGGGTTGGGGTTGATTCAGTAGTTTGTTGTTCAGGATTCTTGCAGTTGTTCCTCCCCAGGACTTGAACGATTTATTTTGTTTTCTGTTTCAGTTGTCCCCATTGCTTAACGTGCAACCTGTAACGATCCAATGACCAATGCCAAACCTCTCCTCTCTACTCCGCACCGCAAACGGCTTCCATCATGTCCTTAATATCACCCGGCGTACCACTGATTTTCATAAATGTGCCCATTTTCAGTTCAGGCCAGTAAAGGGCAATCCGATATTTACCGTGCAACATGGTGGCTTCTTTACCCTGAAGAATAATCTCATAAGGCAGGTTGGCTATATGGCTTTCACCGACAACCGGAAGGAAATAAGCTTCCCCGTCTTCTTTGTCCCACAGGCCCACACCAAATACGGCAATTTCTTTGCCATCAAATGTCTGTTCAAAAACCCGGACGGTATGCCCTACACCGGCTTTTAGGTTTTTGTGGATAGTCTTCAAACCCTCTTCAAAAGAGGAAAACTCATTCAGCTCCACCGGGTCGTCAAAGTAAGGCATCATCATCATGTAATGGTAATGGGGCAGGTCTTCTGCTTCTTCAAATCCACCGAAAGGAGTTAGGTTTCCCATCGGTTTGAAAATGTTTTTTATCCTCTCCGACATTTCTTTGATCTGCTGATCCTGCCCGTTCAACTGTTCGCCCCAATAAGCCAGGAACACATATTCGGGGTTTAAAATACTGATGGTAACCGTATCGCCATGACGCATCAAACCTGCCCGCATCACGCTGGCCAACGCACCCCTGTCCTTAAATTGCAGGCTGAGGTTTTTCAAATTGTTATTGGTAAAACAAATCACCGCCAAATCATCTTTTTGAGCCGGATGATATTCACCGATCACATCCCAGCCGCTTTCGGTAATGGCTTCCATAACCTGTTTCCCCACATCTTTCATAGTGCCTTTTATTTCGGCTACTTTGAAATAAGGGGAAAGCTCTGCCTGGGCCACACCACTATTCATGATAAACATGAAGATAATTCCGAAAATCCAAATTGACTTTTTCATATTGATTAACTTAAATGTTTAGATGTGTGCAAATGTATAAATCCTGTTAAATAAATAACACTAACCTGTTTAATTCAGAACATTTTTAAATTAGTCTTGGTTGTTAAAAGGATAAGTTACCTTTTTTAATTAAACTTGCATCCCGAATTGGATTATTCAACAAAATCCCAGAAAAAATGTGGAACGTCCCGTATCCGGTGAACATCAACCGTTGTTTAAAAATAGCAGATAAAAAAAATTAACCTGTATCACGAATGCCGCAAAAACCTGATAATACTGTTCCTCTTTTTTCAAATTATATCAGCCGGCAAATTCAGGTGGGGAAACTTTTTCTTGGTGCTCACAATCCGGTCCGTATCCAGTCAATGGTCAATACAAGCACATTAAATACCCTGGCAACGGTTAACCAGATCAGGGAACTGTCTGATGCCGGCTGTGAAATAGTAAGGCTGACTGTGCAGGACAGGAAGGAGGCCGGGAACCTGCCGGTCATCAAAAAAGAATTAATCCGGCAGGGTCTTCATATTCCCCTTGTTGCCGATATTCATTTCAGGCCTGAACTTGCGGAGATCGCTGCGCATTTTGTTGAAAAAGTAAGGATCAATCCCGGTAATTATGTTGACCGCAACCGGGAAAAACCGGAATATTCCGGAAAGGATACTGCACTGGCGCTGGAAAAGATCAATGAGCGGTTAAGCCCGTTGTTGAAAATATGCAAACAGAAAGGCACGGCCATCCGCATCGGGGTCAACCACGGATCATTGTCCGAAAGGATATTGGTCATGTATGGGAACACACCGGAAGGGTTGGTTGAGTCAGCCATGGAGTTTGTCAGAATTTGCCACCGTGAGGGGTTTGACAACCTGACGCTGTCACTTAAAGCCAGCCAGGTTCCGACGATGATCGAAGCCAACAAAATACTGGTTGAAAAAATGATTGCCGGCGGTTTTAATTATCCGATCCATCTTGGCGTTACGGAAGCCGGAAGCGGTGAAGAAGCGCGGATTAAATCCATTGCGGGAATTGGCAGTCTGCTTGCCATGGGCATTGGCGACACTGTCAGGGTTTCACTCACCGAAAACCCGGTCAATGAAATCCCCGTGGCAAAAGAGCTGGTTAAATATTATGGAAGGAACAAAAAAGCAATTAACGAGACCATAAGGCATGCAACGGCTTATAAATTACAGCCGGGTGAAACATTAAAAAACATTACGGGACAAAGATTTCCTGTTGTTGTCACAGGTATTTCTGAAAAGGCCGAATTAAGATATGATGCTAAACAGGGAACCCTGGTGTCGGGGGCAAACCGGAAATGCAACATTCAACCTGTTCAGGAATTCCCGGTACTTGAAAACAGGATCGTCAAAATTTCCTATCCCGGGCTTTCATCCGGTGAACTGCGCATCAGGGCAACGGTTGATATTACCTTAATGGTCGGGCAAACCAGTTCGGCTGGCCTATATCTTGAAAACGGGGAAACAGAAAAATCTGATCATCTTGTTGATTTATCCTTAAAAATTTTGCAGGCTGCCGGCAAACGTTTTTCACATGCCGAATTTATTGCCTGCCCTTCATGCGGACGCACCCGGTTCAACATTTTCAAAAAGCTGGAAGCAGTGAAATCAAAAACGGCACATCTTAAAGGGTTAAAAATTGCCGTCATGGGCTGTATCGTGAACGGCCCCGGTGAAATGGGGGATGCCGACTACGGTTTTATGGGGTCAGGGCCGGGAAAGGTAACATTATATAAAAGTCAGGAACCTGTCCTTAAAAATATTGATGAATCGGAGGCTGTCAACGCTTTGATCAACCTGATTAAAAAGGGTGGTGACTGGGTCGTTCCTGAAAAGAGAACAACTTTTTTTAAAAAAATCCTTTAAAAATATTTTGAAGTTAAAGATTAATTTATTTACTTTGCAATTCAAAGTACTTTTAAATTAAATATGATGACTAATCAACATGATCACTTTAAGGATATCCAGGATATCAAATCCATGATGGAAAAATCTTCAAAGTTTCTATCTTTAAGCGGTTTGTCAGGAATTTCTGCGGGCGTTATTGCACTTATTGGAGCTGCTGTTGCTTTTTTCCTGTTGGATTATGGAAGTATTAAATATGATGAGAATTTTTATTTACTACCACCTCATCAATATGAACACATCATGATATCATTGTTTTTACTGGGTTTGATTGTCCTAGTGTCTGCACTGGGTTCAGGTTTTTATTTTTCATGGAGAAAAGCAAAAAAACAGAACTTGCCAATTATCAATCGTACGACTTATCTTCTTTTAAATAGTTTACTTATTCCACTTATCACCGGCGGAATCCTTTGTATAATTATATTTTTCCGTCATGATGTCAATCGGCTTGCGTCAATAACATTAATTTTTTATGGCCTTGGCCTTGTCAGTGCTTCAAAATATACTTTAAGTGAAATTCAATATTTAGGGATATCTGAAATTATTTTAGGTTTGTTAGCTGCCATATTTATTAATTATGGTTTAATATTCTGGGCTTTGGGATTTGGTGTTTTACATATCGTTTACGGAATAATTGCTTATATCAGGCATGAAAAGTAATGCATGATCCACCATCTGATAATTTTATATGAAAAGTATTATTTCAAAATTAAATAAAGCATTTGAAAGCAGGGTTAAACTCGGCATTATGTCAGTACTGGTGGTTAATGATTATGTTGATTTCAATACTTTAAAGGAATTGATCCAAACTTCGGATGGTAATCTGGCAAGTCATTTGCGCATACTTGAAAATGGCGGATTAATAAAAGTTACCAAGCAGTTTGTCGGAAGAAAACCCAAAACAACTTACAAGGCAACATCCTTAGGTAAAAAACTTTTTAAACAGCATATTAATGCTTTGGAAGAGTTGATTAAAAAGAAATAATTTTTTTCAAGATTTACTTTGAATTACAAAGTACTTTTAATAATAAAAATTAATGACAAATGAAAACATTACATGAAGCTCAAAACAAAATGGCAAAATCCATTTCGTTTAAAATCATTGTTATTGGCATATTAGGCCTCTTACTGCTTATCCCGGCAGGTATGATTCAGGGATTGATAAGGGAAAGACAACAAATGCGTGATGAAGTTGTACAGGAAATAAGTGATAAATGGGGTAACAGCCAGGAAATTACAGGGCCGGTTTTAGCCATTCCCTGGTTTGAATACATTCAGGATCAGGGAAAAATACAAAAGGTTACACGCCTACTTTACATTTTGCCCGAAACACTTGAAGTCAAAGGGGAAATAAACCCTGAAATCAGATATAGGGGCATTTATAAAGTGGTTGTATATGGCTCTGATATAAAAATCAAAGGAAATTTTCTTATACCTTCAATTGAACAATTGAAAATTGACCCCAAAAATATAGATTGGTCAAATGCTTTTATTTCCCTTGGCATCCCGGACATGAGAGGAATACAAAATGAGATACTGATCAATTGGGAAGATGATGAATATCATGTTGAACCGGGTACCCGGGTAACATTTATTCGTTCGGGAATAAGTTCAAATATTACAATAAATGAACAAAAGAAAAATTATCACTTTCAATTTGATTTACTTTTAAACGGAAGCCAGCATTTGTATTTTACTCCGGTGGGAAAAATTACTAATGTTCATTTAACTTCAACGTGGAATAACCCCAGTTTTACCGGTTCATATTTGCCGGATCACCGGGAGGTTAGCAACACAGGTTTTGTTGCTGACTGGCAGGTTTTGCATTTAAACAGAAATTATCCGCAAGTTTGGAAAAACAGTATATACACATTATCACCTTCCAATTTCGGAATTGATTTATTGCTTCCTGTTGATGAATACCAAAAATCATATCGTTCAACAAAGTATGCAATCATGTTTATCGGCCTTACGTTTATCATTTTTCTGTTTATGGAAATCATTAATAAAAAGCGGATTCACCCCATTCAATATTTGCTTGTTAGTGCCGGGTTGCTGATTTTTTATACGCTGCTTCTTTCTCTTTCAGAGCAATTGGGGTTTAATCTGGCATACCTGATTTCCGGTATTGCAATTGTTGGATTAACATCATATTATGCTTCCACTATCTTCGGGACTTTAAAACTTACGTTAATCGTAGGATCAACAATCACTTTGTTATATATCTTTCTTTTCACAATTCTTCAACTTCAGGATTACGCATTACTGCTTGGAAGCATAGGATTGTTTATGGTATTGGCGATAATAATGTATTTATCCCGGAAAATTGATTGGTATCAGGATGAAGACAATTCAAAAAAACTGAAAAATACAAATTAATCCATTAATTTAGCTTTTCAAAGAAATATTCACAACAGATTAATTGAACATGAAACTATCACATATTGAACACATTGGAATTGCAGTTAACAGTCTTGAAGAGGCTATTCCATACTATGAAAAGGTGCTGGGCTTAAAATGTTATGCTGTTGAAGAAGTAAAAGACCAAAAAGTAAAAACCGCTTTTTTCAAGATCGGCGAAACAAAACTAGAGTTGCTGGAAAGCACCGATGCGGAAGGCCCCGTCGGCCAATTCATCGAAAAACGCGAACAGGGTCTCCATCACCTGGCATTTGCTGTTGAGAACCTTGAATCCGCCTTGAAAGAGGCAGAACAAAAAGGGGTGAAACTGGTTGACAAACAACCACGCAAAGGGGCCGAAGGGCTGGATATCGCCTTTCTTCATCCCCGGTCCACTTTTGGGGTACTCACGGAATTGTGTGAAGACAAGAGAAAAAAGTAAACGGTTTCCGTTTTTTCCTATTTTTGACCTGAAAACAAATACATTTTACAAGTTTTATGTTAACAATAGGTATTGCAGGCGGCAGCGGATCGGGTAAAACGACGGTTGTAGAAAAAATTGTGGAATTGTTACCTGATTATGCTGTTGCCGTTGTCCCGCAGGATGCATATTATTACGACAACGGCCATCTGTCAAAAGAAGAAAAATTAAAAATCAATTTCGACCATCCCAACTCCATTGAATGGAACCTGTTAACCCGACATCTTGACAAACTGAAAAGCGGGGAAACCATTCAAATGCCGATTTACAATTACGTTACCTGTGCCCGTGCCCCGGAAACCATTTTGGTTGAGCCGAAAAAGGTAGTGATTGTTGAAGGCATTCTGATACTTTACCCACCTGAAATCAGGAAAAGGCTCGACATAAAACTTTTTGTAGCTACCGATAGCGATGAACGGCTGATGCGTATTATCAACCGGGATATCATCGAACGCGGAAGGTCGTACAATGATGTGATCGAACATTATAAAAATTATGTAAAACCCATGCATCAGGAATTTATTGAGCCCACCAAACTTTACGCCGATGTCATCATCCCCCAGGGCGGAAACAACAAAGTGGCCATCGAAATGGTGGTGTCAAGGATTAAAATGAACCTCCACATTTAATTTTTTTAATTTTATTATAACCTATTTTCTTTTCTTTCGTATATAACTATTCAGGAACTTAAAAATCAAAGTTCTGAATAAAAATGCTGTGATTATGACAACAAAGCTTAACTGATAAATTCTAAGAAAAATGGTGTTGATAATTATTTCATTATATCTGATAATTTCGTTTCTGCTAACGCTTTTAAGTCTTCAGAAAGAAAACGAAGGCCTGAAGATTTTCCTGATCAGTTTATTGCTTACCCCGGTCACAGGATTGATTTACATAATCTTTAAAAAGAAGAGCCATAAAAAAGTTCACTTTTACTATTGCCCTGAATGCGATTATGTTTTTCCGGTTAAAATGAAATATTGTCCGATATGTGAAGAACAGGGAAAACGTGTTAAACTCTTTAAATACAACAGCCCTTATAAAATATCCGACAAAATAATTATTACCCGCTTCTCCTAAAAAAAAACCCCCGCTGTTCATTGAGGTTTTTTTTATCTTGTTATCAAGTGAATTATTTATTTTTTTCCATCTCTTTTCTTTCCACAAAGTGTGTGATTACAAGGCCAATTCCCCCAAAGAGGAAGACCATTGAAAAATAGGAGGCTTCTGTATTTAACGAAGTGGTTTCGATAAGGGTGGCCCCCAATAATATGCCAATGGCAACTCCGATGAACATCAGGCCGTATCTTAATCCCTGTATGGCCGGTTTGTTTGGGGTAAGCCATATTGAAACATCCACACCTTTTTCAAGCAAAGCCATTCTTTCTTTTTTCCTGACAAGAAGGTAAATTACGGCGTAAACAAATCCGAAAACAATAGCCACGATAATGATCGGTTGAAGAATTAACATGATCTTAAATTTTTAAATGAATAATTAATTGTTTTGTGATTATGACGCCAATATATTTATAAGGTTACAATTTTTTGTTAACTTTGAACGCCAAATCGGATGCAAGATGGTAGAGTTGAAGCAGGTATCCCGGGAAGAAAATTTCCTGAACATTAAGAAAAGAGACCCTTTCTGTTAAATATGTTGCAGGGCATATTTAGTATAATAATGCCGCTTTTTCCTTTCCTCCTTTCAAATTTTAAAAAACCAAAAAACATGAAACTACCTTTTTCAGAATCTTATAAAATAAAAATGGTTGAGCCGTTGTACCGGAGTACATACCGGGAAAGGGAGCAATGGATCAGGGATGCCAGATATAATCTTTTTAACCTGCGGAGCAATCAGGTTTTTATTGATTTGCTTACCGACTCAGGTACCGGTGCAATGAGTGACAGGCAGTGGGCGGCATTAATGTTGGGGGACGAGAGTTATGCCGGGTCTTCATCCTATTACAAACTAAAAGATGCCATTCGGGAGATTACAGGATTCCCTTATTTTTTACCCACACACCAGGGCAGGGCTGCCGAAAATGTATTGTTTTCGGCCATGATCAAAGAAGGGGATATGGTTCCTGGCAATTCGCATTTTGATACCACCAAAGGACACATTGAATATCGCAGGGCCAAAGCCATTGATTGCACCATTGACGAAGCTTTTGACACCACCCTCAATCATCCTTTCAAAGGGAATGTTGACCTGAAAAAACTGGAAAAGGTTTTAAAGGAGAACGCCAGGGATAAAATTCCCATGATCATTGTAACAATAACCTGTAACTCTTCAGGCGGACAGCCCGTTTCGATGAAAAATCTGCGGGACGTCAGAAAAATGGCCGACAAATATGAAATCCCTGTCATGTTCGATTCTGCCCGGTTTGCCGAGAATGCATATTTTATTAAAACCAGGGAGAAAGGCTTTGCCGATATCAGTATTCGTGAAATTGTGTTGCAAATGTTCAAAAATGCTGATGTAATGACCATGAGCAGTAAAAAAGATGCCATTGTGAATATGGGTGGTTTTATTGCTATGAATAATAAAGAATTGTTTGACCGGGCCAGCATATTTAATATTCTTTTCGAAGGGTTTATCTCTTATGGTGGCATGTCAGGAAGGGATATGAATGCCCTGGCACAGGGACTCTACGAGGGAACCGAATTTGATTATCTGGAAACAAGAATAAACCAGGTGGCTTATCTGGGAAAAAGATTGAAAGATCATGGGGTGCCGGTACAATATCCTTTTGGCGGCCACGCCATATTTGTGGATGCAAAACGGTTTTTGCCACAAATCCCACGGGAAGAATTTATTGCCCAAACCCTGGCCATCGAACTTTATCTTGAGGGCGGGGTGCGCGGTGTTGAAATAGGTACCCTGCTGGCTGACCGTGACCCCGAAACCGGGGAAAACCGTTATCCGGAGTTAGAAATGTTGCGCCTGACCATCCCGCGCAGGGTTTATACCCGTGACCACATGGATTATGTGGCAGCCGCCCTCAACAATGTTTTCGACCGGCGGCAGGATATCCATAAAGGTTTGAAAATTGTTAAGGAAGCGCCGATCTTAAGACACTTTACCGTCGAACTGGAAAGGGACTGAGGAACTAATGGTTTGATGGCCCGATTGCTTAATTGTTTATGCCTCGGCTATAAATGACCGGGTCACTGATACGGTTCATTATGCTAGTTTCTCGTTCAGTTTCCCCACCATTTATGGTGGGGTTTCTCTTCTCTTCTTATTCTTCCAAATGCGAAAACATTAGGCAAAACCCCATACCTTTGCCATCCGAAAGCATATTCCTCATGGATCAGATAAAAAAAGAAAAACGGTACGGCCGGCTTTACAACCAGATAAAAGATCTGATTGAGAAAAGCAGCAACAACCCGTTCTCAAACATGGCCACCATAAATGCCGTACTTTATCATAAAATGGATTATTTTTTCTGGACAGGTTTTTATCTGCTTCAGGAAGGGCGGCTACAGGTGGGGCCTTATCAGGGGCCGTTGGCCTGTATTGATCTGGCAAAAGATACCGGGGTTTGCCGGGCTGCCATCAACCGGTTTGAAACCGTCATTGTTCCCGATATCAATCGGTTTCCCGGGCATATTGCCTGCGATTCGCGTTCAAAATCAGAGATCGTGATTCCCCTGAAAAATAAAGACAATGAAATTGTGGGGGTGCTGGATGTGGACAGCAAAGAACTCAATTCGTTTGACACGTCCGACGCAAAATGGCTTGAGCGGATCGTTGACCTGATTTATCCATAAAGGCCGAATGTATTTTTCACGGATGATTTTTCCCCCGCAATAGTTTCTTAATTTTGCAGGCGCAATTCCCCTGACATAATGAAAGTAATAACCACACTGATGCTTTTGGCACTGGCGATTCAGGTACTTCCCGTAGCGCTGGGGATGAATTACCGGAAATTAAAAGCCCGGTCGTTTGCTTTTGCTTTCTCCCTGATTTTAGGCCAGCTTTTGCTATTTCAACTTGGCTACTGGTTAGGTGATCAGTTCTTATATCTGGTGAAAGGATTTAAAGGAACGGTGATCTTTATCGGGTTTTCACTGATCGGCATCCGCATGATTATGGATGCCTTCCACGTGAGAAAGGGTGAAAGGACTTATGTGATGGGAAACCCGTTAACCGTGATTCTTGCCTCATTTGCCCAGGCCATTAATACTTTTCTGGCCGGGATGTTGTTTACTTTACTGCCGGTTGACAATGAATTTTTATTGATGGTTCTGCTTATATTCACAGTAATTGTTTCAGGAGCAGGCATTATGATGAATCCGGAAAAAACAGAGAGGGCGTTGGCATCTTTATTATTTTCGCTGGGCGGTATTGTCATGCTTTTTGCCGCTGTATATCTTGGATTTATTATTTAACCGTTATTATGAAATCAAAATTATTTTACTTGCCCTTCACGGTTTTTTTATTTACAACCCTGCTGACTTTTGCGCAGATCCCACCGGGTTATTACGATGGAACGGAAGGCCTGACAGGCACGCAGCTAAAAGCCGCTTTGCATAATATCATCAAAGGACATGTTGAATTCAGCTATAATAATCTCAGGGATTTTATCCTGCCGGC
Organism: uncultured Bacteroidia bacterium; assembly: GCA_913009755.1. Lineage (GTDB taxonomy): Bacteria > Bacteroidota > Bacteroidia > Bacteroidales > F082 > JAADID01. The sequence continues at coordinate 27,914 of CAJVWU010000033.1, forward strand.
CAGTGATGAAGACCCTGATAACCCCAACAATGTGATCCTGATCTACACGGGTATTTCACGCGCAAAAAGTAATTTTGGCGGAGGGCAGGGCCAATGGAACCGTGAACACGTGTGGGCCAAATCGCATGGCGGTTTTGGCACTACCCCCCCGGCCGGTACCGATGCCCACCACATCCGCCCGGCGGATGTACAGGTTAACAGTGCCCGGGGCAACCTGGATTTTGATAACGGCGGGTCTCCCGTTTCAGGATGCCAGGGCTGTAAAAAAGACAGCGATTCATTTGAACCGCCTGATGCCGTGAAAGGCGATGTGGCCCGCATGATCTTCTATATGGCCGTAAGGTACGAAGGTGACAACGGTGAACCCGACCTGGAAGTGGTGGACAGGGTAAACACATCCCCTGCCCCCGAGCATGGGAAATTATCCGCTTTGTTGTTGTGGAACACGCAAGACCCGCCCGACGATTTTGAGATGAACCGCAACGAAGTGGTATATGGTTATCAGCAAAATCGCAACCCTTTTATTGACTATCCCGAATTTGTGGACGAAATATGGGGCACTGCCAATTCGGTTACCGACAACCTGAACCTGGATTTGTCCTGTTATCCCAACCCGTTCGTTAACAGCATTTATATTGAATACGGCGGAAACCGGTCCCTGACTTATTTTATTGATTCAATGGACGGGAAAGAAATTGAAACAGGGGTGTTGTCCCCGGGCAAATCAAATATCAATTTGACGGATAGCCGTCCGGGATTGTATGTGCTGGTGATCAGAACGGCCAACGGTAAACAGCTTAAAAGTTATAAACTTTTAAAAACAGCGCGTTAAATGAAGAAACAACACCATATCAGGATAACCAAAGAATTCAAGTTTGAGATGGCCCATGCCCTGAAAGGATATGATGGCTCCTGCCGCAACATTCACGGGCATTCTTACGAACTGAAAGTGACGGTGGCCGGAAACACAGTAACCGATGAAACCAGCCCCAAACTGGGGATGGTCATGGATTTCGGCGACTTGAAAAAAATTGTCAGGCAAACCATTGTGGATGTGTTTGACCATTCACTGGTTTTAAACGATAAAATGCCCAAAAACCTGACTGGTGAACTGAAAAAGAATTTTGAAAAAGTCATTTTGCTCCCCTACCAGCCCACCAGCGAACTGATGGTTTCTGATTTTGCGGTAAGAATTCAAAAGCAACTTCCTGAAAACATTCACCTGAAACATGTCCTGCTCCGCGAAACGGTTACTTCTTATGCCGAATGGTTTGCGGAGGAGAACAGATTATAAAATCAAAAATCAGTATTCTTTAATCAACGATTCATAAGGGATATTCAATTTCTTGTGCAGGTTCCTGATCATTTTTAAATTCAACTTTCTTTTACGGCTCAAAATTTCCGAAACCCTGCTCCGGTAGCCGATCACTTCAGCCAGTTCTTTTTTAGTCATCCCAATTTGTTCCATTCTGAACTTAATGGCTTCAACAGGATCGGGTGCTTCTATCGGATAATGTTCATCCTCATATTTTTCAATTAAAAGGGATAACAATTCAGCTTCGTCCCCTTCTTTTGTACCGGCAGGTGTCTGAAAAATTTCTTCAAGCCGACTTAATGCCCTGTTGTAGTCTTCTTCTGTCTTTATTACTTTTATCTCCATGATTTTTAAATTTTATCAGCATTAATTTTGTCATATTCAGCGTGTGTTCCAATAAACCGGATAAATACCCAATGCCGTTTGTAATTTATTTCAACAACTAACCTGTATTTATTCCCGCAAATATTAAATACAACCCTGCTGCTTCTGAGAATACTCGCTTTTACATAATGTGCTTTTATATCTATCGGGTTATTCCAGGCAGCTTTTGATGCTTCTTTATACCAGGTTTTAAGTGGCTCTTCTGAATCATTATGCTCCTCCCAAAACTCCCTTAGCATCTTTTTTGCAATCACTCTCATTTCGAGACAAAGATATAAATAATTTACCAAAATGGTAACATGCATTGCAAAGATCAATATACTTTGAATAAAGACAGGTAAGGGGTCTTCAATTTCTTGTGTAGATTTCAGATTATTTCTAAATCGCGATTAACCCGGTACGACCTTTGGCCTGTGAGCATTCGAGCTTTTATTAAAAACTCCAATGCCCAATTTTCACTCTTTTAAAAACTACAATCTTCTCAAAAACTATCATCACCCTTCCTTGACAAAGGGGTTTTTTTTCTTATCTTGTGCTCATTAAAAAATTACCAAACAATCACTCACCATGAAATACCTTGGTGATGAAAGATTCTTACAATGCATATAATACGTTTTATAACATACCTGTTAAATTTGATCTGAATACCGGGCAGGAAATAGAATATGACCTTTATGAGGATTTTCTTTATTTAAAATGGCAAATGATGACCGACACCACCTTACCCGATAGCACAGCCATAACAGCTTTATTTGATATTGAAGAATACTACAATACTACTCCCGGAGTGCTTGCCCGGAATATCCTGATCGGCCTCGGTGAACTGGATTATGAAGAACCCGTATTTGTACCGGATTTTAACAAGTCGGCCACTGTCAATTTGCCTTCAGGGCCTGAAAATAATGAAAAGCAGGATAAGTTGATGAAACTTTCCACCGACCCTGCGGGAGCGTATTTTACCGTAGAATATAACCTGGATGGTTACCTGGAAAAATGTATCATAGAAGTTTTTAACATCAATGGTGTGGGGATGAAAAGCATTGAATTGCAACATGAAAAAGACCAGGTGGTCATTGTTACGAGCGATTATTCCCCGGGTATTTATGTGGTACAAATGGTGGTAAATGGCGAGATCATTGAAGCGCAAAAATTAGTATTGATTAAATGAGCGGGAAAGCAAATCGAACATCATTATGTTCAAAAGAGTTTCGGTTTCAAGGTGATTGATACCAAAAGTTGGAAGCCTGGTTTTTATTTTATAACACTTAAAGCTAAGAACAAACTTCTTGGCACACAAAAAGTCTCGGTTGTTCACTGATAATCAATATATAATGAAGACATTTTTGTTAATCGGATTAATTTTTCTGTCAATTGCATCGTATTGTCAAGAGTACTTTAACCAACGTTTTGGTTTTAGCCCTTTTACATGGGTGCCCGATGGGGCATTGAATTTACTTGAAATAGAAGACGGTTATATTGTTAATGGAGGAACCGGAGATCCAAATAATCCCTTTTGGCTTCGGTTGGGTATTACAAAATTGGATTTCTACGGTAATATTTTATGGAGAAAAAACTGGGGAGACACTACATCTGTTTGGTATTATGCAGACAGAAAATCGTTAATTAGACACCTTAATGCTTACTATTCAATTGGCAGTAAACAAACCTGGTATGAAGCAGGCAGCCATGGCGAAATGGTAATGATCAAATACAATGATGACTTTGATACAGTTTGGACAGCCTATTATGGAAAAAAGGCGCCTCCTTACGACACATCTTATATTCCCAGGAGTTTTGCAGCAATACCTGATGGCTTCGTTGTCGTTGGTACGAACTCTCCTAATTATGGAGAAGACTCTTATGCGTTCTTGCTAAGAACGGATTCTCTTGGCAATGTAATCTGGGAACAGGATTATGGTAGTGATGATTTCTTTTACCAAGGGCTTAGTGTTATATCAACTACAGATAATGGATATGCTATAGGTGGGGATAAGTTTGTTTTCGGGCATCATGGCACACCAGTTGGAGATCCTATTGTAATAAAGACCGACAGTCTTGGAAATGAGGAATGGGAGATCAACCTTGGCGGCCAGTACCAAGATGGACCGGCAATTGTTTGTGAGTCGGGTGATGGCAATATCATTGCTGTGTCAAAGTTTGATACGGACTCAATCTATTACGACCAATATCTTTCAAGGATTCGGGTAAGCAAGATTTCCAATGATGGGACAATACTAAAAGACAGTCTTTATGGCCCTGAAAGCCGGTATTTAAATGTTTATAATTGTCGTTTGGTACCAAATGCTGACATTATTGTTTGCGGTACCTTATGGAATCTTACGCCGGATCGTATGGGTTATCTATTCAGGATTAGTGAAAACGGAGACAGTTTATGGTACAGGCAATATGCCATACTGTATGGAGGAGACAGCAGAAACTACTTTTGTGATGCCATTCCCGTTTATGACGGTGGATTTCTTGCCGGCGGTTATTGTGTTCCGGTATCACCTGATGAAGGAACTCAGGATGCATGGGCAATAAAAGTGGACAGCCTCGGCTGTGAGAGCCCGAGCTATTGCTGGGTAGGTGGGAAGGAGTTGAAAATGCCGGCGTTTGGACAAAGTATAGCTATTTTTCCCAATCCGGCAAGGGAAAAGTTTAAAGTCCAAAGTCCGATGTTTGAAGTTGGGGGAGGTAGTATTGAAATTTATAATTTATTTGGCAGGAAGGTGGAAGAAATACAAGTTCCAAAAGGGCAAACCGAAATTGAAGTAATGACCACGGGCTGGAAGAAAGGGTTGTATGTGGTGAGGGCGATGTGTAAAGATGGTTCACTTGGGAGTGGGAAGGTGGTGATAAAATAAGTTTTTACAGTAAAAAAGCAGTGAATTTACAGCGCTCCCGGGGCCTCGGAATCAAATACCCATCGGAGGCCATTGCAAACCACCTGTTCTGCCAAGACCCCGATCGGTATTATCTGTTAATCAAACCTTATTTTCACACTGCCGAAAACCTCCCTTCCCGGTCCCGGATGGTATGAATTGCCGTCAGGGTCAGGCTCGGTAAAGGCCATGTATTTGGCATTGGTAAAATTCCGCACATAAATGCTGCACTCCCCTTTTATCTTCCATATCTTCCATTGATAACCAACGCGGGCATGAAACAGCGTAAACCCCTGTTGCCAGTTTTGGAAAACAGCCGGATCCAGCCGGTTGTAATAAGCATCAGGATCGGTATAAATAGCCCATTCCGACTGGTACTCACCGGCAAGGCTTACCTGGAAATTTTTGTTTATTGTATAAACAACCTCGGCATACAACTGATGTTTCGGCGAATTGGGCAGGTATTGTCCGGCGACGGGTGGTTTGGTCAAAACATAAGAAGTATCGGTGTATATCGGGTCAACCGATGATGAAATGTATTTAAAATCGGAGAAGGTATAAGAAGCCTGCAAACTTAATTTTTTAAGAATCTTCAGGGAAATAAATGTTTCAATCCCTAATCTTTTGCTGTTGCCGGCATTTCCGTAAAACACTTCCTGGTTTCCCCTGCCGCTTTGTTTGAAGCGAAAGAAATCGTTTTCGGTATTCATCCGGAAACCGGTAATCTCATAATATATTTTCTCACCGAAAAATCCACGTGCACCCACCTCAACACTGTTTGAAGTGGCAGGGACAAGATGGGTGTTAAACCCTGAATACCCAACCGGGTTGCTTGCCAGTTCTTCGGTTGAAGGCGGCATAAAGCCCTGGCTCCAGTTTACAAACAGGGTCAGTTCATCATAAAAATTATAGCTTACCCCAATCCTGTATGATGTGTGATAAAAATCTTTTGACGTGCCGGCCGTGTCGCCCCCCATCATTTTATCAGTTAACCTGTTTTCAATATCATCATAACGGATATTCCCGATCAGACTGAACCTGCCGAATTCCATGTTGTAAATGGCATACAACCCCATGCTTTGCTGGTCAATGATCTGATTGGCCAGCAGGCTGTCCGTTTCAATATTGGTTTCATCTTTGCTGTCAACCCTCAAGGTATCCGCCGCACTTTGCAGCTTGTACATACTTATTTTCTGCCATTTAAGATCGCTTCCGATACCAAACGAATGGTTAACTTTTCCGGTAGCAAAATGAAGGTTATATTGAAAAGTAAACCCCGGGTTTGTAATGTCGCTGTATTCAGCACATTTGTTGCTGGTCTCCTTATATCTCCAGGAGTAATAATATCCCATAGCTTCAAAATCATGGTTTTTGTTCAGCAAATATCTGGCGTGCATCCCGAATTTGTTCCTGTTTGTTTTCTGGTATTCATTAAACGGAATGGCATCGGGATTGGCCTGCCGGGGGTTTTCGGCCACCTGTTCCAGGTTCAGCCCTTCCGGGTTTTGCTGGAAATAATCGGTGTGGGCTGCTATTTGGGTGATGTACAGTTTTTTGGTTGGATAAAAATTCAGTTTTTCGTAAAGCTTATTGCTCCAGAATGCCTGATGGTTACGATAGCCGTCACCGCCCGTTCGAGAATACGTAAGACGGTAGTTGATATAATCCTTTGAACCGCCTATTTGTACCAGGGATTTTGTGAAACCATAAGAGCCGATAATCTGACTTATTTCACCGCCCAATGGTTTTGCCCCTCCGTTATTGGTATAAATACTGATCACTCCGGCAGCACCGCCACTGCCGTATAGTCCGGCGGCAGACCCTCTTAAAACTTCAACTTTTCTTACGGTTGCCCAATCCACACCGTACATGTCGGGGGCAAAACCAGAAGGGTCGTTCACAGGAATTCCGTCAAGGAATATTCCAATGCCCCTTATGCCCCGTTCGGTTAAAATTCCCTGTCCGCGAATAGAAATATGAACACGTTCGCCGTCGTGCTGATTGTCAATTCGCACCCCGGGGACCAACCGTAATGCTTCTTCGGCTCCTATTGTTTTTGGTAATATTGACAGTGTTTTGGGGCTGACCAGCGAAATAGCCCCCGGATTCTTTTTAAGTTCAATGGGCAATTTGTTTGACGAAACGACAACCTCTTTTAATTTAATGGTGTCATTAACGGTTTGCCCGGATATTATGTGGCTTACAACCAGTAAACCGGTTAAAAACAAATATTTTTTCATTTTTTCCTTTTTTAATCAATGATGTTAAATGTTGATTTGAAGTATTGATAATCAATCAATACAGATTTGAAAGGCAGATTTAACAGTTTGATACCTGTTGTTTCAAATGACCGGGTTGTGCTGTTAAAAACTTATGCACGAACAGAAACAGCCCGAAACCGCCACTTGTTGTTCAGCGGTTAAATGTTAAGGTTGGTAATAGCTGAAAATCTGCTATGAACTAAAAAAGGCAGGTTGGGGAGGCGGGGAGGAAACGTCTGTAATATTCGGTTTATAATGAAAACTATATACTGCAAAGGAAAAACCGGCAGTCCTGAAATAATTTTGTGATGAATATTTCCGGGGAAAATATTTGTTGCTTTGGGCCCTCTTTAATTTTCTGGCAGTTTTCTCCCTTTGTTTATGATTTTTGTTGAAACGGACAACCAGTTGTTTTTCTTTGATGTCGTTAATGCAGTAATAATATTTTTTTTGTCCGGCAGTCCTGATCTTAACAACATCGTACATTGCCCCTTTATATCGAAACTCCTTACCGGGCCTGATCCATGAAATATCCTTTTTGTCATTAACCGGAACCACAATCAGCGAAAGGTCCTTTTCTTTTAACCCCTGTTTGATTCCGTGTTTGATTTCCTGTTGTGCCTGGTGTTGTAATGCACGGAAATAAAGATAGTATCCCCCGTTGGTGAAGAGAAACAACAAGACAATTATGACTGAACCTGATTTCTTCATTCCGTTAATACAACTGCGTTGAAAAACCCAAATTAAGGATGCCTTTATATCCGTAGCCAAATTCGATAAATCCGCCAAACCGCTTTCCTATCCTGATTCCCACAACATTCAACTGGTAGGCAACACTGCTGATATTGCCGGTTGACGATTGCACCACTTCATTGGGCGTAAAAGTTTCTTTTCCATAAGTGAACCCCAGGCCGAGGCCCGAATAAACCTGAATGGGACCGTGGTTATAATAACGGTATTCCCATTCGATGGCCACCGAATAAAACTTACGTTCCAAATCCCCTTCATATTGGCCGACATTGTAAATTTTACTTACAGAACTACTGATTCCCGCTGTGATTCCCCACATATATAAATCGTTCCTGAAAATATGACGGTAGGTTAAAAACAAAGCCCCCACACTGCTATAATTATCCCTGACATAAAGTTGCTGAGGATAAAGGCCATCCAGCATTTTTGACTTTAATTGCTTAAACTGGTCGGGAATGATCAGGCCGTAACTGACTGATATATCATGGTGGTTGTAACTTTGATAATATCCCTGGGCCGTTAAGCCATAAACAGCCGGCAGAAGCAGTAAAAGCATGAATATCTTTTTCATGAAGCTGGTTTTATGCCAAAATTAGGATTTTTCTGCATCAGATAAGAAATTATGGAACAAATTTTTGGAAAGAAGACCGAAACCCCGCCTCATATTTAAAAAATAGTCGCTTATTATAAAAAATCTTTCAGGGTATGACTCCCCATATAGTTGATAAATTCTTCGGTCATTCTTTTGGCCAGGTTGTTATAAATGCAATGTTCTTCCGGACAAATTTTTATTTGAAGCGGACATTCCTTTACATCAACCCTGCCTTCAATGGCAGTATAAATATCCATCAATGTTAATTCTTCCGGGTTAACATTCATGGTAAAGCCTCCGTGTGGCCCCCTGAATGAGGTCAGGTAACCGACTTTTGAAAGCCGTTGCAACACTTTGCCAATGTGATGTTTCGATTTATGCAGACTTTCGGAAAGCTGAACTGCATTGAGTGATTTTTCCGATTTGGCAATCAGGATTGTACTATGCAAAGCAATGGAAGCCGCATCTGAAAAATTGATGATATTAGCCATATAATGAGTATATTTCAGGAAATGGCAAAGTTAATATTCTTTTATTTCAGAATTTGGTATCCGAAATTATTTAATGATTTACCGGGAGGAACGAACAAGCTGGAATTTTTTTAAAATTGAATTCACCGAAGCGGAATACCCTCCGCCGAAAAGGTTTACATGAACCATTAAAGGATAAAGATTACAATAATCCAATCGCTGTTGCCAACCCTTATCCAAAGGGAAATGGTGATTGTATGCTTTATAAAACCGTTCGCTGAACCCTCCAAAAAGTTGCGACATGCCCAGGTCCATTTCGCGGTGGCCATAATAAACAGCCGGGTCAATGATGACCGCTTCACCGTTTGGGTTGACAATAAAATTGCCTCCCCACAAATCACCGTGAATGAGTGACGGCGGTTCAACGGGGAAAATATCTTCCAGTTTTTGATAAAACCGTTCAAAACGTTTGACGGTATCATTCCCGATTTTACCTGCGTTTCTGGCCATCTTCACCTGAAATTCCAGGCGTTCTTCCCTGAAAAAATCAGTCCATGATTTGTAGCGGCGGTTTGATTGCGGCAGCGAACCAATGTAATTATCATGATCCAACCCGAACATTTCATCCGTATGCCTGTGTAGTGCTGCCAGCCGTTTGGCAAAAGTTTCCCAGAAATCCGTACTTTTCGTTCCGGGCGGGATATACTTCATGGTCAGGAAAGCTTCTTCGTTGGTTTCATCCCAGGCAACCACTTCGGGAACGGGAATTTCTCCGGCATCTTCCAGTATCTTCAAGCCAAGTGCCTCTTTTTCAAACATTCCGGGATACAGGGAGGAGGAATTTATTTTAACAAAATATAAACCCGATAAGGTTTCCACACGAAATGTTTCGTTTATCGAACCCCCGCCAACGGATGAAACCGAAAGTATTTCCGTTTCTTTTCCGGTAACCGATTCCAGTTTCTTTTTAACGTGATCTTTCCAGGGCATCATATTTTTTTAAACTTGGCAACAAATAAACAAAATTCCAGCGGAATGTGTTCTCAGGGCAAGACACTAACGAACCATGAGTTCCGCTTCTTCGATTACTCTGGCAATCACCGGCTCGCTTAGGCCGAGTTTTCTCATCATGTCCGATTGACTAATCAGTTCCCTGCAAAGAACAATTCCTTCCTCAAGAATGAGTTTTTTTTGTGAGTTGGTTAAGGAATGCAGCGTAGTTATGGGGTGAAATCCCGACTGATCAATAAAATATTTCAAACTGCTGTTTTTAGGATAATCCCACGAGATCACTTCCAGTCCTGCACATTCGGCATATTGGATGGCATCCTGGGTAAAGCGTGAATTGGTCACCACATAGCCCCTGACATTCAAATTTTTATATCGGCTATCCTCGTTCCATTTTTCTTTGATGTCCCGGAATCTGGAATTGATATAAAGCGGTACCTGAACATTTGTTTTCCCGCGGTAATCATGATGAAATTTGCACTCAACAATAACCTGTTCGCCGGGTTTTATGGCTACCACATCCACTTCGTGCTGAACACATTTTCCCTGAATGACCTGTCCTGTTTTTACCTCGTAGCCAAAATTTTCAAATAGTCGGCCAACAAATTTCTCAAACGGGAAACCCGAAGGCCCCAGATCGAATATGGCTTTTTTAAGGCGATACCTTCCCGCCTCACGGTAAGATTTTCTTTTCTTTAAAAGGCCGTAAGCAATCTGATAAATTTTACGCGTGGGAATGCCATTATAAATGCGTTGCTCAACCTTCAGCACTATTTCGCGAATCCGGGTTTCGTCCACGCCCGAATTCCTTAAAGCGGCCATCAACTTACCCCGGTCATACAACACACGGGTTCCGTCTGCCTTGATGATTGTTACCTTGTTTGTCTGATTCATTTAAACAAAAATAGATAATTAAATCCAAAACCTGTTTTCACAAGTTTGCTTTTTTGACCGGAGTTTGATATTTTTGAACAGATTAAATAACCTGATTATTCACGTTTTTAAACAAGTTGATTCATTTGAGATGATTGATGCAGGTCAAAAAATACGGGAACATCTATCCTTTCTTGGCAAAGACCTGCTTGAAGAGATGACCCGTTCAGCCATTATAAAGGAAATACCGGAAGGTACCGAAATTCTTCGGGAGGGTCAGTATATCAGAGCCGTTCCTCTTGTAATTGAAGGATTGATCAAAGTCTATAGCCGTTTTGAGGATAAAGAGTTGTTATTGTATTACATTGAACCATTTCAAAGCTGCATCATGTCGTTCTCGTCTGCCCTGGCCAATGAACCTAGTAAAATTTATGCTGAAACTGAAGAAGATACGCTAACCATGCTGCTGCCGGTGGAAAAAGTAAATACCTGGACCAAACAATTTCCCGAAATAAACACCCTTTTTTTTAACCAGTATAATATACGCTATAACGAGCTGCTGGAAACCATCCGGTACCTGCTTTATTACAAACTGGACAAACGCATCTATGATTACCTCGTAGAGAAAAGCCGGGTGAAAGGAAGCCAAACCCTCAAAATAAAACACAAACAAATCGCTTACGAATTGGGGACAGCCAGGGAAGTGGTATCAAGAATCCTGAAGAAACTTGAAAAAGAAGGAAAACTGCGGCAGGAAGGCGGGCTTATTGTTATCGTTTAGCTTTGTTGTGACTTAGGTCACTGACAATTATTAATCTGTATTATACTTTTGCCCCATAATTTATAATAATCATTCACTAAAAATTTATAATCATGAAAAATAATATGGGATCAGCCGATAAAATCATCCGCATACTATTGGCTATCGTATTTGCCGCATTGTATTTTACAGGAACCGTAACCGGGACATGGGGCATTATTTTATTAATTCTTGCTGCTGTTTTCATTTTAACCGGCCTGGTGAGTTTTTGCCCTTTGTATTTGCCTTTTCATATAAATACAGGTAAGAAAAAAGAGGTTTAACATCAGCCGGGCTTTTACGGTGAACAAGCCAAATTCAACATAGGAAAAATGTCAAATTTATTTTCCGCTGATGATCACCTTCTGTTTATCCGCCACCTTACCCTTATCGAACAATACCACCACATACAGCCCCGGCGGCAGGCCGGCAATGTTGATTTCGTATTCCCGTTTGTAAAGCTGAACCGGAAGATGTTTTACCACCTGCCCGTTGGTATTGTATAGTTTGAGATCAGTGCCTTTGGTTAGGTCGCCGAGGGTAACCGTCAGTTTTGTACTTGCCGGGTTGGGATGAACCTGTATCCGCTGCATTTGTTCGTACAGCTCCTGCAGGTTGACAATGGTGGTATCCAAATCAATGGTATCGGAAACAATCTCGTGGGGGCATAAGCTGTCGTAAACGCGGGGTTGGGTATAGATGCTGTCGTATTCCAAATCCCTGTTGAACTTCCAGAGGTAAATGTCCCAGTTGTTACCAATATAAAAATTACCGGCAACAAGGTATTTGTTGTCGTGGGTGATGATGGAGGAATAAAAAGAGCTTGTTACGTTCAACAAATCCCGTTGTACAAGGATGTTGCCAAGTGTATCGGTTTTCATTACCCCGTTATGAATCACATCGTCAAAGTCTCTCCACGTTGCGCCGATGAACAAAATAGAGTCTTCCATGATGCTTATCGTTGTGGCGCCGCCCCCATCTGCATTTTCAATTAAATCTTTGGAATATAATTGTGATCCCGTATCGCTGATTTTAAATAATTCCGGCCTGTCACCGGGAAAATCAACGGATGAATTACGACCCGCAGAATAAATACTACCATTTAAAGAAAATACAGATTTATGAGCAACTCCGTAAAAATAGTCATTAACCCCCCACAGCAAATGCCACATCTCGTTGCCCGTGCTGTCAATTTTGATGAACATGGGGCGCACATACCGGGCATTGGTGTCTTCGCCCGGGTTGTACTGGTAATACAGGCCGGTGATCAAATACTCGTTGTTGCTGTTTTTTAGCAGGTTGTAGCCATCTTCGTCATTGGTGCCCAGGGTCCATTTGGCATACACCTTTTGCCAGACGATCTCCCCGTTCTGGTCTATCTTAAACAACCAAATGCGTTCATTGGCCAAATCATTGCCCCAGTAGGAAAGCATCATGAGGTAACTGCTGTCGGGCATCTGGACAACACCCACAGGAAACTGGTCCTCATCGTTGTCAATAAAAACCTTATTCCATTCTTTTTCACCGCATTTATTAAGCTTCATAATAAAAACGTTACTTGTGTATCCGAAGTTAGATGTACCACTTAATAAAATATAACCGCCGTCATAAGTTTGTTGCACATAATTACCGTCAATTCTGTCATCTGCGCCTCCGCCAATGATTTTCTGCCATAATATTTCGCCATTAATATCTGT
>CAJVWU010000034.1 GCA_913009755.1 uncultured Bacteroidia bacterium
TCTTATTGCTATATTGTTTTTTTTTTAATGATACGGCGACCACCGAGATCTACACTCTTTCCCTACACGACGCTCTTCCGATCTGAAGGCAAAAAACCGCTCAAAACGAGCGATTTTCTGCTTGGTAATTCTAAAATTATAGGTACTGTTTTGGGCTAGCTAGCCAGTAATTCCTTTATCTTGTTAACCACATCCATGGGCGTCAGCTGGCTCTTTACTATATAATCTTTGGCACCCAGGGCTTTAGCACGTTTCAAGTGATCTTCTTGGGCAAGGTTACTCATAACCACCACACTAGTAGAGTTTATAGCATCATCATCCCTAATCTTCTCTAGCACTCCGAAACCATCCATTTCCGGCATAATAATATCAAGAAGCACCAGATCAGGTGAAAAGCTCTTAATCTTCTCCATGCCGATTACACCATTTTCAGCCACTTCAACCGTATACCCTTCCAGGCTAAGTTTGGTCTGATACATCTTGGCTATAAATCTATCATCTTCTATAATAAGAATTTTTTCCTTTTGACCCTTTAATTCTTGGGTTGACTCTTTTAAATCTTTTTTTGTTTCTTCCGCCATTTGTTTTTGACCCTCCTAGAACTTAGACACTAAACCTATATTAACACAAATAATATTTTGTAAACAAGGATAATTTTAAAATTTTCTTTATTATAACATAAATGTATTACTTTTAAATCGAGGGTTGATGACACAAGCTTGAGCAACAGCAAAAAGTTGTGTTACCCCCCCATTTTTATTGCTCCACAATACCGGGGTATTAAAATACAAACCTAGTACAGCTTCTTATACCACCTTCACCTGTCCAGTTTCTTCCACTATTCTCCCTTCTATACTAAACCCGCTGGCCTTCACATGCCCGCCACCGCCAAAGTAAGATGCGAGCTTCTGAACATCTACATACTCATCACGAGTTCGAAGAGATACCTTGAGAACCCCATTCTCTCTTTCGGTAATGAAAATAATAATCTTTATATCTTCCATTACATTCAAAAGATTAACTATCTCAGAATATGATTCCCCCTCCATCCCAAACTTTTTTGCATCTTCAAGTGTAAAGTAGCTTGTGACTGTTTTGTACCTTTTATTATAAACAAGCCTTTCAAGCACCAATCCATACATTTTTAATACATTGAGCTCTTTTTTTGAATTAACCGTATTATCAACTACGGACTTGAATCTTGCTCCTTTTGACATAAGGTATGCTGCCGACTCTAAAGATTTTTGTGTTGTATTCTGGTGCTGAAAACTACTCGTATCACTCTCTATGCCAGTCAGTAAGAATGTGGCTATATCTTTCTTCACTTTCACGTTAAGCTTTTTAATAATACTTAACACCATTTCACTGGTCGAACTATTCTTTGAATCCTGCCAGGAGTAATCGGCAAATTCATTAAGATTTCCAGGTAGATGATGGTCTATCTGATATATGGGCGTGCTTTTTTCTTTGTATTCCCTTAAAAAATTCTCACCTGATACTCTATCAACCTGTGAAGAATCAAAAACAAGAGCAACATCAACATCTCTAATTTCTTTTTCTGCATAAATATTGTCGTAGTTTTTTAAAAAATCAAGATTATAGGAAACCTTATCATCCAAAAAAACATACACTTGCTGTCCAATGCTCTCAAGGGCAAGTTTCATTCCATACACACTTCCCAGGCAGTCGCCATCAGGCAGAATATGACCAAAGATAGCTACACTTTTTGCTTCTTGTAGGGCTTGCGCGATCTCTTTTTCATTAACTTTTTTTGCTTTGTCCATTTCTTAAAAGTTTTTCTATTTTTTCTGCATACTCTCCAGAGTGATCAATCTTAAAAGATAAAACCGGGACATACTTTGCTATGATTACCTTGTTTACTGTTTGCTGAATTTCATGCCTTTCTCTTTCTAGAACAGATAAGGCATCTTCTTCCTCGCCACCAAGAATACCGATCCAAACACAAGCATGCTTCATATCTCGGCTTGTTTCAACTGTCTTGACAGTAATAAGCCCCTCGATATCTATCTTCCCCAGAGCCCCCGCTACTTCACGGCCTATAAGTTCGTTTACTTTTCTAATTCGTTCAGACATAATAGTGCTCCACACAAAAAAACTTAATAACCAAACAACAGAAAAACATTATTATAAATTTTCGCTTTTAGTTTATTAGGCATCGCTACTTCTTAAAGTGTTCTTTTAATTTGTTCTGTTTTAAATGCCTCCACCATATCGCCCTCTTCTATATCAATCTCTTTGTTAAGACTTATACCACACTGAGAGCCTACTTGGGCTTCCTTTACTTCATCTTTTTCTCTTTTGAAAAGAATGTTAACATGATGATTAAATGTTACTTTGTTTACTTCTTTAAATTCCGCGTTGGCAATTTCTATAGTTGAGGGAAAACGTTTGTTTTCCTTGTCAAATTCTTTGGTAATTAGAAAGTTATAATATTTCTTTTCAAGAAAATCATTAAGAAAATCATTTTCGGGATGACGCAATACCGGCTGTTTTAATTCGGCAGTATCTAAAAGCGGGGTAACCGCAACAATAACATTGGCCTTTTCCGGCAGGTCTATTTCAATAAAATTGATGCATAGAAACTCTTTAAAATACCGGACAACATCATTTTGGTTTTTGCTAATGTCTTTAGCAACCTTTTGGGCAAATTCTTCTTTTACCTGCTTAATAATATTTTGCAGGTTTGAAACCTCCCCCTTTACGATTAATCTGTCAGGGAATAACCCGACATTATTAGTCGCGGTCAAATCATCAGGTTCATGTTGGGGTAATATCACATAACCCCCTTTTTTTAACTTTGCTTTTTTAATAATCTCTTTCATAAGATAAGAGAACAAATAGCTGGCAGCCCATAGGGCTTTGGTGCTTTTAACACTTTGCAGCGTTTTATGTAATGGACCTATGGTAAGGGCGGTGTATTTCATTAATCTTACTTGTTATAAAACTTATTTAATTGAGTATATATATCTAACAAATACCTTGATTCTTGAGAGTTACTATTATTTACGTATTCTTTAAAACTCTCATCAAAGCTTTTACTATCTTGTAAGATATAATCTGTGGCACATGATTTTAAGTAATTGTTTATCTTAAAAGTATCTGGAATCCTCAATTCGATACTTTTGTGGTTGTTATTACTATTTATCATAAATGGTTCATTTAATATTTGTTCTACACTTTCATTTGTAAGGATAAAGATTTGATATATATCTTCATAAATTTGAATGGGTTTAAACGTAATTGGAGACTTGAATCGCTCAACCTTTACTTTGTTATCTACTTTTGCTACCCCTTCTTTTGTAATCGTATCATCATTATAGTACTTCCATTGTTGCAATGACGAAAGCCCTAATAAATCTCTAAAAAGCAATTTGTCTTTTTTATGATTCCCAGATGGTATATACTTTAGGGTTTCTGCACTTTCGTCACGATTTGCCAATACTTTTTTATATTTGTCATTTCCCAAATAAAAAGACTCCCTCATTGTTCTCTTGTCCCACTGCTGGGATGGATTAAGCGACTTTGCATATTGAAACATGAAAGACTTAAAATATAATTTATTGGGCAAATTTATTCCACTCCTAAGAGTTTTATAATACAATTCTATTCTATAAAATAAATTATGTTGTTTAAACAAGAACGGGATATCATCATTTTTATATTTTTTACTATTTAATAAAGATTCAAAATCTTTATTTAGTTTAGCTTTAAATTTGGATAGTCTTGTTGGTAATCCAATATCATTATTTCTATAGTATAACTCATCATCCTTTGTCAATGTTGATAAATTAACTTCAAAACTTGGGTATTTTTTTACGTATTCTTGCTTTAAATCAATTTTTTTCTCATTTAATTCAATCAATCCAAAACTTCCAAATCCCTTATTTTGTCTGGCTCCAAAATTGTTCTCAAAAAAGAAATCTTGAAAATGCTTGATTATTTCCAACTTAAGTTCTGTGTTGAAACAAACTACCATTCCGACAATATGTTCATTGCTGAACCTAAAATTTTTAGGTTTTTTATACTCACCTTTCTTCTTCATATTTCCAAAATAATTTGGAAATTGATTATCCCAAACTAACTCATAATTTATTAATCGTCCATTCTCTTTAATCCACTTCTTTCGCGGAAATCCTAAAACAAATTCTTTGCTATTGCTTTTTACTTTCACTTTATAATCGAAAGCCAAATATTGTTTTTTCAGGTACTCTTTTTTTTTCTCCTTTTTCTCATTGGTTACCCTTATATCTTTATCAATTCTTTGCAATTCATTTTCAATGCTTTTTATATCGCCGATCAAAAACTTCTTATATTTCTCAAAATTCAATATTCCCCCAAAAGCCTTTTTAATCAAAAACTTATCCAGCTTAGGCTTTAGCTCGCTTGCCCGCAGCGTTGCGCCTTTCTGGTCATGTTGAAAATGGATGATGGGCGTGTGCTGTTTAAGCTGAAAATTTAGTTTGTATTTACTCATGGTTTCCCGGATTTTTTTTGTTTGATTTGTCATCTGAGTGTGTATTATGCAATATATATCTTTTGAATAACCTATAACCGATACAGGATAGAAAGAAATTTGATTTATCATTCGTGCTGGCATCATGCAATATAAATTTCATGATAAACCAATAGCCTATGCAGGATAAAATGTATATAAAGACTACGCTGATCCAAAACGGCCATACAAAGCTGGTGCTGAACAAAAATTTTGGGATGTCCACCAGATCAGGCATAGGTTTCATGGTGAATAAACCAATTATCAGGGTAGGGACTAAAAACGCAACGATAATTTTAGACAGTTTGTCTGCTCGTATGGTTAGTTTTTTCATCTCTTCCTGTTCCGTTATATCATGCACCATCGATGCAAACCGGTTGATCTCATCAATTTCGTAATCAAGACCTTTTACTTCTTGTGGTATTCGCATTGCGCTCTGTATCATATCATACATCTCAATGCCCTGCTCTTGTGCTGTTATTTCCCTGAAGTAAATTTTATTAACGAAAAGCAGGTAATGTTTATACAAACTTTCAATTCTGTTAGATACAACTTCGTTTTTATGGTCTTCTTTATCCTTTTTATCCTTATTGTCTTTGCTGATTAAATCCGCCACAGCAGTAACTTCACTGGAAAAGCTCAAGATAGTAGCGCGCTGCAACAAACAGAGCTCGGCCATTTTATAGTACATACTCTGTAAATGGCGTACTAAAAAGGATGGTGTATCAGAAAAGTCAGAAGTCAGCATTACCAAACTATATCGCGACATGCCATAAAGTGTTTTCCACTCTACCCAACGCGAATAAGTTTGGTTTTTGAGTAGTTCCTGTTTTTGGAACTTATTGGTGTGCGTGGATGAGGTGTCAACATAGATGTATTTATACCACCAGTCGCTGGTTTCATAAGAATAATAGGTTTTTGTGTTCCGGTTATCATAAATATTATGCCCGTCAATAGTTAAATCCGTGCACTCAGCCACCTTGTTCATTTCTTCTGCCAATTGGCGGTTGCCGTACCAACTTACAACAAACATTCTGTCGTCCAATACCGGGCGCAAATAAACTTTAAAGCCGGTATTTTGTTGTGGTTGTGTATCTTCTATTTCATCAGCTATTTTTTCATGAGTTATAAAGAAATTATCGATGGAAAAAAGGCCATCAATAAACCGGGGTAAAACAAAGGGGCCGTGTTTAAAAGTTTCTTTATTAAGATACTTGTTGAAATCTTCGAAAAGTTTATCCTTCTCATCAGGCATTTCCTTTTGTCCAATCCATATAGCATCCGGTATTTCATAATTTTTTGTGGAATATAGCAGCTGCTTCTCATTAGTTTCATCTTTATTGCCGGAATATATTGAGTCGGGTTTCAGGTCAAAAAACGG
Source organism: uncultured Bacteroidia bacterium (assembly GCA_913009755.1). Classification (GTDB taxonomy): domain Bacteria; phylum Bacteroidota; class Bacteroidia; order Bacteroidales; family F082; genus JAADID01. The sequence continues at coordinate 5,895 of CAJVWU010000034.1, forward strand.
GACGAACAACCTTCTTCCGAATTTATTGATTTTGAGGATGTCATCCTTTCCGGAATAGGAATGGTTGCGCAGGTGAAAAGAGAGAACACCCGTACCCGTGCTATACATATTCAATACAATACTGTCTATTTCAAGATGATATACATTGCCATTCCCTTTCAGTTTAATATTGTAGAAACGCTTGCCCTTTTCGGGTAGTTGATATTCAAAGTGGTTTATTAGTTGCTTATTTTTTTTTGTTTTTTTAATTTTGAGGTCATCTCCAAGGTCGTAAAGTATCTCTCTTACATATTCATAAAAATAGTTGTACTCGTTATAATGGTCGAAATGGTCAAGTTCGAAAAATCTTTGACACCAGTTATTGTCATTCCGTAAACTCTTTCTGAATTTTTCCAGACTAAAATCTTCTTTCAAAGAAGAATTATCACCTGAATTCCAGTTTTTCCATCTAAAAGGGAACAGAAAAATATGGTAGCTGTATAATTTTTCGACATGGGTATTTTTCATAATCTTTAGAATTGTTTCTTTTTCTTTCAATATTTCCTCCTTTGACCAGAATCCTTTCGCCAATCCGAAAAAACCGTTGTCATTGTTTCCGCCGTAATAAGCTTTAGCATTTTTAATCTGGCCTTTATAGTTTGAAATCAGTAAGTCGGGAACATATCCGTAATAACTTAGTGAAGTATCATTATAAACAATAAGTTGATTGGCTTTTCCATACATCAGGTCGGTGATGGGACTGAACTTATTTGTCAATGATTTTATTATCGCTACGCCATCAATCACTTCTTTGTGTTTTTTAACAGATTCCTCTGCTTTTTTTTCATCTTCATCAGTAACTCCCTGTGCCTCTTTATCCGCCTTACGAATCATTTTTATCTCTTCTTCGGTAGCACACATTTGATTCAAACCCGGTATATATGCTTTGTCGTTGGCCGCAACCAACTCTTGCCAATGGTTGAGTTTTACTTCTACCAGTTTGGCAACCTGCTCAATGGAAGAGGGTTTGTTTGAATTAAAATTGTGATGATCAATATCGATTCTACCTGCAGGCATATCCTGCTTTCCGGAAAGCTCAATACCAACAAAAGTTTTGTCTTTGTTTTCCGGTTTTGCCATTTCTGCGGAATAATCTTCCCAGGTGGCATTGTTCCAAAAAAGATTATGGTCCACAAATTCCTGTTTGTTTTGAATTAACAGCTCCTTAATTTCAAGCATTTCCAAGTCATGGCCGCCGAGTAAAAAAAGGTAATTCATTGAAGGGTTTTTCATATTCGTATAATTAGTAATGCTGTATTCTTTATTGATAATACAAAAGTATTTTTATACATCAATCATTTCTAACTTCTGACAATTAGATTTGCCAACAGTTTATTCCCGGAAAATATGTTTTGGAATATCAGGTAGATTGATTCGTACAAACGCCCATTTAAAGAATTAATATCACCTCGTAAATAATCAAAATACAAAAAATATATCCAAAAAGCCTATCGAACTTCCAATGTGCTCAAACCCACACAAAGCAATCCGGAGCTGTTTATGTCATTTTGCCACAGCAAAAAATAAGTAGTAAAAGTATGCCTGAGATGTTAATTTATGAGATAATTACAGGATCAGGCATCTGAATACAAATGTATAAAAAACTAAAGAAGTCCTCTGCTATTTAATTTTCGTCCATCAAAAAGATGACTTCATCCAAATAATACGATAGGTATTCCTCTCCAATATAATTCTGGCAAGTTCCCAAGAGCCACCTTTTAAACAAAGAAGCTATTCGATGAACATTGGGCTATATTTCTTCCCCAGCAAGCATCTTGGTCTTATCTTCAATTTTCCCTGATAATTTATTTCTGCCAGGAAATACCGTTAAACGTCTCAATTTATGAGGCCATGACCAGGCTGTCCTATCGCTGTCAAAACCTAAAACGCTTTGGATTCCAACCCCGCTTACTCCAATTTTCCGGGCTGCCATCCACCAAAGTGATCTGAAAATTACAACAAGCGGCAACTTGCTTCAGTAAGTTAAATAGTTGTTAAATACGCTGTTCTCCGTTTATTTAAGCATTTAACCACATATTTAGCCGCATTAACCTGCTTCGCCGGAATAGTTTTTTTTTTGATTAATCAGGTCTTTCAGTTTTTCAATCACACCGAAATCTCCCCCTTAATATGCGGACAGGGGTCATAACCTTCAAGGGTAAAATCTTCGTATTGAAAATCAAAAATACTTCTCACTTCCGGATTAAGTTTCATTACCGGTAGTTTTCGGGGTTCACGCGTGAGTTGCAGTTTCACCTGCTCCAGGTGGTTCAGATAGATGTGTGCATCACCGAAAGTATGGAGAAACTCACCCGGTTTCAAACCGGTTACCCGTGCAACCATCATCAACAAAAGTGCATACGATGCAATATTGAACGGCACGCCGAGAAAAATATCGGCGCTGCGCTGGTACATTTGCAGCGAAAGTTTTCCGTCGGCCACATAAAACTGGAACCAGGCATGGCAGGGCGGCAGGGCGGCATTTCCCATGGCCACATTTTCGGCAAAGGTTTTCCCCGATTGCGGCAAAACCGAAGGGTTCCATGCCGCCACAATGATCCGGCGGCTGTCGGGGTTGTTCCTGATCTGATCAATGGCCATGCTGATCTGGTCAATGCCTTCGCCGTTCCAGTTGCGCCACTGGGCACCGTAAACGGGACCGAGGTCTCCGTTTTCGTTGGCCCAGGCATTCCATATCCTTACACCATGCTCCCGGAGGTATTTAATGTTTGTGTCGCCTTGCAAAAACCAAAGTAACTCGTAGATGATGGATTTCAGGTGAAGCTTTTTGGTTGTCAGCAACGGGAAACCTTCCTGAAGATTGAAACGAAGTTGCGGCCCGAAAATACTGAAGGTTCCCGTGCCGGTGCGGTCGGTTTTTCTCACGCCGTTTTCCAGGACGTTTTTTAAAAGATCAAGATATTGTTTCATGCTTGTTGTTTTTTCTTTTATCACCCGCCCTAAAAGACGGGGTAACTGATTAGTTGCATAGGACTATATTTACTTCGCTGTCAGTTTCGCCGTCCTTTAGGGCGGGGTTAGTCCGCTTTCAGTTTTCCCGGCTCCAAAGTTATTAACATATCCGGTCAGGTTTCATGAAAAACAGACAAAAAATACACACAGGATATCCTGCTGAAATTCAATAGCTAACGACACTAGTTGTTATTCTGAAAAAGTTAATCACCCTCTGTTTTTATGACTACTGTTAAATGAAAATATCTTCCCGGTTATTTGTTAAAAAACAAGATTGGCTTACATTTACGGCTTCTTAATAACGATACGACATGGGGATAAAGTTTCGCATTACGGTCATGAACTTCCTGCAATTCTTTGTGTGGGGGGCCTGGCTTCTTTCTTTTGGAAAATATCTTGGTGTAACCCTGGGGTTTAAGGGTGAAGAAATCGGCGCTATTTTTATGACACTGGGGATCGCCTCCCTTTTCATGCCCGGCCTGATGGGCATCATTGCCGACCGATGGATGAGTGCGAACAAACTGTATGCGCTGGTTCATATTTTGGGTGCCTTTTTACTGTTCCTCGCTGCAAGGCAAACCGAATTTGGTTCGCTTTATATTGTTATGCTGCTTTATCTGATGCTTTATATGCCTACCATTGCCCTCGACAACACCGTGTCGTATTGCCTGCTTGAAAAAAACGGGTACGATATTATCAAGGATTTTCCCCCAATCAGGGTGTGGGGTACCGTCGGATTTATTCTTGCCGTTTGGATTATTGACCTTTTGGGATGGGGATTGAGTAATTATCAACTCTATTTCTCAGCGGCGTTCTCTTTGGTTTTGGGAGTCTATTCCCTTACCCTGCCAAATTGCGGTATCGAAAAATCACAGGCGAAAAAGACACTGTTCCAGGCATTGGGCCTGGATGCACTGGTGTTGTTTAAAGATAAGAAGATGGCCATATTTTTTATTTTTTCCATGTTACTGGGCGCGGCTTTGCAAATTACCAACATGTGGGGCGAGGCTTTTCTGCACGACTTCGGAAAAATTGCCGCCTACAAAGGCTCCTTTGCCGTTACCCACAATGGCATTTTGATGTCTGTCTCACAAATATCGGAAACCCTCTTTATTTTGACCATTCCTTTCTTTCTGAAAAAATTCGGGATCAAGAAGGTTATGCTCATGAGCATGTTTGCCTGGGTGCTTCGTTTCGGGCTGTTTGGCATTGGTTTCCCGACAGGCATCGGCCTGGCTTTTCTGATACTTTCGATGATCATCTACGGGATGGCCTTCGACTTCTTTAATATTTCCGGTTCCCTTTTTGTGGAAATGGAGGCGGAACCCAGGATCAGGGCCAGCGCCCAGGGATTGTTCATGATTATGACCAACGGCCTGGGAGCCATGATCGGCGCTTTTGGAAGTGGCGTTATCATTCAACTCTATACGCACAACGGAATACGCAACTGGCACGATATCTGGTTTATCTTTGCCGCTTATGCACTGGTCGTGGGGATTGCCTTTATGTTCTTGTTCAAATACAAACATAACCCCGGGGCGATGGAGAAAATTGCAAAATAACCGGCCCGGCTGTCTTGAAGATTTTTCCTTTTTCCTGACCACAACAAATAACTTGTCCGGATAAATTTTTAACTTTATTCATGATATAACCAAATTGGAGTGCATTTGGACTTAAACCAATCTCAATAAATGGGATAAACCGAGAATTATCTTTCGGACAATCATTAAAACGACATTTACTTGATCCAATAGATATGTCCTTATTAGGAGCAATTGGTCTAATATTAATCCAAAATACGGAAAAAAATCAAAGACTTGGAAACATCTGGGCAAAAACAGTCGTTGTAAAAAACAAGAAAAAACAGATAATGCTGAATTTCCCCGAACAGGCCATTAGCTGTTTTTCTTTTTCCTCTTGTTTATCTCATCCCTTAACCGTGAGGCTTCTTCGTAGTTTTCATCGCCAACGGCTTTTTTAAGCATTTCTTCCAGTTCTTCCATCAGGAAATCTTCGTAGTGCCCCTGGTGAGCCCCTTTCTTTTCTTTTTTCACCTCTTTTCCGGTTTCGAAGGTTTCATCGTCATCCATCACAATCCCTGCTTCTTCCAGGATGGATTCATAAGCATAAATAGGAGAATTAAAACGGATGGCCAGGGCCACGGCATCGCTGGTACGGCTGTCAATGACCGACTCAACCCCGTCGAACTCGCAAATCAATTCGGAATAAAATATCCCTTCTTCAAACTTATTAATGATCACCTCTTTGATACGGATGCCGAAGTGGATTGCGAAATTTTTAAACAGGTCGTGGGTGAGCGGGCGGGCAGGTTTCATCTTTTCAAGTTCAATGGCAATGGCCTGCGCTTCAAACCCGCCTATAATAATAGGTAGCCTCCGCTTGCCCCCCACTACACCAAGTATAAGTGCATAAGCACCACTCTGGGACTGACTGTATGACATCCCTGCAATTTCAAGTCTTATTTTCTTCATTCCTGTTGCTATGCAAAATAAAGGTTAAAATTAGAAAACTTTTTTAAAGGAAACCATCCGGTGTTACGATTTGTTATTTTGAATTTACTAACAATACAAACAAATTATTAACGTACGTTTTGATTTAATATGATTTTTTTAAATTTGCGACCTCCATCGAAAACGTTTGAAATAAATCAATTTAATCATTAAAGCATCATTATGAAGAAGTTTTTTTCACTCTTTGCTTTGTTTGCACTACCGGTTTTCACCTTTGCAAACGAAGCCGACCTGATTATTCCGTCAGGGATGAAAACGGAAACCATCCTCTATTGGGGATTTTTAATTACCATTGCCGGCTTTCTTTTTGGTTTATACCAATTTATGAAAGTTAAAAAGATCAGGGCCCACCGGTCAATGCTTGAGGTGGCTGACGTGATCTATCAGACAGGCAAAATCTATCTCATCCAGCAAGGAAAATTCCTTGCCATTCTTTTCGTTTTTATCGGAGCAGCCGTTGCTTTTTATTTCGGATGGCTCTCGGAAGGGAATTTCGGCGTAGGTGGCGTCCTGATGATCCTGGGCTGGACCATTCTCGGTATCCTCGGTTCGTACAGTGTTGCCTGGTTCGGGATCAGGATGAACACTTATGCCAACGCACGGATGGCTTTTGCTTCCCTGGAAAAAAAGCCGCTAAAACTCCATCAAATCCCGATTAATGCAGGAATGAGCATCGGTGTGCTACTGGTTTCCCTGGAACTTACCATGATGCTCATCATCCTGATGTTTGTCCCGGGCGAATATGCCGGGGCAAGTTTTATCGGATTTGCTATCGGTGAGTCATTGGGTGCTTCGGTACTGAGGATCGCCGGCGGTATATTTACCAAAATTGCCGATGTGGGTTCCGACCTGATGAAAGTGATCTTTAAAATCGGGGAAGACGACCCGCGAAACCCCGGTACCATTGCCGACTGTGTGGGTGACAATGCCGGTGATAGTGTTGGCCCTACTGCCGACGGTTTTGAAACTTACGGTGTTACAGGCGTTGCCCTGATTGCTTTTATTGTACTGGCCGTTACCAAAGGTTCGGCATGGGAAGCCAACCAGATCGAATTGCTTACCTGGATATTTGTTATACGCGTGATAATGATTGTAACCTCTATTGTCTCTTACTGGATCAATGCCGCCATCACAAAAGCGAAATACGCCCATTCGGAAGACCTTGATTTTGAGAAACCACTGACATCGCTGGTCTGGATCACTTCTATTGTTTCCATTATCAGCACTTTTGCAGTCAGCTATTTTATAATCCGTGACATGGGGAACGATCTTTGGATCACTTTATCCGTCATCATCAGTGCCGGGACACTCGGTGCTGCACTGATACCTGAATTTACCAAGTTGTTTACCAGTACTAAATCAACACACGTCAATGAAATTGTGGAAGCTTCAAAACAGGGAGGGGCATCCCTGAATATCCTTTCGGGACTGGTTGCCGGAAATTTCAGTGCATTCTGGGAAGGTATGGTTTTCTTTTTCCTGATGTTTATCGGCTATTATGCAAGTACTTTCGGTTTGAGTGAGATCATGATCTATCCCGCCATATTTGCATTCGGCCTGGTGGCTTTCGGATTTCTCGGCATGGGCCCGGTTACCATCGCTGTTGACAGTTACGGCCCGGTTACCGACAATGCACAATCCATTTATGAACTTTCGCTGATTGAAGAAAACCAAAAAGAAGTGACCCCCGAAATAGAAAAAGATTTTGGCTTTACCCCCGATTTTGAAAAATCAAAATATTATCTCGAAGCCAACGACGGTGCGGGAAATACTTTCAAGGCAACTGCAAAACCCGTACTGATCGGTACTGCCGTAGTGGGGGCAACCACGATGATCTTCTCCCTTGTTCTCGTTATTGAACATACGCTGGGCATTAAACCCGAATTGATATTAAACCTGTTGAACCCCTATACCGTGCTGGGCTTCCTGCTTGGCGGTTCTGTTATTTACTGGTTCACCGGAGCCTCTATCCAGGCTGTTACAACCGGTGCTGCCCGGGCTACCGATTATATCAAACACAACATTAACCTGGAGATGGGTGCTGAGAAAAAAGCCGATATCAACAAGTCGAAAGAAGTGGTCCGGATTTGTACTGTATATGCCCAGAAAGGAATGTGGAACATCTTTATTGCCCTGTTTTCTTTTGCACTTGCCTTTGCTTTTCTGTCCGCTCCCGTGGGTGTTGTCAAAGGGATGAACCTGGAAGATTTGGTTTCCCATTCCCTGCCTGTATCCCTCTTTATCGGCTATTTGTTGTCCATTGCCTTCTTTGGTTTGTTCCAGGCTATTTTTATGGCTAACGCCGGTGGCGCATGGGACAATGCCAAAAAAGTGATTGAAGTGGACATGCAGGAAAAAGGGACTGACCTGCACGCTGCATCCGTGGTTGGTGACACGGTGGGAGACCCTTACAAGGATACTTCATCAGTTTCACTGAATCCGGTGATCAAATTCACTACCCTTTTCGGTTTGCTGGCCATGGAGATGGCAATCTCGATAAATTTCAGAAACATTGCGCCGTACATAGGTATTGTTTTCCTCGCTATTGCCCTTTATTTTGTTTACAGGTCATTTTACAAAATGAGGATTAAAGGCTAAATCAGTTGGAACTGAAGCCACAAACGGAACTTAAAAATTGCCACGAAGGCACGGATGAATATTCGTGCCTTCGTGGCATTAAAATCAAACGACAATTTAAACAACCTGTTGGTGGGTTTTGTCAATTAAGGGGCTGGCTGACGGAAATCAGGAACAGTTATCCAAAAAGGGAGTTGAGCGATCATCTCCTTTTTTTTCTTCGCAACGCCTGTTAATGATTTCACTGATCTATGAGGCAAAACAGGAATTTTCTCTTTAAAGATTCTTACTTTTGCGCGCACATTAACCCCATAAAATGAAACGGGCCAATGTTGTTAAATATCATTAACGCAGATTATAACAGTAAATCCGATGATCGCAAATAATTTCATGTACCGCCATAACGGCCCCCGCAAAACGGAGGTGGAAGAAATGCTGAAAAGCATGGGCCTTGATTCGCTTGACCGGTTGATTGACCTGACAATTCCAAAAGGCATCCGCTTACAAACCCCTCTGAACCTTCCGGACGGACTCCCGGAATATGAATACCTGAACCTGATCAGAAATATCGGGAAGAAGAACAAAGTTTTTAAAACCTTCATCGGTTTGGGCTATTACAATACCATCGTGCCGCCTGTCATCTTGCGCAATGTATTTGAAAACCCGGGCTGGTACACTTCTTACACCCCCTATCAGGCCGAGATTTCACAGGGACGCCTTGAAGCCCTGTTGAATTTCCAGACTATGGTTTCCGACCTGGCCGGTTTGCCACTGGCCAATTCTTCCCTGCTTGACGAAGGCACAGCGGCAGCCGAAGCCATGCTCATGTTTTATCATGCCCGGCCCAGGGCACGGGTGAAAGCCGGAGCCAATGTCTTTCTAATTTCCCGGGATCTGTTTCCACAGACCATTGAAGTATTGAAGACGAGAGCAAAATCTTACCGTATTGAGCTGGTCATTACCGATGCCAGATCATTTGAATTGGATGATCATGTATTCGGCTGTATGGTCCAATATCCTGACCAAAAAGGGGAGATTGTTGATTATACCGGTCTGGCAGCCCAAACGGCTGAAAGGAATATCCCGCTGGCAGTTGCTTCCGACCTGATGGCCCTCACCCTGTTAAAACCACCCGGCGAATGGGGGGCACAGGTTGTTTTTGGAAATTCGCAGCGCTTAGGCGTTCCCCTGGGCTACGGTGGCCCGCATGCTGCTTTTTTTGCCACTTCGGAAGACTACAAAAGGTATATCCCCGGAAGGATCATCGGCATCTCAAAAGATGCGCTGGGCAACGAGGCCCTGAGGATGGCCCTGCAGACCCGTGAACAGCACATCAAGCGCGAAAGGGCAACATCCAACATCTGTACGGCACAGGCCCTGCTGGCTATCATGGCCGGATTCTACGGCGTTTATCATGGCAAAGAGGGCCTTATAAATATTGCATCAGATATTCATTCGCTGACTGTTGACTTGTCAGTGGCTGTAGAAAAACTGGGATTCAAACAGGAAAATGAATCCTTTTTTGATACACTGTATTTCCGGCTACCGGACATTGTAAAAATTGAAGAAATTAAAAAAGTTGCCCTGAATCAGGAAGTCAACTTCAGGTATTTTGACGACAATCAACACATCGGCATCAGCCTGGACGAAACGACTTCGAAAGAAGATGTGGCGCTCGTTGCAGCCATTTTGGGAAAAGCTGCCGGGAAGCAAAAATTTGTACTGGTTTTTGCCGGCCCGGAAGAAAATGCAAAACAAAATATTCCTGAAAATCTGATCCGTACAACCGGTTTCCTTAATCATGCTGTTTTCAACAACTACCGTTCGGAAACCGAAATGATGCGGTATCTGAAAAAACTGGAAAACAAAGACATCGCCCTCAACCGCTCGATGATCCCGTTGGGCAGTTGCACCATGAAACTGAATGCCGTTTCTGAAATGATGCCGGTGAGCTGGCCCGAATTTACCGACATCCATCCTTTTGTTCCGGCTGATCAGGCCACAGGATATGCAACAATAATTGAAGAAATGGAAAATATCCTGTGCGGGATCACGGGATATGCAGCCATCTCTTTCCAGCCCAACTCGGGCGCTGCCGGTGAATATGCAGGGTTGATGGTCATCAGGGCCTATCAGGAAAGCATGGGCGAAGGCCATCGCAACATCTGTCTGATCCCTGCCTCGGCCCATGGGACAAACCCGGCAAGCTCGGTAATGGCAGGGATGAAAGTTGTGGTGGTGAAAACAACGGAAAACGGTGATATAGCTATTGATGACTTAAGACAAAAGGCCGAAGAGCATAAAGATAACCTGTCAGCCATCATGGTCACCTATCCCTCCACACATGGCGTTTTTGAAGAAGGGATCAAAGAGATTGTTGATATCATCCATGAAAACGGTGGCCAGGTTTACATGGACGGGGCCAACATGAATGCACAGGTAGGACTGACAAGCCCCGGATTTATCGGCTGTGATGTAAGCCACCTTAATCTTCATAAAACTTTTGGCATCCCCCACGGTGGCGGTGGCCCCGGAGTAGGGCCTATCGGCGTTGCGGAACACCTGAAGGATTTTCTCCCCAAACATATCTTTTCCCAGACGGGAGGGAAAAACGGGATTACCGCCGTGGCTTCGGCACCTTTTGGCAGCGCACTGATCCTGATCATCTCTTACGGCTACCTGAAAATGCTGGGGGGGAAAGGATTGACCGAAGCCACAAAAATTGCCATCTTAAATGCCAATTATCTTTTGCGCCGACTGAAAGATCATTATCCCATTCTTTATACCGGCAAAAACGGTTTTGTGGGACATGAGATGATCCTGGATTGTAACCGGTTCAGCAAAACGGCTGATATTGCCGTGATTGATATTGCCAAACGATTGATGGATTACGGTTTTCATGCCCCCACAGTAGCCTTCCCCGTGCATGGCACCCTGATGCTTGAACCTACCGAAAGCGAATCGCTCAACGAGTTGAATTATTTTGTGGAAGCCATGATCCGGATAAGGGAAGAAATCCGTGAAGTGGAAGAAGGCAAAGCCGGACGGAAGAACAATGTGGTGACAAATGCCCCGCATACTGCCGAAATGCTGATTTCCGATCATTACCGGTTCCCTTACCCTCGTGAGAAAGCTGCTTTTCCGCTTGCATGGGTACGGACAAATAAATATTTTCCGCCGGTAGCCAAAATTGATGATGCTTTTGGCGACCGCAACCTCTGCGCCTGCCTGCCGGTTGAGGAATATGATGAGCCGGCGGTACAGGTCAAAGCGGTTTAACCTGGTTAATCAGGTTAAACAGACACTTTTTACAGGTTTTTATAATTTGTATAAAAATTAAAAACAATAAAGGTCAAAACCAGAAGCTGGCATAGCCCACAACATTTCCGGTATCTCCCGATGTGTCTGCCGAGGTGGAATAATCAATCAGTTGCGGGTGCAGGCCACGTAACCGGCAATACTCAAAAGCCACCTTCAGCGGGTTTGAACCACAGGCCGTTACATGATCAACAGACAGATTTTCGATGTCACGGATTGTATCAGCATCAATCCGCTTGGCTTCTTCCAGGTCATTGAAATGACTTAAATCGGTGCTGATGATGATAAAATAACCGTGTTCGGCGAGATGCTTTGCGCAATCAGTGGCCTGCATGGTATTGATCTGACCGGTAAGCAAGGGTAAAAGCAATGATTCGGGGGAATAATATTTAATGAACGGCGCCTGAACTTCAAGGGAATGTTCAGGGGCATGGTACGTTGAATAATCCTCGAAGAAATTGTCTTTGAACAATCGAATAAGGCCCAAGGGTGTTTTCCAGTAACTGTGCCCGTCGGAAAAAATCCGGTTGATGGGAAAATGGTGTGAAGGACCCAACAAGGTGATCTTTTTCGGCGGGTTGTATCTAAGTAACTGATAAGCCAAAATTGCTGTTTTTCCCGAAAAAACCCATCCGGCATGGGGTACAATTATTCCCGATACTTTTTGTTTTCCCACTGACTTCAATAATCGTTTTATCTTTTCTTCCTGTATTGATTCGGTCCGCTTGATGAAATCAATGGCATCATCCATCCCGTCAGGGTAAAATGCGCCGGCAACAGCCTGTTGCCTGACTATCTTTTCCGGTGTTTTCATGATGAAATGCCTCCTTTATTACTTAAATTCAATTACTATAAAAGTAAACAATTTGTCAGCAAAAGTCAAGGATTGCGATAAGTTTTAAAGACCATGAACAGAAAAATTGAACAGCATGTTTTTTTATCCGCTCTTCCGGATTTGCAATCCGGAAGCAAATCCCAACCCCGTTGTTAGTGTCCCCACCAACAACTTCCAATAAATCCCGTGTCTGTCATCTGCCGGAATTGTTGTATTTTTGTCTTCCTGTTTTTTACCCGTAACACATGGAAAACTTTATCGTATCGGCACGCAAATACAGACCAGCCACTTTTAAACAGGTTGTCGGGCAGGAATCCATCATTTCCACTTTGCAGAATGCCATCAAAAACAACCAGGTAGCCCAGGCCTTTCTGTTTACCGGGCCGCGTGGTGTGGGCAAAACAACCACCGCCCGCATCCTGGCCAAAACCATCAATTGCGAGAACCTGACCGACACGCTGGAGCCTTGCAACCATTGCGAATCATGTACCGCTTTCAACAATAACGCATCATTTAACATACACGAACTGGACGCCGCATCCAACAATTCGGTTGAAGACATCCGCTCACTGGTTGACCAGGTGCGGATACCACCGCAGGTCGGCAAATACAAAGTTTACATTATTGATGAGGTACACATGCTGTCGCAGGCTGCTTTTAATGCTTTCCTGAAAACACTTGAGGAGCCGCCGGCGTATGCCAAATTTATTCTGGCGACCACCGAAAAGCACAAAATACTTCCCACCATTCTTTCCCGTTGTCAGATTTTTGACTTTAAAAGGATCAGCGTGGAAGACATTGCCGGATATCTTAACTATGTTGCCGGCAACGAAGGCATTGAAGCCGAAGAAGAAGCGCTGCACGTGATTGCTCAAAAATCGGATGGCGCCCTGCGCGATGCCTTGTCCACTTTCGATCAAATCGTGAGCTACAGCGGTAAAAAGCTGACCTATAAAAATGTGATCGAAAACCTGAACATCCTTGATTATGATTACTATTTCAGAGTTACCGATGCCCTGCTTGCCGGGGACATTTCACAACTGTTGCTTATTTTTAACCAAATCATTGAGAATGGTTTTGACGGGCAACACTTCATCACCGGCCTGAATGAACACTTTCGTAACCTGCTGGTGATTAAAGACCCCGGCACGCTGGAACTGCTGTTGGCAAGCCCTTCGCTGAAAGAACGTTATAAAATTCAGGCGGCATCCGGTTCTGCCGGGCTGCTGATGGAAGCCATGAACATCTGTAACAAATATGATCTGGACTACAAAATCAGCAACAACAAACGGCTACACATCGAAATTGCCCTGATGCAGCTAAGCCGGCTGGTCAGCACTTTTGGTGACGAACCGGTTAAAAAAACCATTCCCAACCTTCAACCGGCAATGGCAAAAGAAAAGCCGGTCCAATATCCTGAAAAAAAGACCGAACCGAAAACCGAAACCAAACCTACTCCGGCTTCTGTAAAAAAGCCGGTTGAAAAAACCGGGGAGGGTAACGGCCGGAAAATTAAAAACATCTCCATCAGGGACAGCCTTGAAGCCCTGAAACGCAAAGATGAAACGAAAACCACTGAAGATGAAGAAATAATAAAAACTGAATTTGACCAGCAAAAACTTCTTGAAACCTGGCGAAGTTTTGTTGAATCCTACAAAGCCAGATCACCCAGTTTTGCCAATGCCATTGGTAAATACGATCCGGTGCTGAAAGACGGCTTCATCATCGAATACAAAGTGGACAACACCCTCATTGCCCAGGATGTCCTCAACGTAACCGCCCTGCTCGAATTCCTGAAACAAGAGTTAGGGAACAACCAGATCAGGCTGAAACATATACTCCCGAAAAAAACCGATAAAAAAGTGGCTTATACCGACAGGGAACGTTTTGAAGAAATGGCCAAAAAATACCCGGGCCTTATCAAACTGAAAGACCAGCTAAACCTGGAGTTGGATTTTTAGGGGAGTTTGAGAAGCGGTTGAAACGGTGAAGTGTCTGTAGCGAAGGCTTATTTGAATACGTCATTCCGGCCCTGACAGGCAAGCGGATACTTAACCGGAAGATGAACCAAAAAAAATAAATGGCAAAACAAATGAATAAACAAAAGTATCTCTTTCAATTTTTAACGATGGCTCTGATCTTTCTTACTTCTCAGTCATTTTCCCAGATAATGAAGGACAACTTGTATCAAGAAGATATCAAAATGGCCAATGAAATCCTGCAGCAGCAATTTATAAATGAAGCGATGATAAAAGGTGACAGCCACATTGTCCCGGCAACCAATGATTTAACCAGGCTGCACCGCACCTTGACCCATATTCTGGAAATAAAGCAAAAGCTGTCAAAATTACCATCCTATACCAGGTCATCCGACACGGTTTCCCTCGGCGACACGCTGGTGATTGGCTTTACGCCCGGCGATGAACTGATTATTGATAAAACATGGTTCCATCCAGGACCCATTATTGTTTTAGGAGATGGTGTGCTAAAGTTCCAAAACGCCCATGCTACCATTTTGGGTGATCTGTTTACCGTTGAAAATGCACAGGTTATTGCTGATTCTTCCTATCTCTATTTCCCGCAGGAATATTTTTATCAGCGAAATATTTTCCTGACCGGAAACTCCTCAATGAAAGTTCATCATTCAACACTCGACTTCGGCGGGATGGTCCACAGCCTCGCTACAACTGATTCCGCATCCCTCGAATTGATCAATGTAAAAAAACCTGATTTTTCTACTGTGGGAATGTATGGTAAATCGTCTATTACCATTGATTCCATTGACATGGCCGGAGAATTTATCATTGACGAAAACGTTAGTCTGGACATTAGTCACGCTTCCACTGTTTTGTTGTGGCATTCTTTTGATGAGGATGCGAAAATTGATATTTCATTCCCGGACGGTGATCAGGTGAACCATTATGTTTTTAACAGTTCAACATCCGGAGTAACGGGTGTAAATTACAGTATTTCAATCAACAACTGTAAACATGTATTGTGGGGCATGATGCCGTACAACGGATCGGAGGTTACCATCTCCAATTCACGTATTCGCTCGATCGGGATGCAATTCAGGGGTGGCGATTCGATTAGCGTGAGCGGACTGGTGAACAATAACCATTATGAAAATTATACGGCACCACTCAATGACAGGTATTTTCACCTGAACAATTGTGATGTGAAAACATGGAGCCTTTACACGTTTGATACCGTATTTGTGGATGTAAAAGGTTGTATTCTCGGAGAAATCGGTGTGATGCAAAATTCGGAGGTCAACGTGTTCAACACTTACATCGACGGCAGCGGCGGTTATTTCTTTGCTTCTGACACCACTTTTTCCGTTATCGGGTTTTCCTCACTGACTTCTTCTTTACGTAGCCGCGATTACAGCATTGTGATCTTTGCCTATTCAACCATGATGAACGGGCTGGTGCAGGCGTTGGACCATTCTATCCTGATGCTGATCCAGTCATCAACAACTCTCAACCCGGTTTACGATCCGGGTGCCGTGGTATGGGTGGCCAACATCAATTCACCCTCGGGTTTTGCCAATTCGGAAGTAAAGATCAAAGGCTCTGCATGGATTGACAAAGGGGCCGAAAGCGATCTGATGGATTTTGGACACTACGCAATGTATTACCAGAAAGCCAGTGATACAACCACATGGTATCCCATTGGCGGGCAACAGGAAACCGAGATAAAGGATGGTGTATTGGTAACATGGGATACAGATGGTATTGAGCCGGGCGCTTATTTTCTGCGTCTTGACCTGACAGACGACTGGGGGAATGTTGTAACTGCGGTGCAGACTTTTACTTTGCTACCTGGAGTTTTGGGGACGGATGATGAACCGGATCAGAAAAGAATGCCAAAAGTCTTTCCAAATCCTTTCACGAATATGATCAGCATAAAGGTTACCGGCCAGAATAAGGAGCAGATCAGTTTCTCTGTTTATGACAGTAGGGGTCAGGTCGTTTTCTCCACGACAAAAACTCAAACCACATCAGGAGAAACAGGTTTCAGCATTGACGGTAGTAATTTTTCTCCGGGGGTTTATTATTACCGCCTTGAAAGAGGGGATGAAATGTTTACAGGGAAACTGGTGAAATTCTGATAATTTTTCGTTTCTTCAAAGTCTTTTCAATTCGGCTTATTTTTTTCGGGACCTGCTAAAAAAGGTTCTTTCTGAACGTACCGGAATGATATGTCAGGAAAAATAGTACAATCCTATTCCGATAAAAAATGCCAGGTATCCGAGGACGAGAAATTTTGTTGTAAAAGAAACGACGTTGTTTGTTTTGTTGTGGTTAATGTACAGCTTGTAAGCAATCAGATTGGCAAAGGAGCCGATCAGACTGCCAAAGCCGCCCACATTGGTTCCCCAAAGCAGAGCCTTCCACTGTACTGTAAGCTTGGCAAACAGCAAAGCTGCCGGCACGTTGCTCATCACCTGACTTGAGGCCACGGAAAACAAAAAAATATGACCCGGATGTTCGAACTGTGTCCCCAGCAAAGTTTTCAGGTTTTCAGCCACACCGAAAAAGAAAAAGAAACTCAAAAGCAACGAATAGTCCACTTTCAGGCTTTTCCGGTCAAAGATCAGGACATAAACAAAAACAATTACAACGGTATAAACCGGTAAAACCCGGAGGACAACCAGCAAAACCAGCAAAAGTGAAATACCATAAATCCATGCGGAACGATCAATCTTTTCCGTTGCGTGTGCTGTTTCAGAAAGTCGTTTTGTCTTAATGAACAGCGAGGAAAGAATGAGCAGCACCGAAAAAGCAATCGTAAAGGGAGCAATGGTTGAAATGAATTCCCCAGCCGTAAGGTTGTAATACCAGTAAATAAACAGGTTTTGCGGATTGCCGAAAGGGGTCAATGCTGATCCCGTATTGGCAGCCAGCGCTTCGAGGATAACCAGGATGTCTTTGTGTTTTACATTGAGCATCAGGGTCAACGGCACGAGGACAATCAGAGCCGCATCGTTGGTGATGAGCATGGATAATAACAGGGTGGCCACTACCAGCTTCAGGGAAACGGCTTTCCCTTTTTCGATGCTCCGTGATAACCGTGTGATCAGACCGCTGCGCTCCAGCCCTTTGACAACAACAAACAAAGAGAAAAGGATGAACAAAACTTCGTATTCCTGTGTCGAGTAAGAGGGTAATTGTTTGAGCCAGCCAGACGTGAGCACAAAACCTGTGGCAGCGGCCAACAGCAGCCACTCTTTCAGGATAAAATCAGTCCATGTGTGTTTTGTCTTCACGGAGATATGAACTTAAATCTTTTGCAAAGTAAAGATAAAAGGGGCAGGGTTTTATTTTTGATATATATCCATCATATAAATCATTATTGAAAGAAAACATCTACATTTCGTTCCGATGGAACTCTTTTGAATATCTTTTAATATCCTGTCCTTTGCAGCTATCTTTCTAAATCCAACAACTTCTCAATCTCCGCCAATTCAAGTTTGCCGCTGCGGTTCTGGTCTATCAGCATGTCGCTCAAACCCAGTTTGGACTGCTGAAGCCTCATCATCTTTTCTTCCACGCTGTCTTTGGTAATGAAACGATAAACAACCACTTTGTGGGTTTGCCCGATCCGGTGTGTACGGTCAATGGCCTGGAGTTCAACGAACGGGTTCCACCACGGGTCAACAATCAGCACATAGTTGGCAGAGGTGATGTTCAGCCCCTGCCCGCCGGCTTTTATTGAAATCAGGAAGGGCTTTATATCCGGGTTGTTTTTGTATCCTTCCAGGATTTCGCGGCGGTTGTTGTCGCTTCCCGTAAGCATGGAGTAAGGAATACCGTTGTTCTCAAAATATTCCCGGAACAAATTCAGGTGCTTGACAAACGAAGAGAAAACCAGGAATTTATGTCCCTGCTCCCTCAGATTGTCCATGGTAAGGATGATGCTGTCGAATTTTCCCGAAGGCATTTCCCGGTCCTTTTCAATCATCCGGGGATGTATTGCAATCTGCCTTAGCTTGTTGAGCATGGCCAGGGCATTGATTACGTTGGTTTCCTTTTTCCCGCCAAACAGAATCCTGTTCCTGATGGCCGATTTTTCAGATTCATAAAATGCCTTCTGGCTTTCATCCATTTCACAATAAATCACCTGTTCAATCTTCTCGGGCAATTCCCGGGCCACCTCTTTTTTAAGCCTTCGCAACAACAGAAGCCCGGTGATGTCCTTCAACTCCCCGGCTTCCACGCCACCGGGGTCTTTCGATACGGGAATAGCATAATTTTCTTCAAAATATTTCCTGTTGCCAAGTATGTGCGGGTTCAGGAAATTCATTTGCGACCACAAGTCGGTCAGGTTGTTTTCAATGGGTGTGCCGGTGATGGCAATGCGAAAATCCGATTTCAAGGCGGTAACGGAGCTGAATATTTTGGAGCGCGGGTTTTTTATGGCCTGGCTTTCATCGGCAACGATATAACTGAAAGGAAACTTTATGAGTTCTTCGATATCACGCCTGACAATGCCATAAGTGGTTATGATAATATGAACCTTGTTAAAAACATCCTTTAACCTGTCCTGCCTGTTATTTCCGTGATAAACAGTGTAGGTAAGCCCGGGCGAAAACTTGTTGAATTCTTCAATCCAGTTGAAAATAAGGGATTTTGGCACGATAAGCAGGGCGGAAGAAACCGTTCCGGAACCGGTGTTATCGGAAGTGGCCTCATCGAACAACA
This sequence comes from uncultured Bacteroidia bacterium, assembly GCA_913009755.1. Taxonomy (GTDB): domain Bacteria; phylum Bacteroidota; class Bacteroidia; order Bacteroidales; family F082; genus JAADID01. The sequence continues at coordinate 24,875 of CAJVWU010000034.1, forward strand.
AAACTTGCCGATTGGTCGGCGGATGAACAGATTTGTCAAAAACCTTATTTTCAAAATATTTTTGCAGCACCGTGATCACCTGCAGGGTTTTGCCCAGGCCCATATCGTCTGCCAGGCAAACGCCAAAATGATTTTGTGTCAGGTGATACATCCAGTGGAAACCGGTTTTTTGATAATCCCTCAGCGTGGCTGTTATTCCTTTTGGCAAATCCGGTTTACCTTTAATTTCCAGTTTCGATAATGAATCGCTTATGGTTTTGTCGGGGCGGATGAGTTTGTTTTTGCGCAGAAGGTGAAGCTGGGCCTTGTGTATTTTAACGGCGTTGTTGTTATTTGTTCTTTTGGCCAGCGGATAAAGTTCGGTGAACCATAATGCGGGGATGATGAACAGGGTGCCGTCAGAAAGGTTAAACTCCCTGATCCCGTTCAGAATATGATGCTTTAACTGGATGAATTTTATCCTGAATTCCCCGACGGTAATCTCAATGTACAAATCAAACCAGTCGTGGCGTTGTTTTGTTTTGTATTCAATTTCAGGAAACGAACTATTGACCTCCGATTTAAACAGGCGGTTAACCACCCTGAATCCCGCTGCTTCTATTGTTTTCTGAGTGGTTGTTGTAAAATACTCGGTAAAATCATAAATGTCAGCCAGGCGGGTGTCAAGATAAAAACATTTTTCTTTTCTTTTGAAACCGATCCGGTTAAGCCGGTCCAGCAATGAATTTTCATAATTGAAGTCGCGGTGGATACGCTCAAGTGAATACACCCCTTTATTTTCCAATACATTGACAAATACTGCCTGTTGTTTATAAAACTCAACACGATGATCGCGGTACTCAAAAACAGGGGTGAAAACAATTTCACCGGTGAAGGTTCTTTCCAGCATAAGATACGGCTTGACTTGTGTCTTGATTTCGGTAAAATCGAACCCTTCAATGGTGTAATCGAATTTCTTGACAACCGGCGCAATAAACTTTTTAAAAAACAGGCCCTGCATTTTTTCATTGACCACGATCTCCTTTTTGGTAAGGAAAGGTTTTAATTTATTTCCGTTGAAATTAATGTTTTCAAATGAAATCAGCCTGTTTTGATATACGATGAAGGGCTGTTTGTTGGTAATGATGGTAATTCCGCTGGTTATCAGGTCAACAGGTTCCTCTTCACAAAACAGCTTCAGCCTGTAGATTAGTTCTCCCCCTTTTCTTTCAAATTCAAAAACAACCCGTGCCGGCTGGCTGGAAATCCCGATGATATCCTCCCGGTAAACTGCTGCATAATGGTCTTTATTCAAAAATATCAGGGATTGGTTTTCTTTGGCAATATTGAGGATCTCAATTTTTTTATTGTCAACCCATCCCCACAGATATTTCAGCACACTGTTATTTGCAGTTTTTATGAATTCGTCCAGCGTGGTTTTGGTGTGTTTCGGATTGACTTTCTTATTCAATTCCGGTTGTGCCAGCAACAGTGATCGTTCTATTATTTTGCCCACCCACTCCTTATCATTCACAAAGTCAGACTGAAGGTCATTTATTGTGAGCCGTTTGTAAATTGAATAATTTCCGCCGGTATCCTGTTTTAAAAGGTACGGCACCGGGACAATCCCCAGTATCTTGTCTGAAATAAAAGCCAGTGCAAAAACCAAATCCATAGTTACTGAAACAGATGCAAAATTAGGCAATAAATATGGGGTTTTTTTCGGGTTTTAAGAAAAAATAAGATAATCGTGTTACTTTACATTAAACGTAAACGGACTCTGTATTTTTACACTTTCATTCACCTGGCCGTCGCTCATGCCTTCGGTGAGGATCATGTTGCAGTTGGCGCTTTTGGCAGCGCTGATGATCAGACTGTCCCGAAAGGAAATCCGGTTCAGGATTATCAGGTGCAAATTAATTTCTGAATAGTGGCATGTATTCCCGGCGTTATTTCAAATCCCTCTTCTTCAGAATATAATAAATCAAACCAAGATAAACGGCGAACCAGCCGGTGGCTATAGCCAGTGCTTTTATTGAAACATAGTCTTCAATTTCGCGGAAGATATATCTCCCAAACGGAATGCTGATGAGATTGTTTATGGCTTTTATGGGGAAAAACCGGGCGATGTCGGGAGCTATTCCGTCGCGGAATGCCGGGGCATTGACCATGATGGCCGTAATGACGGGTTCAAACATGAATGCATAAAGGAATAACACCACAATAGCAAACCCGGTTTTTTTAATAACCAGTGCCAGCAGGAAAGCCATTGCACAATAAATGACGATCTGGTAAAAGAAAGCTGCCAGAAACTCCATATCCTGAAAAATATATTCCGCTCCCCATACATGAGAGTAAATAGCCCCGTTAACCAGGCCTGCAAAGAAAATAAGTAACGTACTCACGGCAGCCATAACAATGATCATCAGCATTTTGCTCATCAAATATTCTTTCTTGCTAATACCGTCAATGATATGCTGGCGGAGGGTATGATAAGTAAGATCATTGTTCACTGATATGATCACAATAAACGCCAGCAGGAAAATCACATAAGAGCCGAGGTAAGTGGTATTTTGCCAAATGTCGGGAAAATCGTAAATGGGAACGATCGTCGGGTCAATGCCCCTGAAGTCGGCCCCTTCGCTTTTCAGCCACTCCAGAAAAAACACACCTCCTGATGTAATCACCAGCAAGGCCAGCAGGTACATCCCCGTCAATATCCAGAAGACACGGTAATTCCTGACTTTCAGCCATTCCAGTTTCAATGCCCTAATCATTTTCTTTCAATATTTTAAGAAATTCCTTTTCCAGTGAGTTCCTTTGGGTTAACAGCTTTTTCAGGGTGATCCCCTGGCCAAAGCAAAAATCGTTCAGATCAACGGCATTTACATCTTCTTTCATGGTAATCAGCAGGCTGGTCCCGTTGTTATGAAAATCTGTTTTGCCGGGAAATTTACTGATGACCGTTTCAAGTTTTTTCATGTCGCGGGCGGCCACTTCCACTTTGTTGATCTCTCCCAGCGTTTCACTTACACTGCCTTCATGTAACTTTTTCCCTTTCCGCAACACACAGAAATGCGTACATACCTTTTGCACTTCATCCAGCAAATGGCTGGCCATGATGATGGTTTTTCCCTGTTTGGCAATATTCCTGATCAGGCTTCTTACTTCGGCAATACCTTCCGGGTCAAGACCGTTTGTGGGCTCGTCGAGGATGAGTACAGGCGGGTTGGAAAGAAGGGCGGCGGCAATGCTGAGCCGTTGTTTCATTCCCAGGCTGTAAGTTTTGAATTTGTCGTTCCTGCGTTCGTACAACCCGGATTGCTTCAGCACCGGCTCAATATTTTCTTCACCGCATTGCTTGATGTGGGCTGTTATCATGAGGTTACGGACAGCCGTCAGGTAGGGAAAGAAAGAAGGGGTTTCAAGGATGGCCCCGATTTTTTTCCGGGCTTCCACAGGCCGTTGGTTGTCAAACCACACATATCCGCCTTCGTCAGGGGCCACCACATCAAGGATCATCCCAAGTGTTGTGGTTTTGCCGCTTCCATTGGGGCCCAGGATTCCGTAAACCTGGCCTGCAGAAACCTTCAGTTCCAATTTGTCCACGGCCTGTATCCTGCCAAACCGTTTGGACAGGTTATTTATGCTGAGTATTTTTTTCAATATCTTTCAGGTTAAAATCAAATGGGTTGATCACGTTGCCGTTTTTAACGGATTGCATCAGACGGGGTATTTTACTGAAAGCGATATTACCCCGAAGATAAAAGGCCGTCAGGTTATCTTTTTGTTTGATAATGCCCACATATTCGGCCTCTTTTCTCCGGTCTTTTCCGTAAATGAAAAAATCAAAATTACCACCATATACCGATGCCAGTTCTTCAAAACCGAGATCACGGTAAGTGTCAAAGAGTTGTTGATAATTTTTGTCGGCCCGGGCTGCCGAATCCAGATTATAAACCAGCAGTTTGTCAATGCCGCTGACCAGGTCATCAAAGTCCGGGTTATGGGTCAGGTTGATCATCCGCAGGGTGCTCGGGTAGAAGCAGAATTTGTGTTCACTCCTGGACCCGGCATAATCTTTCAGCGGTTGCTCCTGTGCCTTTACAGGAGAGAGCAATCCCAAAAGAAACAACATGATAAACGTATATTTAATCGTTGTCGTGGTCATGGTGGCTGCTGTCATCACCTTTATCATGGTCATTGTCGTCGTTGTCATGCATTTTCCCCAATTCCTGCAATCCTTTCACCTTCATTTTCTGTGCAATTTTAGAAATATTTTTCAGATCAATCTCACCGTAGAGGCTCAGCATGATAAAATTGTTTTTTCCACCGGCCACCATGAGCAATTCACTGATCTTGCCATTTTTTTCCTCAATGGAAAATTTAAGGTTCTGTTTGGCATCTTTTACTGACATGAGTTCCTCATATCCGGCTTTGTCCACATCAGAAACGGCTTTTTTATAAATTTTCATGGCATCAGGGATGCTGTCAGCGACAAGGACCTTCAGCCCCTTGAGTTTACTTACGGCTTCAAGAAAGTCCTTTTCATCCTGACTGCCGGGTTCAATGTCAGTGAACATGGAAAACATTTTCTGGCTCACCGACACTTTGGTGAAGTTTTCGTTGTCCTGAAACTCGTTAAAATACTTGTTTATTACTGTCCCCTGCGCCATCATGGCCACAGAAAAGAACATCATTCCGATAATTACAATTGCTTTTTTCATTGTTTTGAATTTTTTAATACCCAACCCTAAAGGGCTGGTAACTGATTTATATTACAATATTAATTTACCTGTTCATCAGTTTCCCTTTCATTTATGGCGGGGTGGGGGTGGGATGCCTCCCTGCGCAGATACCTGTCAGGTTGCCTCACCCGCAGGGACCCGTGGAAACCTGACAGGATTAACCCGTACCCCGTATCATTCTTTCGCCAACACCTCCCTGGCATCATCCAGTTTCGTTAATTCATAAGTATAGGCTTTCCCTTTGTTCAGCCCCTGCGAAACCATCATCAGCGATGCCCTGGTGATCTTCAGGGCTTCTTCGGGATTGTTCACGGCAAACGGGTCCCGTGCCGGCCGTTGCTGAAAAACAAAAGGCAGTGAAAGCAGCACGATGAGCACGGCAGCAGCCACAGACAGCCACCCCCGCTGTATTTTCCTGCCCGGATGCACGAATGGTTTTTCCGGAATTTTCAGCCGTTCGTCAACAATTTTCCTGAAATACTGTGCTTCAGGTGCTCCGGGATGCTGTCCGAAGTATGCTTTCAGTTTTTTCTCTTCGGCCAGTAATGTTTCGCCGTTCCAGTATTTTTCAAGCAACTGTTCAATTTGCAAGTCCATATTCCTGTATTTTTTTAAACATTCCCCTGATCTTTCCCCTCGTCCGGTGAAGGTTGATCTTCACTTCACCCAATGTCATTGACATGATCCCGGCAATTTCCTGATATGTCATCTCTTCCACTTCGCGCAGGTGATAAATTTCCCTTTGCTTTTGCGGCAGCGAGCCGATGACCTTATCCAGCCATCTTAACTGATCGTCAACCAGAACCCCCTGGTCTGTTTCAATACTATCTGGTATCATCACGCCATCCTTTTCCGGTTTCCATTTGTCGTGCAGGTTGTAGCGGTTTACTTTCACCCAGTCGTAACAATGATTTCTAACGATGCGCATCACCCATGAGTCCACATTGTTGATCCCGGGTAACATGTTTCTCTTTTGCCATATCCTGGCCAGGCAATCCTGAACCACATCATGGGCAGTGTCCGTATCCTTTACAATTGACACTGCATACCGGTACATTTTTCCGGTAATGGGCATGACACGTTTATTGAAGATTGCTTTTGACATGTCTATTAAGGTGACGACGGTGAAGGGTCAAAGTTACAAAGGTTGGACGATTTTGGGTTTAAGAACCAGGACACAAGACTCAAGACTCAAGACTCCTTTCACCCCGGCAGCTCCAACAAAACGAACCTGTTTTAAAAAATCACCATTTTAACGGGCTATTTTCTTAACCCGTTTCAAATTCAACAGATTAATGGGATTGCCTGTCAACCCTACAATGTTTTTTTGCACAAAGCGTACAGCCTGATCGTAATACAAAATCACAACCGGCGACCGGGTCATCATCAGGCTGTCCATTTCACGGTATAATTTAATTCTCTTTTTATGATCGGCAAGGCCAAATGAAAGGCGGTATAGAGAATCGTAAGCCGCATTGGAGAAATGTGTGTAGTTTGGGCCCGACGGAGCAAAGTTGCCGGAATAAAACAACGACAGGTAATTTTCTGCGTCCGGATAGTCTGCAATCCACGATGCCCTGAAAAAATTGATCTTCGACTGTGCCCTGCGCTCAATGACGGCGGCAGGGGGTGAGACCTCAATTTCAATAGTAAATCCTATCTGTTGCAACTGTGCCTGAACAAACTTACACAGGTCCAGGTAGTCGGAAGTGGTTACCAGCGTGATTGGCGGCACAGGATTATCCTTTCCGAACCCGGCTTTGGCCAACAGCCGTTTGCTCTTTTCGGGATCGTAGTGATAACCGTAGCCGGCCTGTTCGTTATAAGCTGGCATCCCTTTGGGGATCATGCCTTTGTTCCCCGGAATCCCGATCCCGTTCCTTAAATATTTTATCATCTTTACGCGGTCAAAACCATAATTTATGGCTTTACGGACCGGCAGCAACCTCAGCGGGCTGTTCCTGACCAGTTCCAACGAGGTATCCATCAAAATCCCGAAATATTCGGTGTTCAGGTATGGATTGATGATCATATTAAAGCGGTTGCGGTATTTCTCCCTCAACTGCCCGCTACGGTCCAGCAGTTCATCTTTATAGGAAGGGTCAATCCCCGAAAGAAAATCAAGGTTCCCTTTGGCAAATTCCAGAAAGGCCGTCATTTTGTCAATGAGGAACGAAATGGACACCGCATCCAGATAAGGCAATGGCTTCCCGTTTTGTGTTTCAAAATAATTTTCATTTTTCCGCAAAACCATTTTAATGTTTTCTTCCCAGTTTTTCATATAAAAAGGGCCGGTACCCACCGGATGTTTCCTGAAATCGGATCCATATTTTTCAATCGCTTCCCGCGGAATCACCGAGCAATATTGCATGGTAAGTATCCCAAAAAACGGGGGAAATGGTTTTTTCAACCTGATAATCAGCGTAGTATCGTTTTCAGCTTCAAAGGCGTATTTTCCATTGAACCGGTCAATGTTCGCAAACACCCAGGCACCGGGCGAAGCCGTGGCCGGGTCAACAAGGCGGTTGAAACTGTAAACAAAATCAGAGGCGGACACTTTTCTTGTTCCGTTTTTAAACACTTCACTATTATGAAAATAAACATCATTGCGCAGATGAAAAGTATAAGCCAGGCCATCTTCCGAAATGTCCCATCTTTTGGCGATTGACGGCAACACATTCAGGCTGTCATCCAGTTGCACCAGGCCGTTGTAAAGCTGGTTGCAAACCCAGATGTGTGCCTGGTCACGGGCAAAGGCCGGATCGAGATTCACAATCCCCGCAGCTTCGTTATAACGGAAGATGATCTTTTCAGGATGGCGATGGCCGGCATTATGGCATCCGCTGATCAATAAAAAGAAATAAAATCCGGCAATTAAAAGCCATGCAGACTGATATCTTCCCACCATATTATGGAACATTTTACAAATCTACTTCGTTTTGTGAATCAGATAGCAAAACGAATCATTTGAATTTTGAAAAAGCTGTGTATCTTTTTTCAACACCCCCGGAAATTTTCTATCCCCATTACATTTGAAAATTAATTTAGATTAAATTTAAATAGTTATCTTTGCAAACGACAACATTGAAAACAACTAACATTTCCCGCTTCAAAGTGCTGTTTACTCAATGAGTTAAATTAAAATTTGTTAAAAAGATATTTTTCACCGGAAGGCTGGATAGCCGTCAACATGAAAGCTTTCCGGAAAGTAATAATTATAAACAACTAAGATTCAAACCATTTCGAAAAACAACATAAACACAAATCAATTTTATTATAAACTAAATTTTTAAAAAATGAAAAAAAAACATTTTATAACTGCAATGCTAATAAGTATATTTCTTTTGGCGTTGCCAGCGGCATACGCGCAAAAGAAAAACAAGAATGAAAAAGGCAGCAAGCCCAACATTATCATGCTTGTATCCGATGACACCGGCTGGGGGGATCTCGGCATTTATGGTGGTGGTAAAGGCCGTGGAATGGCCACACCCAACTTAGACAAAATGGGACATGAAGGCATGCAATTCTGGGATTTTTATGGTCAGCCAAGCTGTACGCCGGGTCGCGCTGCCATGCAAACAGGGAGGATTCCCAACAGAAGCGGCATGACCACGGTAGCCTTTCAGGGACAAGGCGGTGGCTTGCCCGCAGCCGAATGGACACTTGCCGATATTCTGAAAGAAGCAGGTTACAGCACCTTTTTTTATGGGAAATGGCACCTCGGCGAAGCCGATTATGCCATGCCAACAGCACATGGATATGATAAAATGCAGAATGTTGTCCTTTATCACTTAAACGCTTACACTTACGCTATGCCCGGGTGGAATAAGGATATGTCGCCGGAAATGAGGGCTTATTTTAAAAAAGTTACCAAAGGCATCCTCGAAGGCGAAGCCGGTAAACCGGTTCGCGACACCGGCCCGGTAACCAATGAAAACATTGCAGAGCTGGATATGAATATGACAGACAATGTGCTTGCAGAAATGAAAAGTGTTGCTAAAAAAGACAAACCATTCTTTATGAGCATCAACTTTGCCAAAAATCATCAGCCAAATCTGCCTTCCAAACAATTTGTGGGCAAATCAGCTGCCGAAACCAACTATGCCGATGCCGTGGTTGAACTGGACTATAACATTGGCAGGATTATGGATGAAATCCGAAAACTCGGTATCGAAAACAACACCATTGTCATTTATACCGTTGATAATGGTGCCTGGCAGGATGTTTTCCCCGATGCCGGATATACACCCTTCAGAGGTTCAAAAGGAACTGACCGCGAAGCCGGCAGCCGCGTACCCGCCATTGCATGGTGGCCAAATCATATAAAAGCCGGCAGCACAAATCACGATATAGTCGGCGGTTTGGATTTAATGGCAACTTTTGCTTCTCTTGCAGGAGTGGAACTGCCAAAAAAAGACAAAGATAGCGTCCCCATGGTTTTTGACAGTTACGACATGTCCAACATATTATTTGATGAAGGGAAACCCTTACGTGATAATTGGTTCTATTTTACTGAACAGGAACTTTCACCCGGAGCTGTCAGGGTGGGCCGGTTTAAAGCCGTCTTTAACCTCAGAGGAGATAACGGCGCTATGGCCGGAAGCGATATGCCCGGACAACAATTAGGCTGGAGAGGAGAAACCAAGTATGTGGCAACGGTTCCGGCCGTTTATGATCTATGGCAGGACCCACAGGAAAAGTACGATATCTTTATGAATAGTTTTACCGAGAAAACATGGACCATGATTATCTTTGCCAAAGAGATACAAACCTTAATGGATTCTTATGTTAAATATCCTCCCCGCCCAATGCAGAGTGAGGTGTTTACCGGCCCTACGACTATTACCCGTTTCAGAACCATACAGCAAATCAAAAAATTTGCCAAGCAGAAACAACTGGTTCTGCCGAAAATTGACTAATCATACTTCTTTATTTGGATGCCTCAACCAAGGGGCGTCCAAATTTTTACATTCCTTACCAACTTTTAAACACACAACCTGTCTCGAACTTGTTGCCGGAAGGGAATGATTATTTATGCAACATATAAACAGATGAAAAAATATAATATAATTAATTGGTTTGTAGTAGCCGTTTTATTTTTTTCAGTAGCCGGCTGTACGACAAACAATAAGGGAAAAGCAAAAGGACAAACTACATCTACTGCCACTATTGACCCGCTTCCTTCGTGGAATGAAAGTAAAAACAAAACAGACATCATCAACTACCTGGTTGCAGTAACCGACAAAAACAGTCCGGATTTTATTCCTGTAAAAGACAGGATTGCCACGTTCGATAATGATGGCACCATCTGGAGCGAACAACCGGCCTATTTCCAGTTGTTTTTTGCCATTGACGAAATCAAGGCTTTGGCACCGCAACATCCCGAATGGAAAAACACACAACCTTTTAAAGCTGTACTGGATAACGACATGAAAACGATTGCCCAATCCGGTGAAAGAGGCTTGCTGAAACTGGTGATGGTAAGCCATGCCGGCATGTCAACCCGGAAGTTTAAATCCATTGTGAAAATATGGGCCGACACGGCCAAAAATCCGACAAAGCATGTCCTGTTCACTGCTCTCGTTTACAAACCCATGTTGGAACTGCTTATCTATTTACAGGCAAACCATTTTAAAACATACATCGTTTCAGGTGGCGGCCTGGATTTTATGCGTGCCATTATTCCTGAGTTATATGGGATACCTCCCGAACAAATTATTGGCAGCACCGGTAAAACAGCCTACGATTACAACAATGGAGACCCTGTAATAATTAAGCTGGCCCAGCTTGATTTTATTGATGATAAAGACGGGAAACCCATCAACATCAATAAAATTATCGGGAAAAAGCCGGTATTCTGCGCCGGGAATTCCGACGGCGACCTTGCCATGATGCAATGGACAGCTTCCAATAATTTAAAGAGTTTTATGCTCTATGTCCACCATACCGATTCGATTAGGGAATGGGCTTATGATAGAAATTCCCATATTGGGCGTTTGGATAAAGGACTTGATGAAGCCAGGGAAAAAGGCTGGACCGTTATTGATATGAAAAATGACTGGAAAGTTATTTATCCTTTCGAATTAGAAAAATAGCCTGCTTTTATCCCGTTCTAAAAAGAAGCAACGGTACCCTATGCCCGATTCGGTGTATCATAGAGAGGGAATAAATTGCGATGACTGGCCCTGCTTCAAGCATCCGCACGCAATGCTTTTTAAAATTGCAAACCCTGAACAACGGCAAATGAAACATTCATCTGGCCAGTCTTTACTCACACGCCGGCAGAGGCCTGTCTGATTTGTCCGATGTCAATATTTCCCTAATTTTGCCCCTTATCCCGATCTATGCCGGAATTCCTCAAAATAGCATCTGTTTTCATGGTAGCGATGGTAAAATATTTTTACACTCCGTTGTATGCCTATCTCACCGGCCTGGGATTCTGGACCTCCGTCATTGCCATGATTGCGGGAGGCATGACCAGTTTTTCGTTTTTCTATTACATCAGCCATTTCTTCATCATCTCCTCAAAATATATCAAACCGGCGCTGCACAAAATAACACCCAACCCCTGGCTGGAAAGGTACAATAGCCGGAAAGCACAAAAGGCCCTGAAAAAAAAGCACGCAAAAAAATTCACCCGCAAAAACAAGATGATCATCCGCATGAAAAAGTTCGGGATGTGGCCCATTATCCTGACCACACCGGTATTGCTTTCGCTGCCCATAGGAGCCTTTTTGCTAAGAAAATATTTCCGGATGAGAAAAGGAGTGGTGTTTTTTGCACTGCTGACCATTGCCCTGGAAGGATTTCTGCTTTGTTTTCTGATCTGGAGTTTTCCGTCCTTGCAACCCTGACACAGGTTTTCGGTGCGGACGGCAACAGCAGGAAAAGACCTGACAAAACAAGCCCCTTTGCATCCGATATTTCAAAATAACAGGATTGTTCCTTGATAACTTCAGGTTGCTTCCCGAAAACATAAGGTAATAACGACAGAACAATCAGGTTTGTGGAATATTGTAAATTTGCAATCGAAACAGTCAGATTGACCTGGAATACAAATTGAAAGAACAAAAAAAACAATTTTCGGCACTGCCTTTTAAGGCCGGGGCCATACTGAAAGCCATGCCCGAGTTCGCTTATGTCTTCAACAAACAGGACGAACTGCTGTTGTGGAATAAAAATCTGGAACAGTTGCTGGGGTATTCGGCAGAAGAACTATACAAAAAGAATGCGTTTGATTTCATGGAAGAAACAGCGAGGGATATCAATGTTGAAGCCATTAATAAATTATTTAGCGAGAAAAAAGAGCAAAGTTTAAAACAAAATATCCTCACAAAGACAGGAAAAAAAATACCAGTGATCGACACGGCCAATTATGTAAATATTGACGGAGAAGAATATCTGGTAGGTATGGCCATTGACATCAGCCGGTTAAGGGATACCGAAGAAAAGCTGCGGAAAGCAGTTGCAGAACTGCAAGCGCTGAAAGACCGGTTGCAAGCTGAAAATATTTACCTGCGCAAAGAGATTGAAAGCCGTGCCGGTTTTGAAGAGATTATCGGGGAAAGCGAACCCCTGATGCATTCCCTTTTCCGGATCGAGCAAGTTGCGGAAACAGACACTACCGTCTTGCTGGAAGGAGAAACCGGGACAGGGAAAGAACTTTTTGCACGTGCCATCCACAAGCGGAGCCAAAGAAAAAACAAGCCCTTTGTGAAAGTGAATTGCGCCTCTTTACCTGCCGGTTTGATCGAAAGCGAATTGTTCGGCCACGAAAAGGGTGCTTTTACCGGAGCCATTCAAAAACAAATCGGAAGGTTTGAACTGGCACACCAGGGAACTATTTTTCTGGATGAAATAGGTGAGCTTCCGCTTGATCTTCAGTCGAAACTATTGCACGTTCTTCAGGAAGGTGATTTTGAAAGGATCGGTAGTTCTAAAACCATCAAAGTTGACGTCAGGGTGATTGCGGCAACCAACCGTAACCTTGAAGTACAGATAAGGAAAAAACATTTCAGGAAAGACCTGTATTACCGTCTGAATGTGTATCCCATCACCATTGCACCCTTGCACGACCGAATTTCAGATATCCCTCTGTTGGTTGAACATTTTGTAAAACAGTTCAATCGTAAACTGAACAGCAACATCAAAAAAATACCCCTTAAAACGATTAAACAACTCCAAAAATATTCGTGGCCGGGGAACATCCGGGAGCTGGAAAATATTATTGAACGGGCGATCATCACTTCTTCAGGCACTTCCTTGTCTGTTGAACCCTTGCTAAAACCTGATTTCGAGGAAGAAAATCGAATGCTTCCATTAGCCGAATACGAACGGCGGTATATCATCAAAGTACTCGAAAAAACATTCTGGCGCGTTGACGGCCCCGAAGGCGCAGCCCGGATTTTAGACATGCATCCCGAAACACTGCGTTCACGCATGCGCAAATTAGAAATCAAACGACCTGGGGCTTAAATTAATAAAGCCCGGTAGTGTCACCCCCAAAAAAACGGCTGTCATATCAAGGAAAGCGAAGCGACGAGATATCCCCCGGAAAAACGGCTGTCATATCGAGGAAAGCGAAGCGACGAGATATCCCCCGGGCGCAAACCTCTCTCCCGGGGGATCTCTCAGTCGTACCTCCTTCGAGATGACAGGCAGTTTCTTGGGGAAGTATCTCTCAGTCGTACCTCCTCGAGATGACAGGGAATTTTTATTTTTATTGAACACACCATCGAAAGGGAAAAAGAAATCAAAAAATGGCGCAGGGAAAAGAAAGACAGGCTGATTACGGCCTTCAATCCTGAATGGCGTTTTTTGAATGATGAAATTGAAAATATTTAACTTCTCCTGTCTTATTTCATGGTATCCGTTATATTTCATGGTTTTAGGGCTAAAATCAAATTTTGGGAATTTCTTGAATACAACCATAACTCGCTGTATTTATTGGCGTTAAAATCACCGCCAACTGTTTGGCACTATAATTGACTATGTGAACCCGTCAAAAATCAATAAACGACCTGTCTTATAAATATTCTATGATAAAACTGGAAATTATTGTTCAACCCAAGCACGAGAAGTATTTAGAGTTTTCGCAATCGCTGGAATCCATTAAAGATGATATTCAACAGCTCTGCTGCACTTTATCAATCACGGAGGGAAACAAGGTTTTTTATTTTATTGCTGAAATGAATTCAACTGAACAGCTAACAAAAATCTTATATTCCAAAGAACTCAGTATCATCTCGGGCGCTATCGCCATGCTGGCAGAAAAATCCGAGGTTATCATTCATGGTGTCAGCCACATAAGGAAGGGTTCCAATTTACAGGAAATCCGTTTGAATTATTTAAATAGAAAAAAGAAACCATCAATCAATGAAAATTAGAATCACAATCATAACAATACTGTCCCTTTTGTGGGCAGGCACTGCTTTTTCACAAACCCACAAACCCAAACTTGTTCTCCAGATCACCGTTGATCAGTTGCGTGGCGACCTGCCCGAAAAGTTCATGAAAAACATGGGCGAAGGTGGGTTCCGCTACCTGAAAGCACAGGGAATTTGGTATGCCAACGCCCATTACGGACATGCGAACACCGAGACTGTTGTCGGGCATACGGTGCTGGCCACCGGTGCCGACCCGGCAGTGAACGGCATGATTTCCAATGTTTGGTTCGACCGCGAAAAAGGAAGGCTGGTTTATAATATCGAAGATGCGCGTTACCCGATATTAACCGAAAATGCCGATGTGGATGCAAGTACCGAGATTGACCAGTCGCAAGTGATTGCTTCTACCGATGGCCGCTCGCCGGCCAACATTATCACCACCACTTTCAGCGACGAATTGATGCTGATGACCAACGGGAAAGCCAAAGTTTTTGGCGTTTCGGTGAAAGACCGTGGTGCCGTTACCATGGCAGGACATACCGGAAAAACCTTCTGGTTCTCCAAGCCAAAGGGCGAGTTTATCACCAGCTCGTACTATTACAAAGAATATCCGAAGTGGGTAAAGCAATGGAACAAACGCAAATTCCCCAATACCTTTAACAATAAGTCATGGAAATTGATGCACGACAGATCAACGTATCTTTTTGGCAATGATGATGATCAGCCGTGGGAAATGGACATGGCCGGTTTTGGCCGGACATTTCCGCATCAATTCGGCCCGGCCAACAGTCCCTATTTTGGCAGCTACCTTACTTTTAGTCCGGCCGGCGATGAAATCACCCTCGATTTTGCCAAAGCTTTGATCGAAGCCGAAGACATCGGCCAAGATGAAATTACGGACTATCTGTCAATTAGTTTTTCTTCGACAGATTATGTCGGACATTTGTTTGGGCCGTCCAGCCTGGAAGCCGAAGACAATATGCTACGTCTGGACCGCACCCTTGCCGATTTATTCGCTTTTGTGGATGAAAAGGTCGGCCTCGAAAATACCCTGATCGTATTGTCGGGTGACCATGGCGGCCCCGATGTTCCAGGTTATCTGGAATCTTTTGGCATCGAATCGGGCTATGTTTCGCCCGACAAATGGGATAAAGAACCTTCCATACAAACCCTCAAGCAAAAGTTCGGCATCGGGCAGGAACTGATCCACGATTTTTTTCCGCCCTACCTTTATTTGAATGAGAAAATCATTAAAGAAAAAGGGCTCGACCTCGAGGAGGTGGAAAAAGCCGTTGCCAAAGAATTGATGAGCATCAAAGGTGTGGCCCTGGCGGTTTCGAGTTTTGCCCTGCAGGAAAACAAACTGCCCGACACTTACCTGAACAGGAAAGCGCTACGGAATTTCAACCGCAAACGTTCGGGCAACCTGCTCATCCTTTTTGAACGCATTTTACTTCGATAATTAGCAATTAGCCAATAGTTTATGCGATATTTTTCAATAAATGTAGCAACTAATATATGTTTTTTATTAACCATATAATGTTGATAACAAATTTTATATGCTCTGCAAA
>CAJVWU010000035.1 GCA_913009755.1 uncultured Bacteroidia bacterium
CATTTTGTTGTATTTGGAATTACACGTCTAAAATACTAAATATTAGTATAATAGACAAACAAAATGCTACTTTTTTTAAACTTTCTTTTGTTGAATCTCAGCCATTTAATACCTGCGAAACTTGAGTTAATTAAATAACCTGTGTTTGATACCGGAACAGAACCGGTATTTACACCGTTGGTTTTATCTAAAATGACTATTTTCCTCCCGCGATCATAAGCATAAAGTTTATTATGATTAGTATTGGCACATAGCTCCAATGGCAAAGACCCGTCCGATTCACCATTAAGCCAGATTGTCTCTGTAAGGTTGTTGGAGCTGCTTGGGATCATTTGAAATGAGTTCGGATCTGATGCCAGTGTGTCAACCTGAGAATTATTGTCCGGAGAAAAATATTCCGCAACAAGCAAAGTGTCCTGGTGCGGGGAATCAACATAATGTATTTGCATGATGGATGAACTATCCGGGTTGGAAAGTTTTAAGAATGAATAAATATATTCTCCGTCGTTTTGACTTAACAATACGCTGTTAATAAGAATTGTAAATAAAAAGAGCACTAATTTTTTCATGATTTTAATAGTATTAAGGTTAATTAAAATTTTTAAAGCGTTCGAAAAATTTCAACAAACCTAAGGCGGGTGCCGGCCGTTAGAATTACCTGGAATAACCCCGATAAATTTAGCTCTCTCTCTCTCTTTACGGGGATAAGGGTTTCTGTTTGTTTAAGGCAAAAAACAGGTTTCTGGTTATATGCAAAGGCATGAATAAACATGTTCCGGTTGTTAAGGATGCCACAAGTTAAACATAAAACAGTCCTGTCGCAAGGCAGGTAAATGATAAGTTTTACCCTATGCTTTAGTGTAGGTTTTACTGATACTAATTTTGAAAACGCTTACCTAACAGGGAATAATATCGTAAAAAAGTCAATAACTATGTTTTACTGATTATACTAACCGGTAATTTTAATCCGGACGGGAAGTCCAATACCCGTTATAAACTTTATACCAATTATCCAATAACTAATATTTGTTAAACCGTTTTCCGAAAGTAAGTGTAAGATAGGCTGTCGGGAAGAATATCTGTTTATTCTTGTTTGAGATAATTGTTAGCCCTAAAGGAATGACATCCATTGTGCCGCCAATTTCAAGGGCAGTGATTTTTGTATTTCGTTTGCCGAATTCAAAGTTTAACCCGATTTTTCCATAAACACCCGGATGAATGGTGGTTTCCCCCAAACCTTTGGTGAAAGGTGCCCTGCCGTATATATCATCCCACGATTGTTGCGAAGGATCAAATCGTTCCGTTTTAATTTCATAGGAGAATCCTCCGGGCACTTCATAAAAATAGAGTACGTATAAATAATAGGGTTTGGCTAACCCAAGACTCACCCCTCCTCCATAAGTTAACCTCAATTCAATCCCACCCCAATAAGGTTTCCTGTTTAAAAGTTTTTTCCAGATCATTCCCCCCCTGAGAAAAAAAGCATCATTCAGCTTACCGTAAACATACCGCCGTGAATTGGCAAAATAGTGTTTGATGACCTTAACCTGTTTGTAAGAACGCATACCGACAAACTCAACCTCCCACATACGTGTACTGAAGTAGGTGGTCCTTTTTCCCGAACGATATTGAATGCCAAGGCCCAGGCTATGGGCTACGATACCAAATGTCCATTGTCGGTTATAAAGTATCTGATTTTCAAGGGAGTCAAATTGTTCGGTATCAAATTGGCCAAATATTTCATTGCTGCTCAGAATGAACGCAAACAGTATGAATATTTGAACAATTCTCTTCATAATGACAGGATAAAAAATGCCCTCCAACGTATTATACAAGAACGGGTTTCATTATTAAAGAGAGAGTAATTGATCCTATCCTATCCTAATACTTAACCTCTTTCTGGTATTTGTAAGACTCGCCATAAGCAGCGCACTTACTTGATGATTTACAAGAACTTGCCAAAAAAGCCATTAAAATAACAATAGATATTGCGACCAATAATTTTTTCATAATTTTACCCTCTTACGCTGTATAATCATTTGTGCTGAACAAAGAAACACAGATTTTACTTAAATAACAAAAATATTACGAAATTATTACAATAACGTTACCAAAAAAACAGAATATGACACACAAAGCACCTCATATTGAAGAAAGCTGGCGCGAAACTTTGCGTGATGAATTTGAGGCTCCTTATTTTATTCAACTGAAAGAGTTTCTTAAAAAAGAAAAAAATTTTTACCGTATCTTTCCACCGGGCCCTCAGATTTTTTCGGCGTTTAATTTCACTCCCCTGACGGCTGTAAAGGTTGTGATCATCGGTCAGGACCCCTATCACGGTGCCGGGCAGGCTCAAGGATTGTGTTTCTCGGTTCCTGACGGGGTAACGATCCCTCCTTCACTCATCAATATATATAAGGAGTTGAACAACGACCTCGGGATTCCCATTCCCAAAACCGGCAACCTTGAGAAATGGGCCAGACAAGGTGTGTTATTGCTCAATGCAACATTGACGGTCAGGGCCGGACAGGCAGGCTCACACCAGGGAAAAGGGTGGGAAGTGTTTACCAATACTGCCATAAAAACCGTTTCCGATTTAAGGGCAGGAATTGTTTTTTTGCTTTGGGGAAAATATGCCCAGGAAAAGCAATCATTGATTGATACCCGTAAACATTTTATCCTGAAAGCCCCTCATCCGTCCCCTTTTTCAGCAAACCGGGGTTTTTTCGGTTGCAAACATTTTTCGAAAACCAATCAGTTACTTGAGGAAAACGGTCTGGAGCCTATTGATTGGAATCCGGTTTATTAACATTTTTATGTAATTGCAGCCTGTATCATCGGAATGGAGCTGCTATCTGTTAATGGAATACAATGTTTATTAAAGATATTTTTGTTAGTTTTTAACAAATAATAATTTTACTATCTTGCACGGTCTAAAATAATTAAAGAATTATGAAAAAAATTATCTTTTTTGTTATGGCGGTATTCATCTCAACAACCATGTTTGCTGGGGGATACCAGGTGCGTTTGCAAGGAAACAAGCAAACAGGGTTCGGGCTTATCGGTACCCCGACGATTTACGGATCGAGTTCTATTTTTTATAATCCGGGCTCGTTGTCTTTCATGAAAAAGAAGTGGGACTTTGACGTTGGTGCCAGTGTGATTTTATCTGATATTGCTTTTCAAAAGTCGGAGAGTAACTATCAGGCTGAAACCGACAACAAAGCCAGTACTCCTTTTTATGTTTATGGTGCTTATAAGATCAGTGACCTGATTACCATTGGATTGGGTGTTTATACCCCTTATGGCAGTTCGGCCACATGGAATAATGACTGGGCGGGCAAATTCCTGATCCAGAAAATTTCACTAAGCGCAATCTACATCCAGCCAACTATTTCATTCAACATTAATGATAAGTTGGGTATCGGAGCAGGATTTGTTTATACCATTGGTAGTGTAAAAATGAGAAAAGCCCTGAATTATAGTGGCGATTCCTATGTTGAACTTGATGGTAAAGCAAACAGTATTGGTTTTAATGCAGGTATTTTCTGGCAACCGGTTGATATTTTGAAAATCGGCCTGAACTACAGGTCGGCAATAAAAATGTCTGTTAAAGACGGTGATGCCACCTTCCACATTCCATCAGCACTACAGGGCACAATACCTGTAAACAATAAATTTGATGCGGAACTGCCCTTACCGGCCAACCTTGACTTTGGTGTAGCTGTTAATGTTACCGATAAACTGATGCTGGCCTTTGAACTGGATTGGGTAATGTGGAATGTTTATGATACACTGAACTTTTCGTTCAAGGAACAAGGCGCCCTGCTGAATTCGGCTAACCCGAGGCTTTATAAAGATTCATTTATTCCCAGGTTGGGAATTCAGTATGATATCAACAAAACAATCATTGTAAGAGGAGGCGTTTATTATGATCCTACTCCGACAAATGCGGATTACTTTTCACCCGAAACAGTCAGCCTGAATAATATTGCCTATACGTTGGGCTTGTCAATTATGCCGGTTGAAGGCCTGAGTATTGATATTTCCTGGCTTCAGTTGTTCGGCCAAAAGGCAGAAAAGAATTACTCACCTGATAATTTTGGCGGAACCTATCAAAGTACGGCCATTGTACCGGGTCTTGGTATCAGCTATAGTTTTTAACCCTTAAAGTTCAATATGATGAAAACAAGAAATTTATTTTATATCATTTTACTGCCGTTAATTATTGCTTCGTGTAAACCTGAAATTAATGATTTTACACCCAGTAACGGCAGTGCCGATTTTACAAGTTTTGTAGCTGTGGGTAATTCGCTAACTGCGGGTTATGCCAGCGGGGCACTTTACACATCAGGACAGGAAGCCGGATTTGCCAATATTATGGCCAAACAAATGGCTTTTGCAGGCGGCAATGGAGTTTTTAAAATCCCGTTGATGCCAACTGAGGATGGTGTAGGAATCTCCGAAACCGAAAACGGCCTTTATTTAACAACAAAGCTCGTGTTGGGTTATTCAACCGATTGCCTGGAGCAAAGATCCCTGGGGCCCATACCCGCTAATCCCAATCCGGACCAGCAAACTATGTGGGACTACTTAAAAACCTCCGTTGCCGATCAGGGGCCTTTCAACAATATAGCTGTGCCGGGTATTAAAGTGGCTCATTTGTTGGCTCCCGGCCTGGGGTCGTTCAATCCTTTTTATGGTCGTTTTGCCACCAACCCGGCTACTGACGTGTTGATTAATGAAGCGGCAAAAGTTAATCCTACATTCTTTAGTTTTTGGGTCGGGAACAATGATGTACTCGATTATGCAACATCCGGGGGACTAAAACCCATTACACCGGTTGCCGGAGCTGTGAGTGTTGGTTTTCAGGCCAGCTATGTGGCTGCATTGCAGATTGTTCTGAATGATGCCTCTCAGGGGGTAGTCGCTAATATACCCGATGTTACATCTGTACCTTTTTTCATGACGGTACCTTACAATGCCATTGTCCTTACAAACCCTGACGATGTAGCAGCGCTGAACCAGGCTTATACCCCGTATAACCAGTTGATGGAAGCCAATGGCCTGCCATATAGGATAAACTGGGAACTGGGACAGAATCCAATGGTGATCTTTGATAAAGATATGCCGCTGCCTGATCAGTATGCACAATATAAGTTCAGGCAGATCAAAGAAGATGAGCTGGTACTGCTCACCATCCCTCAGGATTCACTGAAATGTGGCGGCTGGGGTACGGCAAAACCTGTTCCTGACATGTTTGTGCTTACCGAAACCGAGATACAGAATGTTAAAACGGCTACCGATGCCTATAACACGATCATTAAAGATAATGTGGATGCCAACGGACTGGCTTTTCTTGATGTAAACGGTTTGATGAAACAGGTTGCAACACAGGGTATTATTGCCGACGGGATTGATTTTACATCGACTTTTGTTACCGGCAATTTGTTTTCACTGGATGGTATTCATCTTACGCCACAGGGTAATGCAATGGTTGCTGATTATTTTATCCGTGCCATCAATGCAAAATACAATTCAAAAATACCCGAGGTGAATGTATCGGATTATCCACCGCTTGTACTTCCTTAATATGATTAAAAAAAATGATTTGAAAAAGCGGGTTTGTAAAAGGGCCCGCTTTTTCTTTTTTTGAAAACATCCGCCATGAAAAAAATCATCTTCGCAACCAACAATGTTCATAAACTGAAAGAGGTCAGGCAAATATTTCAAGACAAATACCAGGTTTTGAGCCTTAAAGATATTGGTTTTGATGAGGATATTCCTGAAACGGGAAAGACGATACAGGAAAATGCTTCAATAAAGTCATGGTTTATTTTCAACCGGTTTGGGTTAAATTGTTTTTCGGACGATACCGGACTGGAGATAGATGCCCTTGAAGGAAGGCCGGGGGTTTACTCGGCCAGATATGCCGGCGAAGAAGGAAACCCGGAAAAAAATATAATTAAAGTTTTAGCTGAATTGCAAGGTGTTGAAAACAGGACTGCCCGTTTTAAAACGGTCGTTTCTTTGATATTGGATGGCATTGAATACAAATTTGAAGGGTCGGTGGAAGGAAGGATAATTACTGAAAAGAAAGGGTTACGGGGATTTGGATACGACCCGGTTTTTATTCCTTCGGGATATGACCTGACTTTTGCCGAAATGCCCGAAGAGTTAAAAAACTTAATCAGCCATCGGGCGATGGCAGTACAAAAACTTAGTTCTTTCTTTAAACATCGGAAAGAATAAAAAATATTAGCTGAGACTTGTATTAAGCTGCTCGGATTTTGGTGGTGAAATAAAAATATTGTAATCCGGATTTACAAGGTCTTTCATTCTCGGTTTCGCAAAATTGTTAAGGTCTGATAATATATCAAACTGGTCTATGTCCAATAAACCTGATGACACCGTCAGTACACTGTTCCACACTTTCCGGGTTTTGTCGGCCTGGATTTTCATTTCTTTTTGCATAATAGAAAGCAACACGGCATCTTCTTCTTCAAAAACTTTAGAGAAGTATCCGGCCCCGTTCAATTCTTTTTCTGCGAATTCAAGCTGGCCTTTGAGAAACTCAATGAATTCGCAGCTAATGATTGTATCGAAATGGTCAAGAATAAAAGTAATGCGGTCAAGTTCATCCACTGAACTGAGAAAATCTAGTGCCCTTTGTGAGTTCATAGTAGTAGTAGTATGTATAGTTAATAACTAGTAATTAGAGTATCCGATATAGCTGATTGTCGGAAATAATTAACGCAATTTACGACTTAAATAAGCTGAATGCAACAAAAGGTGTAATAATTAACATGAAATTAACAAAAGCCTGTTCGAAAAAACCGGACAATTAATCCGAAAATTACCCTGTTTTTCTAATGCTATTTGTTATCAATAAGCAATTTTGCAAAATCCGTTAATGCCTTATCAGATTTTTTCGCATTGTCAATCCCGGCTTGTTTCAGTGCTTTGAGGTTTTCCATCGAAGCATTGTCCATTTTCGGGCTGGCATCTCCCAGATCAGGTGAAATTCGAAGGTATTGATTGGGCTTGCCCACCGCGTCATAAATCTGTTTCAGTTGGTAATCCACGGTTTCAGCTACCCCTGACATCATGATGTCAATAATGGGGACTATCCACTGAACTGCCCCCCAGTTTTTGGCTTTTTTGTATTGATAGGATTCATCCTGGTTACCCGTACCTATTGAAAGAACAGCCATTTCAGCCGCTTTGGGTTTGTCGCGAAACCGGTCGAATCGGGTCGTCCGGGCTTCCGAATACGCACAAAGTGCCGGATTGTTTACGAACACACCGCCGTCAATCAGTGGATAAACCATTTTCGTCTCCGACTTAACACGGGCTACCTCAAAATAGGTAGGTGCTGCCGATGTGGCCCGGGCAGCATCCCTGACGAGAAAATTATAGGACTTGTCTTTTTTCGCTCTATGCGATTTGAAAAAGTGGCCTTTCCGGTTTTTTATGTCGTAAGAAGTGATCAGGCTGGGCTTGACCAGTTCACTCAGCATCAGGTCGTCCAAATAATCATCCAGGGCCTCTTCCAGGTTGCTCTCATCATATTTTTCATCGGTTATGCCCCCGGCACTCCTCACCTTGTGCCAAAAGGAGATATCAAATATTTCATCACCACGGTCAAGATATAACTCAACCGCCTCTTTGGCAGAGAATCGTGGCTTTGAGGAATCCTCCGGAGAAGGGAAGAGATAAATGCAGGTCAGGATGCCCCCTGTGCTTGTTCCGGCAATGAGATCAAAATAATCGGCCAGCCGGGCTTTGGGGTCGTTATCCATTTGTTGCAGTTTTTCTTCCAGGGCAACCAGTATTTGTCCGGGAATAATTCCTCGTATTCCCCCGCCATCAATGGACAGGATACGTGTAAGTTTTTGATTTGACATAATTTAGTGTTTTTAGTTATTAAAGAAAATCATTTGTGAAGAACGATATTTAAAAAGGGATTATCAGGTTTTGGTTTTGCAATGATAATGAATATTGAAGGTGATGTCAATTTTTTTAATTTTATGCACTCAAAATGGTTCGATTGATTATGAGAAAAATAATACCCGGAATGTTGGCCTTTTTTCTGTTACTTAGCGTATTCAGCTATGCTCAGGATACGCTGTCCATTAGCCAAAGTCGTAACAAAACCCTGAAGTACTTGCTCGATTACCGTTTCAGGGGAGGGTTTTACTCATTTGAAAGGTTGTTCTTGGCCACAGTTACTTATCCCGAACAAGCCACAAATAATTGTATCATTGGCATTACGATCGCTTCTTTTGAAGTGGATTGTAACGGGGTGATCAAACTGGTTACCCTGAAAAACCCTTTGCATTACGGCATTGACGAGCAGATCACCGATTTTTTTCAGGCAACAAGGGGAAAATGGAACACTTGTCAAAATGATCGTTACACACGTTTCGATATCCCGATACAGTTTAATTTGAAAGGGACAAAAACCGATTCAGTGAATGCCTTGCTGGTGTTTGTGGGCAAAAATCCGGGTTACACCTGTAACGGGGATGACTATTACCTGAAGAAGGCGAAAAAGGCGATGGAGAAAGGCAGAAAAAAACAGGCAATGGAAAATCTTGATATTTTGATCAAACACAATCCTTATAACAATGAATATTACGAGATGAAGAAAAAAGCCATCTCTTTATCAAGGTCTAAAAAGAAATAATATTAACCCCGGATGC
This sequence comes from uncultured Bacteroidia bacterium, assembly GCA_913009755.1. Lineage (GTDB taxonomy): Bacteria > Bacteroidota > Bacteroidia > Bacteroidales > F082 > JAADID01. Next base: position 8,706 of record CAJVWU010000035.1, read on the forward strand.
TTGCAACCCTGGATAAACTCGATACGCAACTTTTACTTTTGATCAACGGGTTCCATAACGGTTTCTTTGATTATATAATGGTTTATTTCAGCTCCAAATGGTTCTGGCTCCCGTTTTATTTGCTGTTGCTTTATTTCATCATCCGGCGTTTCAGATTACAGAGTTTTCTTGTGCTGGCTTTTGTGGCCCTGCTCATCCTGTTTTCCGACCAGCTTTCGGTTCATGCTTTTAAGGATGTTTTTGAAAGGTTAAGGCCATGTCATAACCAAAACCTGGTTTTATTGTTGCATACGGTAACCAGTTGTGGCGGGCAATATGGTTTTGTTTCGTCTCATGCTGCCAATGGTTTTGCCCTGGCCACGTTTTTAAGTTTTTTAATGTATAAACCTTTTAAATGGCTGCCCTGGGTGATGTTTTTATGGGCTGTTCTGGTTGGTTACAGCAGGATATATCTGGGAGCACATTATCCGGGGGATGTGTTGGCAGGGGCTCTTTTAGGCCTTTTTGACGGTTTCCTTATGTTTCGTCTGTATCTGCTTGTGGTTGCTTTGCAGCAAAAGAGAAAAGGGGGGATTAGGTTCCGGGAGATGAAATAATGAAACTTCAGGGAGAACCATCGAATTCCGCAGGTGCGGGAAACCATCCTCCTCCCTCAATCTTACTTTATGTCAACAATAATTGGGTCTTTGGCAATGACGCCCAGCAATGAAGAAGCATTGGCCTTGTTGATGGCAATTTCGAGCAACCCGTTACTGGCAAACAAAGCGACAATTTCGCCCGGCCTCACGTCGCTGTATGCTTTCCGGATGGTTTTCACGGTATAGGAGCGAAAAGAAATCTCAAAAGTTTTATGGGTCACAACTTTCCTGAAAAGTTCTTCATTAATGTTGGTAACCAGGTTTTCGTAATTATCCACATGAAGTACCATGCCACGGATCATATTTTCGCTGACCACCGGTTTGAACGAGAATTTTTCAATCAGCTTTTCTTTTTCATTTCCCAGTTCTTCTATTTTTCCCCCTTTGGCAAGATGAACAGCCGCCTTCACAAACCTGTCCCTTTCCGAGAAAGTAAACTTTTCCGTTTCCTGCATAATATCCAACACAACAGCTTTTTCAGCTTGTCCTTCAAAAATCAGGGAAAAGATACCGTTGTCGGTACCAATAAAGTATTGTTTATCGAAAAGGGCAGCCACATGGGGACTGTCAATGGATTCTTCCGAATTGAGCCCGATAAGGTGGACCGTCCCGTCAGGAAAACTTTTGTAGGCATTTTGAAGGATATAGGCAGCTTCGTTAATGTTGAAAGGTTGTATCTCGTGCGAAATGTCCACAATCCTGGCTTCGGGGTAATGCTGATATATCATCCCTTTTACCGAAGAAAGATAATAATCTTTCAACCCCCAGTCACTTGTCAAAGTAATTACCCCCATAAATTCCGGTGAAATGTATTGTTAAAATTTCTGTTATCAAAATTATAAATTTTACAACCCCTCAGGTTTAATTTTTAATAATTTTGAAACATACACTTGTTAATTATTGATTTGATTGCAGAATGAGCGAAAGTATTTTACAACTTGATATTGGCAGCCCCCTTGAAATCTACGGCCCGGCTGATAAATACCTGAATGAAATTAAAGAATTATTTCCCAAACTGAAAATTATTGTCAGGGGTGAAATGATCAAGCTGATAGGCGAAGAGGCTGAAATCCGGCTGTTTGAAAAACGGTTTGACCTGTTGTTGATTTATTTTGACAAGTTTGGAAAACTCAATGAAGATGCTGTGCGGCAGATCATGGGGGAAGAAGAAAACACGGTTACAAAAACCGGGGGAGGGGATGTGCTGGTTTACGGGCGGCATGGCAAGCTCATCAGGGCATTGACGCCAAACCAGAAGAAAATGGTGGAGAGCAGTGCAGACCATGACCTGATATTGGCCATTGGCCCGGCCGGAACGGGAAAAACATACACGGCTGTGGCGCTTGCCGTCAGGGCATTAAAAAATAAAGAGGTGAAAAAAATTGTGTTGACCCGTCCTGCCATCGAAGCGGGGGAGAGCCTGGGGTTTTTGCCGGGTGATATGAAAGAGAAGTTAGACCCCTATCTGCAACCGTTATATGATGCGTTGCGCGATATGCTGCCCACTCAAAAATTCCTGTCCTACCTTGAAGATGAAACCATTGAGGTAGCCCCGCTGGCCTTTATGCGTGGCCGGACACTGAGCAACGCTTTCGCCATCCTCGATGAAGCACAAAATGCATCAACCAGCCAGTTGAAGATGTTCCTCACCCGTATGGGCAAGTCATCCAAATTTATCGTCACGGGTGACGTAACGCAAATAGACCTTCCGCGGAAAAAACAATCAGGACTCCTGCAGGCGCAGGAAATTCTGAAAGGGATCAAAGGCGTTGATTTCATCTATCTTGACGGAAGGGATGTGGTCAGGCACCGGTTGGTTACCCGGATCATAGAAGCTTATAATAAATTAGATGAAGAATAAATTTTAAAAATATGGAAGAAGCAATTATTAAAACCGATTTTCATTTTCCCGGCCAGCAAAGCGTCTATCACGGCAAAGTCAGGGATGTTTACAATATTGACGACAAATACCTCGTGATGGTAGCCACTGACCGTATCTCGGCATTCGATGTGGTGTTGCCCTGTGGTATTCCGTATAAAGGACAGGTTCTGAACCAGATCGCTTCCAGATTTCTGGATGCCACGGCCGATATTGTACCCAACTGGAAAATATCCAGCCCGGACCCCGTGGTTACCATCGGGCGATTTTGTAATCCTTTTCCTGTTGAAATGATCATCCGCGGTTACCTTACGGGAAGTTCATGGCGTACCTATAAAGGTGGTGCACGCGACATTTGTGGTGTTCCCGTACCCGACGGGATGAGGGAGCACCAGCGTTTTGCCGAGCCCATCATCACGCCAACCACCAAAGCCGAAGAAGGCCATGATGAAGATATTACCCGGGAGGAAATTATCGGGCAGGGACTGGTTTCTGAAAAGGATTATAAGAAACTGGAAGAATATACCCGCAAGCTATTTCAACGCGGAACAGAAATAGCATCATCCAAAGGACTTATCCTTGTGGATACAAAATATGAATTTGGCAAAGTTCAGGATCAGATTTATCTGATTGACGAGATACATACACCCGATTCATCCCGTTATTTTTATGCCGATGAATATGAGGAAAGGTTTGCCAAAGGGGAAACACAAAAACAGTTGTCCAAGGAATTTGTCAGGGAATGGCTGATGGCCAACGGATTTCAGGGAAAAGAAGGGCAGATTGTGCCTGAAATGACAGATGAGTTTGTGCAACGTGTTTCGGAACGGTATATTGAACTGTTCGAAAAAGTAACCGGAGAAACCTTCAACCGTATGCCTTCCGAAGGTGTTTTGAACAGGATTGAAAACAACATCCTTTCGTTTTTTAACGGCCATTAAGATGTAATGCAAATTCAATATTTAAAAAAATCCTCCCAAAACCCCTGTCGGCGGGATATAGTATTGTCAAAGATGTAAATCTCTGGTTTATAAGAATTAAACAAAGCATCCCCCGGAAACGGCATGCTTCCGAAATAATGGGTTGGTTTGGATCATTTACAAGCCATGTTCCTCTGCAATCACCCCACTCCCCAAACAGGTCTTTTCTTCCCGGTCGTAAATAACAGCAAACTGGCCGGGGGCAACACCTGAGATTTTTTCGTTGGACACGATGGATAACCCCTTTTCATCACGGATCAGTTTCCCCGCGTTGAATTCAGGCTGATGCCTGATCTTGAATTTGATCGTTTCCAGTGGCGAATAGTCATGATGCGGGTTCAGGAAATGAATGGAGTCCATCCGGATTTCATTTTTGTATTGTGACTCCGGGTCATAGCCGTTTGACACATAAATGATGTTTTCACGCGTATCTTTCTTCACCACGAACCACGGCCCGCCACTTAGCCCCAATCCTTTCCTCTGGCCGATGGTGTGAAACCAGAAACCTTTGTGACTGCCCAGTTCCTTTCCGGTTTCCAGTTCGACAATGGAGCCGGGTTTTTCACCCACATGCCCGCGGATAAAGTCGTTGTAGTTGATCTTTCCCAAAAAACAGATTCCCTGGCTGTCGGGACGGTGGGCACTGGGCAGGTTCATCTCCACTGCCAGTTTCCTGACTTCCTTTTTGGTCAGGTGGCCGATGGGGAACATCACTTTACTGAGCTGGGGATAGGTGATCTGCCCCAGAAAATAGGTCTGATCCTTTACTTTGTCGGCGGCCGTTCCCAGAAAGACACCTTCCTCCGTTTCGTAAGTTGTGGCATAATGCCCTGTCGTTATTTTGTCGAAATCTTTTCCGAAACGATCATTGAATACACCGAACTTGATCAGCAGGTTGCACATGATGTCAGGGTTGGGGGTCAGACCCTGTTTAACGGTATCAATGGTGTATTTTACAACGGTATCCCAGTATTCTTTCCGGAGGTCAACAATGTCAAACCGGCAACCGTATTTTTTAGCGATCCAGGTAGTAATCTCAATATCCTCTTCCGACGGGCAATCCATAAAGGCACCCTCATCTTCCATACCGATCTTAATGTAAAAAATATGGGGATCATATCCCTGCTCTTTCAGCAGGGGAATGGCTACCGAGCTGTCCACTCCGCCGGATACAAGTGCTGCGATTTTCATTATCATCAATTTAAAGATGCAAAGGTCGAAAAAACATCCAAAAACGCTTAACCTGCATGAAATGTTTGTACTTTTGTTAAAAATACTTTTAAAAATGTATAAAACGATAGAAGCAATTTACGAAAACGGTAAAATTAAACCTTTATATAATGAACAGCTTGGTTTAAAGCGGGGTAAGGTGCTGATAACAATATTAGAAGTGTTTGAACAAACTGATGATGGATCAGAAGCAAGTTTCACAGAAGATGATATTACCCGTTTAAGCAAATCCATCACACTTAATGAAGACCCGCTTGAATATCAAAAAAGAATGAGAAATGAGTGGGAATAGATACCTGCTTGACACAAATATTGTTTTGTATTTACTTTCATCAGAAAACAAAACAGAAAGCTTACTATTTAAAAAAATCTTCATTTCATTCATTACAGAACTGGAACTTTTCTCTTATCCCTCGCTTACGGATGATGAAAGAGAAAGTATCTCTTTCTTTTTAAGTAAAACAAAAATTGTTGACATAATGCCTGTAGTTAAAAGCAGAACTATTTTTTTACGGCAAAAATATCGTTTAAAATTACCAGATGCCATAATTTGTGCTACGGCATGATTTCTGAAATGCGCATTTGTAACAAATGACAAGAAGTTGGTAAAAATCAATGAAATAAAAACAATAAAACTAAATGCATTCATAACCGAATAATTAATAAATCATGTACGGAAAATTCAAAGACCATCTGATCCGGGAGATCAGTAACATTAAAGAAGCCGGGCTGTATAAATCTGAACGCATTATCGTCAGCCCGCAGGGGGCAATCATCAAGCTGGATACCGGGCAGGAAGTGCTGAACTTCTGCGCCAACAATTACCTGGGGTTGTCCAATCACCCCAAACTGATCGAAGCCGCCAAAGAAGGGTTGGATACCCACGGTTACGGCATGTCGTCCGTGCGTTTTATCTGCGGGACTACCGATCTGCACAAAAAACTGGAAAAAGCCATTGCCGACTTTTTCGGCACCGAAGACAGCATTCTTTATGCCGCCTGTTTTGATGCCAACGGAGGGGTTTTTGAACCTTTACTGACCGAAGAAGATGCCATCATCTCCGATTCGTTAAACCACGCCTCCATCATTGACGGCGTGAGGCTTTGCAAAGCCAAACGTTACCGCTATCCCAATGCCGACATGAACGGCCTGGAAGAAGTATTGAAACAGGCACAGGAACAACGCTTCCGGGTTGTGGTTACCGACGGCGTTTTTTCGATGGACGGCAATGTGGCCCCGGTGGACAAAATCGTTGAACTGGCCGAAAGATATGATGCCCTGGTGCTGGTTGACGAAAGCCATTCAGCCGGCGTGGTCGGGCACACAGGAAGAGGTGTAAGCGAGCACTTCGACATTTTCGGCCGTATTGACATGATCACGGGTACATTGGGTAAAAGCTTCGGCGGAGCCATTGGCGGGTTCACCACCGGACGCAAAGAGATCATTGAAATGTTGCGGCAACGGTCGCGTCCCTACCTGTTCTCCAACTCCCTGCCCCCCATGGTGGTGAATGCCGGTATCCGCATGTTTGAAATGATGAGCGAAACCAACGAACTGCAGGATAAACTGCATGCCAACACCAAATATTTTATGGAGAAGATGCTGGCCGCCGGTTTTGACATCAAGCCTGCCCAGTCGGCTATCTGTGCCGTCATGCTTTACGATGCCAAACTTTCACAGGATATGGCTTCCCGCTTGCTGGACGAAGGAATTTACGTAATCGGTTTCTATTATCCGGTTGTTCCCGATGGCGAGGCACGAATCCGTGTGCAACTTTCGGCAGCCCACGAACGTGAACATCTTGATCAGGCTATTGAAGCATTCACTAAAGTTGGTAAAGAGTTGGGAGTGATTAAATAATCCTGACGATCTGCCTCAGGTGTGGATGTGTTAAGCAGTAGAAAGCACAAACACTTCCGGATTTATAAATCTGGAAGAATTTCAAATGTTTAGGTAATAAGCTATTTATTTCAGGCCGGGATTTAAAATATCGTCCAGCGTTGCGTTTTTAGTTTAATGTGAAGTTATTTAACAGATTGGTGTAATATTAAAAATCAATGAAAACACTTTTTAAAATACTGGGCATCCTGATCATCCTGATCATTGCCCTGATGTTTATCCTGCCGTTGGCTTTTGAAGGAAAAATTGAAGCACTGGCCCGTCAGGAGATCAACAAAAATGTGAATGCAACCATTGACTTTGAGGATATTGACCTTACCCTGTTCAGAAATTTTCCCAATTTTACACTCGGCATTAACGGGCTGACGGTCATCGGGAAAGATGTTTTTGAAAAGGATACGCTGGCCCGGATTAAAAACACTTCAGTCACGATAGGCCTGTTCAGCGTTTTCAAAGGCAGCCCGTATAAAGTTAAAAAAATTTCCATCCATTCCCCGGTTATCAAAGTCAGGATACTGGAAAACGGTTTACCCAATTACGACATTGCGCTTCCCTCCGAACCGGCAGAAGAAACGAAGGAACAGGAAGAAGAAACCCCTTTTGAACTTATCCTGAAAAGTGTGACCCTTGATGACGGACAATTGACTTACCTCGATGAACAGTCAAAAACAGCATTTTACATCAAAGGGCTGAACAGTAAATTGTCGGGCAACCTGGCATCGGATGCCACAGTTTTACATACCAATATCACCATCGGCAGTTTAACAGTGAACTATGATGGGATAAATTATCTGTCCGACGGCAAGCTCCGCTATCAGGCTAACATTAATGCAGACCTGAAAAACGAAATCTATACACTTGGAAAAAACGAGTTGGTTCTGAATGATCTTATCCTCAAATTCGATGGTTCGGTTTCTTTTCCTGAAGAAGGCATGAATCTGGTACTGACCTTTGATGCACCCAAAAACAACTTCAAAAGTATTTTGTCGCTTGTGCCGGCAGAATACATGAAAGATTTCAACGAGATGGAGGCCGGTGGCACATTTTCCCTGAACGGCTCGGTGAAAGGCATTTACAATGAGAACAAATTGCCTTCGTTCAATATCAATCTGTCGGTGGACAACGGAAGGTTCAAATATCCCGACCTTCCCAAAGCGGTGGAGAACATCAACATCAAAACCAATATTTCCAATCCCGGAGCCGGTGCGGATGCCACGAAGATCAACATTTCCACATTTGACATGACCCTGGGTGGAAATCCGGTACAGGCCACTCTGAAAATGAAAACACCCGTTTCCGATCCGGAGATTAACGGCAAGCTGAAAGGCGAAATAAACCTCTCCACGGTAAAAGATTTTTATCCGCTGGAAGAAGGCGAAAACCTCAATGGCGTTTTTGTACTTGACGTTACGCTAAAAGGCAAGTTGTCTTCCATCGAAAAAGAGCAATACAACAAGTTCATCGCCATGGGCACCATGCTGGTGAAAAACATGAATTACACGGGCAGTTCATTCCGGCATCCGCTGACCATTTCCAATGCGCAACTGAATTTTAGTCCGCAATACCTTGACCTGGTTTCGTTTAATTTGAAAACAGGCAACAGCGATTTTAGCGCCAGCGGAAAAATCAACAATTATCTTTCGTATGTTTTTGATCATGGTAAACTGAAAGGAAACCTGAACACAAAGTCTGCTTTTTTCAACGTGGATGACATCCTGGCATCAGGGGAAGAAAGCATTAAAAAGGAAGAAAAAACACCGGAAAAAGAAGGTGTGGAAGAAAAGGAAACCACGTCCGGATCGGTGGTGAAAATACCGGGAAATATTGATTTGATCTTATCATCCCGTTTTGATGAACTGATATGGGACAGCCTGCAAATGACCAATGTATCCGGACAAGTCGTCATCAGGAATGAAGCATTGCAGATCAAAAACCTGAAATCGAATATTTCCGCTGGCTCAATGATCGTTAACGGAAAGTATTCAACAAAAAATACCGACAATCCGAATGTCAATCTATATCTTGGACTGTCAAACCTTGATATCCCTTCGACATACCATGATTTTGCCCTGGTGAGAAAATATTTGCCGGTGGCCAAAAAGACCAAAGGAAAGCTATCCGCAGGATTGACGTTTTCCACAAAGCTGGACAAAGAAATGATGCCCGTTTATAAAACCCTGAACGGACAAGGACAGCTTTCAACTACCCCAATCACCGTTAACGGGTTGAACACGCTCGTAAAAATTGCCGGAATATTGAACTTTGACGAACTGAAAAAACTGAAACTCAACAAAGTAAACATCTCATTCCGTTTCATTAACGGCAAACTGATCACCAGCCCCTTTACACTGAGATACAAAGATTTAACGGCGGATGTGGAAGGATGGACCGGGCTCGACCAGTCCATAGAATATGCCATCACGATGAATGTGCCCACCGACAAGTTAAGTAGCGCAGAAAACGGCCTGTTGGATAACCTGGCCAAAGAAGCCAAAAAGTACGGGATTGAATACGAACTTCCCAAAACCATTAAGGTAGGTGTTATGGTCAGGGGAACGCTTTCCGATCCGAAAGTGACCATTGGTTCCAGACAAAGCAGCGAGGATTTGATTAAAAAGGCAAAAGAAGAAATTGCCAAAGAGGTGAGCAAAGAACTTCAGCAGCAGGCGCAAAAAATGCTGGATAATGCCAGCAAAGCGGCAAAACAGATCATGACAGAAGCGCAAAAACACACGGATGCCCTGCGAAAGGATGCCGACGCTGCCGTTGCCAAACTGAACCGCGAAGCGGATAAACAGGCCCAAGCACTGATGGATGAAGCCAAAAAACAGGGGCCGCTGGCCGAATTCGCTGCCGAAGAAGCCATCGAAAAAATCCGGTCGGAAGCGGATAAGCAAATCGGGCAGGTCAGGACGGAAGCCGACAAAAAAGCCAATGCCCTCCTGAAAGAAGCTCAAAAACAGGCGGGCAAAATCAAACAGGATGCACAAAAGAAAGCGGATGCGCTGTTAAAGTAAAAGGCATTTGTGTTACTTTTGGAATGGAAAGTTTTTGTTTATTATTGGTTCATGCAAAGACACAAGGGGCTGAAGATCAAAAAAATATAAGTAAAACTTCGTATCTTTGCGTGAAAACCAAACCGAAAAACCGCTAACAATTAAAAAACGAAACATCCTATGATCTTCGGAATAGGCACAGACATCATCGAAGTGGAGCGCATGAAAAAGCATCTGGCGGACAACGATGCTTTGCGGGATAAACTATATTCCCCGGCAGAACAGGCATACTGCAGCAAAGGGAAAGTAACCTTGTACCAGTGCTATGCAGCCCGTTTTGCCGCCAAGGAAGCTTTTTTCAAAGCGCTGGGTACCGGTTACCGTTACGGTATGGCCTTCTGCGAAATTGAGGTGCTGAACGACGAACTGGGAAAACCCTATGTTAATCCTTTGGGGAAAGTAAAAGAATACCTCGGACAACAAAAAGTTAAACACATTCACCTTTCCATTTCCCATGTGAAATCCATAGCCAGTGCGATGGTGGTGCTGGAGAAATAAGGAGTTGTGATTAGTGGTTGGGAAATTAGAAATCTGAATTCAGAAATCAGAAATTGGGGGGATTGTTTTATTCGATATTCCTTATTAGATATTCAACATTCTAAACAACACACTCTTCCAGGAGCTGCACACTCTGGAAGGTGTCTCCCCCCGCAACCCGCACTCTTACTCCCCCACCACTTCAAACCGTACACTCCTGCTTTCCCCGTCTTCGTCCACGACGGTCAGTGTGTGCCATCCTTTGGTTGGGGCAAAACCAAACTGATGTGTGGTTTGAGTTTCCCCGAGGTAAACATTGTCCAGATGCCAGTAAACTTTTGTGGCGGGAAACCGGTGGCTGATCTCAAAAACGATTTTCTGCTGTTGTCCTTTGACACCTACGGGAATAAATATCCTTGACCGGGGTAATGGATAAATAAACTCCATCACCTTGTTTTCCTGATCCGGGCTGCAGCCGGGCGACCAGGGAGGAAGGGTACGGTATGACGGATGCGTTTTGCGGTAATACCATTCCTGCACGGGTGGCAGCACAAACCACGAAACGGGAAAGAGCTCTCCGGCAAGGTCACAATCGCGGTTTATGCGGTATTTATTTTCTTTGTCGGTAAAGATCAAACGGTGATAGCCGCATTGTTTTGACCTGCTTCCTTTTTCATAAGAGTAAATGGTATCGGTTTGAGGACAGTGGCGCGAGGCAAGGGTTCCGCTTTTGGAACAGACCACAAAAGGCCGCAGTTCATCCAATGGCGTGCTGAACGTACTGTGTGTTTTCAGCAGATCGAAAACCTCGAACATAATGGGTGCCGCACTTCGTGTTCCCGTCAGCCCGGTTCGGCCTTCTCCGTCGGCATTGCCCACCCAGACCCCAACAACATAGTCCGGCGTGCTGCCGATAGCCCAGCCGTCTTTAAAACCGTAACTTGTACCCGTTTTCCAGGCGATGGTCATGGCCGAGCCAAAATTCTCCCAGCCTTTTTGACTTTCCGGACGTTTTACCCTGTTCAATGCTTTGTAGGTTGCCCAGATGGCCCCGGCGTGCAACGGAACATTTTGCGAATGCAACGGCTCTTTGATTTTTTTGACTTTCCCTGATTCAAGGACAGGCGGGTCATACTCATGTCCGGTGTATTTCCCGTAAAATTTATCAAAATGTCTGACCGTCCGGGCCATACCGGCATACATGTTGGTAAGTTCCCATAAACTGGCCTCCCCTCCGCCGAGGATAAGCGTAAGCCCATAATAATCTGCAGGTTTGTTAAACGATGAAAGCCCCGTTTTTCGCATCAGGTTAAGAAAAGGGGAGATGCCGTAATCACGGAGCATATATACGGCCGGAACATTCCGGGAACGGGACAGAGCTTCCGAAGCGGGAACGGCCCCTTCAAAAGTCAGATCGTAATTCTCGGGATGATAATTTTCATAATAGCTGGGAATGTCGGGTATCAGCGCATCAGGCAGGATGAGGCCATCCTCGATCATGGCGGCATAAAGCAATGGTTTCAGGATACTTCCGGTGCTGCGCCTGGCACGGATCATATCCACGGCATTGCCGTGTGGTTTCCCGTCAATATTTTTCGTATTGGCAACATAGACAAGCACCTCATAGGTTGCCGGCCGTAACACGAAGACGGCTGCATTGTGGATTTCATTGGCCGCCAGCATGCGGTGGTGGTTTTCCACGATGTCAATCACCCGTTTTTGCAGGTCTCCGTCCAGGGTGGTTTTCACGGCTTTTTTGCTGTACCGGTAACGGGCGACCAGATGAGGTACCTGTTGCGGCATGGGCAACGGCTTTCCGGGCAGGGTTTCCATCCGGGAAAGTACCCATGTGATGCTGTCGAAAACACCTTCCCGGTAAAGATCTTTCAGAAGACGGTCCCGCCTGGCTTTCAGCGTTTCCCTGTTCCTGCCCGGATGAATAAGAGAAGGCGCATTGGGCAGCACGGCAAGGGTGGCCGCCTCACCCCAGCTCAACTTTGACGGGTCATGGCCGAAATAGCGCCACGAAGCGGCTTCCAGGCCAACCACATTTCCACCGAATGGTGCGTGGGCAGCGTAAAAATTCAGGATTTCCGCTTTGGAATATTTCAATTCCAGGCCGATGGCGAAATACAATTCGATCAGTTTCTCGCCGATGGTTCGGGGTTTTCCTTTTCTTGCCAGACGGATGGTCTGCATAGTGAGGGTGCTGCCGCCGCGCACAATCCGGCCGGCTTTGATATTCTCCAAAAGGGCATTGAATATGGAAACAGGGTTGAAGCCGGGATGCTTGTAAAAATAGCGGTCTTCACGCAGGACGATGGCGGTTTTGAACTTTTTGGGAATACTGTCAGGTTGCGGAAAGCGCCACTGACCGTCCACAGCCACCTGCCCGCCAAGCAAGCGTCCGTTCCGGTCGTAAATAACCGTGGAACAGGGGTCGTCAAACAACGGATCGGGTAAAAAGAACCGGGCGCTGAAAACAGTGATCATCGCCAGCAATAACAATAAAGCGCTTATTTTAATTTTTTTGTTCATTGTTTATTTCATGCAGTATTTCACGCGGCGACGCAACGGTGCAACGATTTATACTTTTCCGGTTTTTTAATCTCTCGGCACTTCCGGATTTGAAATCCGGATGAGCTGTGAGTGGGTTTGCATCCGGATGAGCTTTTTATTCCCCCACACTCACCCAACCTCCGCCGTACGCTGCATTGATCTGATTGTCATACATCGGTGCACAGCGCGTGACCGGCATGTAATATTTTCCGCTGAAAGCCGCATTCAGTAAAATCACAAAACTTTTTGTCTGCCCTGCCTTTATACCGAAAAAGATGTTCACCCGGTCATCCCTGAAGTCGGTATAATCACTTTTGTCAGATTGCAGGCCGGCGCCCAGGTCAAGCAAGCGGGTATTGAGTATCTCCCAGCCCGACGGGAAGGTCTGAGACAAAGCCACATTCCGTAATGAACCGTTCTTGCGCGGATTGCTGACGGTCACTTTCACGTAGAAGTCCCGTCCGTGGGAAAGCCGTGTTACATCCACAGGTTTTCCGTTCATTTCATAATATTTAATACTCATTTCAAGGTTGTTGCTGATGTTTACCTTTTCTCCCGGCAGGGGTATGCCCGAGGAAGTTGTCGTAACAAACAGATTTTTTTCCGACAGGTTTTTAACTTCCAGGCTGTTTTCTTTTTTCACTATCAAATCAGTGGAGTAAACCGGTAAATCACTGTCAATTGTGCCTGAATTGCTTCCGTTCCAGGTATAGCTGAAAATATAATTTCTGTCCTCATCACTGTTACTGACAAACTTTGACACAGCATAAAGTGCAAAGGCCGTGGTCTGCGTGCTCATCCATGTATCGCTTTTTAGTTTTTCGGTAATCCTTTTGAAAACCGGAATGGCTTCATCCGTTTTATCCAGCAGCAACAACGTTTCCAGGATCATGGCCTGATCCCGGGTTGCTGACCCATAATTGTAATGCCAATAACCGTAATTGTCGTCAGGAATGTATTGAACTTTGCGTATCATTTCGGCAGCTATTTCTTTCTTTCCCAGTAAAGCATAGGCCGCAGCCAGACGGTAAGCGGAAGAAGCGGGCAGGTCTTTCTCACTCCGCAACAGGTTCATGGCGCCCACTGCAGGTTCGCCGGCAAGTGCCAGCGTATAGAGGCGGTAAGCCTGGTTCAGGGCCATGTTTCTATCATAACGCCAATTGCGGGCCTGTGTTTTCTGATAGTCAATCCAACTGTTGATCATTCCGTAAGGAACAGCGTAACCTTTTTCTTTGGCGAGTAATAGAAAATGTCCGGCGTAAGATGTACTCCAGTCATTTGTATAAGAACCACCCGGCCAGTATGAAAACCCTCCGCTGTATTTTTGGAATTTCGATATCCGCTTTATTCCGCTTTTAATATTTTCCCCGATCTTCCGACGTGTCTTACTGTCGAGCTTGACCAACTCATCAAGATAAAGTTGCGGAAATACGCTGGAAGTTGTTTGCTCGATACACCCATAGGGATAAACAATAAGGAATTTCAATCTTTTTTCCAGGTTTAACGGAGGGATGGAGGAAATTGCCAGGTTAAACTCCTGTGTGCCTGCCATCCCGGCAGGTTTGGGTGCAAATTCCCACTTCTCGCCGGCCTTTAGCGCATGATAAGTGATATCATAAACGCGCTGATTGGGATTCCTTACTTGTATTTCAATGAGATACGAAGCATTCTCTTTTCCGTTTTTTACCGTGATCTTTACTTTCCCCACACCAACTTTTTCGGCTACTTTCAGGTCAAACCACACCATGTGTTCACCTGTCGCGGAAACGAGCATATCCACCGAGGATTTCTCTGCCGTAAACAGATCATTGGTCTCGACCTTTACCTTTACTTTGCTGATGGTGCTGTCCATCACGAACACGGAGGCCGGTAGTTTTACCGTTTCCCCCGGCGCCAGGATGCGGGGCAGGGTTCCCAGCACCATAAGCGGTTGTTTGACGGTCAATGTTTTCGAAGCATGCCCGTATGCTCCGTTTTCTCCCGCAACGATCATACACCTGACCGACCCGATGTAGTTTGGCATTTTGACGGTATGTGTATTGGTTTTCCCTTTCTCCAGATGGAACGGTCCGAGGAAAGTAACAACGGGTTTGAAACGGTTGGCTTTCTTTTTTCCACCGGGGGTTTCCTGTTCTTCCATGTCGCCACCGATAGCAAATACTTTTTCCAGCCGTTTTCCGAATGCGCCCATCACATCATCGTAAATGTCCCATGTTTTAACGGCAAGCGCTTCTTTGGCATAGAAATATTTATGTGGAGCAGGTGTCCTGTAATGTGTCAGATCAAGCAACCCTTCATCCACGATGGCCAGGGTGTAAGTCATGTTCTTGTTATTCTTTTCAGAAACCCGGATGGTGTAGGTTTCATTCGGACGGATTTTTTCGGGTACGTCAAGTTCCGGTTTCAACTCGGTCCCGGCATCGTTAATCATCACCGGTATGACCCCGTACATCCTGATGGGCAGATCGTTCACCGTTTGATCATGCGGTTGAAGCACGGAAACAAACAAATACACGTTGGGTGCCATATCAGGCGTTGCCTTGAACCTGATCAGGGTTTCTTCTCCTGTGGCCTCCATTTCCCATGTTTTTACGGGTGCATTTCCCTTTTCGATTGATACGATTAACCTGCCGTTCGGCGGAGTGGGTACGCTGACTTTTACTTCCTGGCCTGCCGTATATTTTTCTTTGTCAGCGCTTAAACTCAACAGGGTCATGCCGCCCGGTGCCTGCCTGTTTTCACGTGAATACATCGAAGGCCAGTCCATATATATCTTTATCCCTGTCCTGTGTCCACCGCCGGGTTGCCTGACCAGGACATAATACCAGCCCCACGAGGGGTAATTGACCTGAAAGCTGAAAGTTCCTTTTCCGTTTTTCGTACCGAATTTACCCGACAGCACTTTCCTGTCGAAATGACTGCTGATGTATGATGCCAGATTACCATGATTACTTCCGTACCACCAGCTCCAGTCCAGTTTATAAACTTCGTAGGCCAGGTTATCAACAGATTTCGGCATTCCGTTTTTTGAAACGGTGGCCACTTCAAATTCAAGAAGTTGATCCACTTTAAGATAATCAGCATCCGTACCGGGTTGCGGCGCTTTTATGCCGATAAACGTATCGAAAGGTGCAAAATCGGCGGCTGTCTGGTCAATGCTGAAATCTCCGCCTTGTTCATAAACTTTTGTGACGAAATTGATCTTCAGCATGCCCGGTGCAAATCTGAAGGGCGGCAATTTAAAATCGAAATTGGCGATACCCTGGCTGTTTAGCGTACCTTCAAAGACTGTCCGTTCTTCGGGAGGGAAGTTCCGCGCCGGGTCGTCAAAATTATAGCCGTCATAATTTTTAAAAACGGTTTTCTCCGGACGGACGGTCATGTTCACATCCGCTTTTAGTCCTGACGCAATACCGCCGTGCAGCCACCTTACATTCAACGTCCCTTTGTTGTTTCCCGGGTCCAGCACTTTTTTATCAAAAGTCAACTGTATTTTCAACCGGTTGGGCTTGATGGTTTCGATGCGGATGGTTTTGTTAAAGACAGCACCACCCACTTTTGCCGTTGCATTCCAGAAACCTGTTAAAGCGTCTTGAGAAGTAAGTATTTTGAAATTATAGAATCCGTTCATCCCTTTGGTTTTGGTTCTTTTCACAACTTGCTTTCCTTCCGGGTTGGTGAGCGTTAGCGTAACCGGATGGCCTTCGGGTAGCGGATTGTCGCTGTCGTCAACGATCACGGTCAGGAATAAGGTGTCACCGGGACGCCAGACCCCTCTTTCTCCGTAGATAAACCCTTTGATCCCCTTTTTGGTGCTTACTCCTTTGGTGGCGAATTTCGAATAGGACAAAGCCGAACCGCCTTCCAGGCGCTGATAGGCATATTGTCCGTTTTTTTCTGCCACAAGCAGGTAAGGGTTGTCACCGGAATCTATTTGTGCAATACCATTCCGGCCCGTGGTCGTCGTGGAGAGGTTTTGCAATTGAAAGTCATAGAGTTTGATCTTCACACCTGCCATCGGTTCCGCAGTTTTCAGATCATTGGTAAAAACCATCAGACCTTTTCCGTCCTGTTTGACGGTCAGTCCGATGTTGGAAGCCATGACATTTTTACCCGGAAAGCGGTTACCGTTATAATATGAAGGCGTACAGGGATCGTCTCTTTCACGCCAACGATAGCTATCAGGATAGTAATAACGGCCGGCGGAATAGTAATCATCAGGCGCTTTTTCGCTTTCAGTCTCATTGTTGCTGTCGGAACCACAGTCATACAGGGAATAAGCTTTCCTGAAACGCAGT
This sequence comes from uncultured Bacteroidia bacterium, assembly GCA_913009755.1. Taxonomy (GTDB): domain Bacteria; phylum Bacteroidota; class Bacteroidia; order Bacteroidales; family F082; genus JAADID01. The sequence continues at coordinate 25,722 of CAJVWU010000035.1, forward strand.
TCCACCCGGTAGATGGCGCCCGGCTCGCTGTTGATCATCTTGCTCAAATCCAATGCATACGGAAGCCATTTCCCCGTATTACCTGCCCGGTTCGTGACCAGTTCAACCTTCTCATGATGAACAAGTCTGCCGACCCGCCGAAGTTGGTTCTCACCTGCCAAACTGTTGACCTGCAGGAATTGCATGACGTTGTTTGCAAATATCTTTGTGATAAAAACATCAACCGCTTTGAGATTAACCGCCTCAAAAGGCAATGTCCATCCGTCTTCGCCCGGCATGATCGTCCCACCGGAAACGAACCTGACAGCCGGCTTGATATGCCCGAACCGAATGGTTCTGACGATCTCTTTTTCCAGGGTATTCCCGTTCATCCCGGCCACTTGTTTTTTGATAATGATCTCTTTCTGGTCTTGCTGAAGCGTTGAAGGGTAGAGGATGATCTTGTTGTTTTCGATGTTTATCCTAATGGGGATATCTTCCGTGAAATAGACAAGACCGTTCAGATCCTGATCCCTGTCCAGCGGATCCGAAAATTCCAGTATCACCTTTTGGTCGGGATCGTCAACGACCCGCACCCCGATGAAGCGAAAACTTTCAAGGGAAGGTACCGCGTATTTGAGCTCTTCGTTTTTATCAAATCCGGAACATTCCCATTGACCTTTCCACTCGAGTGTTACCAGGCTTTCCCGTTTTAACCGTTCTATATTTTCCACCGTAAATTGCCAGGCAGCATTTTGCTGTGCCCGGGTAATATGAACCGGCAGCTTTTTTCCTTCCTGTTCGGCAATCAATGCGCGTTCAAGTTCTTCCGGAGGAACATTATCAGAAGCAGTCAGACGTCCTGACAATCTGTACTTTTTTTTGTTTTGAACAGGTTCCAGCCCGGTTAATTTTATATGGAATTTGAGAGGAACCACGTCAAACCCGAAACGGAATGTCCCGTTTTCTTTGTCGTTGATACCCAGCAGCCTGTTCAGATCGACTTCGGCATGGTATTGTTGTCCGTTTTCCAATGGCTTGTCAGGCTTAAAAGCCAGCGTATATTGGTCAACCCAGTAGGTCTTCCCTTTTGCGAAAGGCTTTAAAAGAAAGATATCCTGCGGCGGTTCTTTTGAGGAAACCCTGTACATTTCATCAGGTAGTTTCAGCACGACCCGGACAGGATCCTGCGAAGAGATTGTACCGGAAGTAAAGGCGATAACAAACTTATTGGTTTTTACTTCTTTTTTTTCTTCGGAATGCCGGCAGGAAGTAGTGAACAAGAAAATAAAAAATAACAGGGATAGGGTTTGCAACCCAAAATAAATCTGACGTTTGATCATAGCGATAGCATTTGATCGGTTATTTAACGGGAGGTGGGGTTGGATTATTGTGAGGGATCCGTAAATAAAAATCATACACGAAATTTCAAATGCCACCTGCCCGCCTGCTCTTCCTTTTTCCCATTCGAATGGAATTCATCCGGGCGGATGCAATCCGAAAGTAATCAAAACATTTTTTAATCCATTTTTTGTCTCCGGATTGCAAATCAGGAGGAACGGGTTAAGGAGGGGTGGTAATCTTTCAAAAACAACCCGGCCGTCTTTTCCACACTCTCTTTAACCGGCATGAATTTCATCCCCGTGGCTTCGGTAAATTTTTGGTTTGAATACCGGTAAACCTGGTTGGCCGTTCGTACGGATTCCTGCGTAATGGACGATCGTTTCCCGGTAAACAACGTCATGGCTTTTAGCAAGCGCCAGCCTGCACTGCTCATCAGTGGCCCGGCTTTGTATTTGGGTGCAGGAAGGTTCATGGCTGCGGCCATCCATTCGAAAAACTGTTTGTATCTGATATTTTCGGCGTTGATGATATACCGTTCACCCGAAAAATCCCCTTCCGTCAGCATGATCATCGCGTGGGCCACATCATTCACATCTACAAAACCGTTCATGCCGCCGGTATAAAATTTCAATCCTTTCCACATGGTTTGGAATATCTGTGGGCTGCCGGTATTCCAGTTTCCCGGTCCCACGATGATGGACGGGTTGACGATAACAGCATCCAGCCCTTCGGCTATGCCGCGCCACACCTCACGTTCGGCTTCATATTTGCTTTTTGAATACAGGGAATTTTTTGAAGATGTTTTCCAGTAAGTTTCCTCATCTGTCAGCCCCTGGTTGCCAGCCCTTCCCAGAACCCCGATGGAACTGATATAACCCATCTTTTTTACTTTTTGTTCCAGTGCCGCGTTAACCACATTGGCCGTACCTTCAATATTGGTCCTGATAACCTTGTTTTTATCTTCCGGATGGAATGAAACCACCGCAGCCGCATGGTATAAATAATCAACGCCTGCAAACGCATCCGACAAAGAATAATAGTCGAGGATATCCCCATCCACCCATTCAATTTTGTTAAACAGTTGATCAGGTGATTTGCTGTAACATGAAAATATTTTTTTGGCAAATTCTGTGGATGACCCTGTCCGTTTCAGTGACCGTACAGATGATTTGCCTGATTGCAAAAGATGATAAAGCAAATGTGCGCCTACAAATCCGGTTCCGCCGGTTACAAGTATCATGTGGCAAAAGTAGTAAAACCAATTGTTTGATTGCGCGATGGCTTGATTTCCATTTCCAAATATCCCCGTTCTTCTCTATCTTTGCGCAAAATCTTACCGTGGTGAAAGAAAAAAAGAATTTTGTTGAAGAATTGCGCTGGCGCGGGATGATCCATGACATGATGCCGGGCACCGAAGAGCAACTGAACAAAGAAATGACTGCCGGATATGTGGGCATTGACCCCACAGCCGACTCGTTGCACATCGGTCATCTGGTGGGCGTTATGATGCTGAAACATCTGCAAATGGCAGGGCACAAACCCATCGCACTGGTAGGTGGTGCCACGGGCATGATCGGCGACCCGTCGGGAAAAGCACAGGAACGCAACCTGCTTGACGAAAAAACCTTGCGCCACAACCAGGAAGCCATCAAAAAACAACTGGCACAGTTCCTCGATTTTGAAAGCGACAGTGATAATACGGCCATCCTGGTAAACAACTACGACTGGATGAAAGATTATTCTTTCCTGGACTTTATCCGCGATATCGGGAAACACCTGACCGTAAACTACATGATCGCCAAAGATTCGGTGAAGAAACGGATCAGCGGTGAAAACAGTGAAGGCATGTCGTTCACCGAGTTTTCTTACCAGTTGGTTCAGGGGTATGATTTTTTATACCTCTATGAACACGAAAACTGCAAACTTCAGATGGGCGGATCGGATCAATGGGGCAACATCACCACAGGTACCGAACTGATCCGCAGGAAACTTGGACCCGATCATCAGGCTTTCGCCCTGACATGCCCGCTGATCACCAAGGCCGACGGGACAAAATTCGGAAAAACCGAAAGCGGCAACGTCTGGCTCGATCCCGAAAAAACATCCCCTTATGAATTTTATCAGTTCTGGCTAAATGTTTCAGATGAAGATGCTGAAAAATACATTAAGATATTCACCCTTTTCCCTAAAGGGGATATTGATGAATTGATAAGAGAACATCGTCAGGCGCCACACTTGAGGACCCTGCAAAAAAACCTGGCCAAAGACATTGCCGTCAGGGTTCACTCGGAAGCTGCATACACTGCTGCCATCGAAGCCTCACAAATACTTTTCGGAAAAGGAACGACCGAAATGCTGAGGAAAATGGACGAAAAAATGTTGCTGAGTGTCTTCAGGGGAGTTCCGCAATCGAAAGTATCACGGGCGGAATTTGAGGCGGGGATCGGGCTTTATGATTTCCTGTCACAAAAAACCGGTGTGTTCAAATCGAACGGCGAAGCCTACAGGATGATCAAAGACGGAGGGGTTTCCATCAATAAACAGAAAATCAGCGACAGCGATCAGATCGGCGTTTCCGACTTGCTGAATGACAAGTATATCCTGGTTCAAAAAGGCAAAAAGAATTATTTCCTTGTGTCGGTGGAATAAATTTCTCACGCGCTCATTTTTCTTTTAATCACTGCCCCGTTAACAACAAAAAATGTTTTCCGGTTTTTTCAACATTTTACTTTTGATAAAATATTAAAATTTAACATCAGCCTGAAAAAACCTGATTTACTTTTACACCGTAAATTATTAATTAAAACACCCACGATAACAATAAAAACATAACCACCATCAAAGAAGGTGAATTTCTAATTTAGATTAAATAATTACCCTTGGCCGCAAACCGTGACATAAAAGAGTTGAGTGCCCTGATCAGTATGATGGATGAGCCGGTTGATGTTAATTTTATATCCATCAGGCAGAAAATAGCCGGTTATGGCAGCACGGCAATCCCCCTGCTGGAAGAAGCATGGATGCATGCCGGTAATGACGGGGATATTTTGCGCATTATAAGTTTAATTGACGAGATCAGGTTTAACGATATCTATTTCGGGTTGGAAAACTGGGCCAAATTTCACAGCAACAACCTGATTGACGCTTTTTTCATTCTGTCAAAATTTCAATATCCCGAACTTGACGAAGACATTTACCGGCAGAAGCTGGAACGGCTGAAAACGGATATGTGGCTCGAGATCAATGAAAACCTCACGGCCCTCGAAAAGGTTAAAGTGCTCAATCATATCTTTTACGAGGTTTATCAATTCAGGGGGCAGTTGCCCCAGGATGCAAAAATCGGTGATTATTGTCTTAACAATTTACTGGATTCCAGGAAAGGAAGCGCCATTGCCCTGGGAATCCTTTACGTCAGCCTGGCCCATAAACTGAACATCCCGGTTTTTGGCGTTGATCTGCATCAGCATTTTGTACTGGCCTACATGGACGACAACCAGCCGGTTAAACTTCCTGAAAAATACGAAGAAAAAGAGGTGCTGTTTTATATTGCCGTAGTGAACAAAGGTTCTGCTTTCACAAAAAATGAAATTGAACATTATATCAAACAAGCCAATATCCAAACCAAACCTTCCTATTTTTTGCCCTGTGGCCACCTCGTGATCATCGGACGGATGATAAACGAAATGATCAGTATGTACAGGAAAGATGACAAGGATGACAAAGCGGAATCGCTCATCAAACTGCTTGACACTTTGGGCTGACCGGGTCTGTTCAGTTTGTTCAACACCAAAAACATTGTTTTTTTTTATAAGGCGCAGATTTATCATTTGAAAATCACATTATTTAATGTTTTTCTGTATTATCGTTATAAGTCAGACACACGGCATGCACAATCTTACTATTTTTACACTTTCCAGACAAAAGGATAATACAAGGCATTTATGTTCCTTAAGCAACTGTCACTGACAAACTTTAAGAATTACCCGACTGCGGTATTGCAGTTCAGCGAGAAGCTCAATTGCTTTGCCGGCGACAACGGCGCCGGGAAGACCAACATCCTGGATGCCTTGTACTACCTGTCGTTTTGTAAAAGTTATTTTAACCCCGTTGACAGCCAGAACATTTTACACGATGCCGGTTTTTTTGCCATCCACGGCCTTTATCAGCGTAACGGCGAAACGGAAGATAAGGTAAGCTGCATTCAGAGAAGTGGACAGAAAAAGGTGTTTCAATTCAACAAGAAAGCGTACAGCCGTCTGGCCGACCACATCGGCAAAATCCCGTTGGTGATGATCTCACCTTACGACCGTGACCTGATCAACGACGGCAGCGAGGTGCGCCGAAAGTACATTGACGGGGTGATCTCGCAGTTTGACAAATTTTACCTGAACGAGCTGATCAGTTACAACAAGGTGCTGCTGCAGCGCAATACCCTGCTGAAACATTTTGCCGAGCAGCATCACTTCAACGCGGCCTCATTGCAGGTGTGGGACGACCAACTGGCAGCCTTCGGGACAAAACTGTTTGGAAAACGGAAAGAGTTCCTGCTCGATTTCAATCCGTTGTTTGAAGACTATTACCACTTTCTGTCGGGTGGCAACGAGCCTGTTGAAATCGTTTACGAGTCGCAACTGGCAACCGGCCCGCCGGAGGAACTGCTGAAACAGTCGCTGGACAGGGACAGGCTGTTGCGCTACACAACGCAGGGCATCCACAAAGACGACCTGGTGTTTATGATCAACGGCTACCCGGTGAAAAAGTTCGGTTCGCAGGGCCAGCAAAAAACCTTTGTCATTGCCATTAAGCTGGCGCAGTTTGAATACACCCGCCGTATCAGGGGCTTTAAACCCATCCTGCTGCTGGACGACATTTTCGACAAGCTGGACGAGAACAGGGTTTCGCAGATCATCAAGCTGGTGAATGAAGATAATTTTGGCCAGGTGTTTATCACCGACACCCAACGCCGAAGGATCGAAAACATATTTAAGCATCATAATATCGGGCATATCGTATTTGATGTGATTGCCGGCACAGTAACCAAAAAACAATAAAGACGGACATGCAAAACACCAATGAAAACACGCTGAAAGAAATTATTGAGAAATTGCTGAAATCCTACCGCTGGGAAGACAAGCTGGATGCTGTGAAGGTGAAAGAATCCTGGGACGGCGTGGTGGGTAGTATCTTCTCGAAACACACCACCCGGCTGTATGTAAAAAACAAGGTGCTTTATGTGAGCTTTGACTCGTCCGTGCTGCGGCAGGAACTGCATATGGTCCGATCAAAAATTGTTGATGCCATCAACAAAAAACTTGGCAGCAAGGTGATTGATGATATTGTGCTGAGGTGAACAGGGTTGTCATCCCAAAAAGAAAAAGGTTGTCATCCTGAACGAGCGCAGCAAGGAGGGACCCCCCCGGAATACTGCTGTCATTTCGATGAACGAAGTGAAGATAAATCTCCTCGGAGAGTACCCTCTTTCCCGGGGGATTCCTCACCGCCAACACGCAACCTTTCGCGCTGGCGTACGGAATGACAGTCTTTTTCCGGAGGTTTCGTCCACTGCACCGTTGCGTCTTTGCATCTCTGCGTGAAACAAAAAAAACAGGATACCCTATATTAACATTTGTTCTTAACTTTCTTCTTTTCCAATCATTCAAAAAAGTTATCTTTGTGAGCCAAAACAAAAGAAAATATGAAACTTGAAACAGGACAAAAAGCCCCCGGTTTTCAGGGGGTTGACCAGGATGAAAAACCCTTGGGCCTGGATGATTTCAAAGGCAGCGGGCTCATTCTTTATTTTTACCCGAAAGACAACACCTCCGGCTGCACCGCCGAAGCCTGCGATTTGAGGGACAATTACCAAATGTGGCTCTCGAAAGGTTACAAAGTAGTGGGTGTAAGCCCCGACAGCACACAGTCGCATCAAAAGTTCATCGCAAAATACAATCTGCCTTTCCCTTTGATTTCCGATCCTGAAAAAGAAATTATCAAAGCTTATGGCGCCTGGGGTCCCAAAAAACTATACGGACGCGAATATGAAGGGCTGCTGAGGACCACTTTTGTCATTGACGAAAACGGCATTATCCAACAAATATTCACCAAAGTAAAAACCAAAGAACACACAAAACAGATACTGGATAAGATATTGAATGACAACGCATGACGCCCGCAGGGCAAATGACTATTGACTGACAACGGATAAACCAATTACCCATAAAAATAACCACCACAATGACAACAAACGACGCCAAGGAAAACAACGAAAAATTAAAACAGCAACGCTTAAAAGCCCTGGAAGCCACCCTGGGCACTATTGAAAAAAACTTCGGGAAAGGCACCATCATGAAACTGGGTGACCATGCCGTGGAAGCTGTGGAAGTGATCTCCACCGGCTCCATCGGGCTGAACCATGCCCTGGGTGTGGGCGGCGTACCCAAAGGCCGCGTGGTTGAAATTTACGGCCCCGAGTCTTCCGGAAAAACCACCCTGGCACTGCATATTATTGCCGAAGCCCAGAAAAAAGGTGGCATTGCCGCTTTCATTGACGCCGAACATGCTTTCGACCGTTTCTATGCCGAACATCTCGGTGTTGACATCAATAACCTGTTAATATCGCAACCCGATAACGGAGAGCAGGCACTGGAGATCACCGACAGCCTCATCCGTTCGGCAGCCATTGATGTTGTTGTGATTGATTCGGTGGCAGCCCTCACACCAAGGAGTGAGATAGAAGGGGAGATGGGCGATTCAAAGATGGGACTACAGGCCCGCCTGATGTCGCAGGCACTCCGTAAGCTGACGGCCAACATCAGCAAGACCGGAACCGTATGTGTCTTCATCAACCAGTTGCGCGAAAAAATTGGGGTGATGTTCGGAAACCCGGAAACCACAACAGGCGGTAATGCGCTGAAATTTTATTCTTCCGTCCGGCTCGACATCAGGAAAATAAGCCAGATCAAAGATGCCGACTCGGTGAAAGGAAACCGAACCCGTGTGAAGGTGGTAAAAAACAAAGTGGCCCCGCCGTTTCGAAAGGCCGAATTTGACATCATTTACGGTGAAGGCATATCCCGTATCGGTGAAATCATTGACCTGGGCGTGGAATATGGCATCATCAACAAAAGCGGATCGTGGTTCAGCTATGGCGAAACCAAACTGGGGCAGGGCAGGGATGCCGTCAAGTCGTTGTTGAAAGACAATCCCGATCTGGTGGAAGAACTGGAGACTCTAATCTATGAGAAACTGAATGATTAGCAGTTTGCAAAAGAAACTTCCTTCAATAATCGAATATTTATTTGTTTTAATTTAAACACAGGCTGCTAGGGTATGATCTTCCGTCAAAGAAAATTGCATTTCAGGATGCTCCAAACGCTTTTGGTGATCCTTACCCTGTTAACGGGTTTATGGGGATGCCATGAGAATAAAGAAAAAAAAACGGACACCGCACAAAAGGAATCAACGAAGAAAGTGGATTCGGTTCAACTGCTTACGTACCAAATTACTCAGGACTCTGCCAATTCAACTTTATACACCCTCAGGGCAGGCCTGTATTTGAAAAACGGCCGTATTGACCCGGCACTCCGCGACATTGGAACAGCCATTGATTTGAATCCGGAAGCTCCGGAAAATTTTATCATGCTTGGCAATATTTATTTTGTGCTTGGGAAGCTGGACAACGGTCTGGCATCCTATAAAAAAGCGGCGCGACTTGAACCCAAAAGCGAAAAACCCCTATTGAAACTTGCCGAGACCTATTTGATGTTGCAGGATTTCAACAAAGCTTCTTTTTATATTGAGCAGGCTGTTTCGCTCAACCCCAACAGCTCGCGCGCCTATTATTTCAGGGGGATACAGCGGATGGAGACCGGGGACACCGTATCGGCCATCACCCAATTGAGGATAGCGGTCAACCTTGATTCATCCAATTACCTTGCCTTGATGCAGGCGGGGTCGCTGTTGTCAGCCATGCGTGATTCAACGGCGGTTCAATATTTTCAGGATGCACTGAAAGCCCGTCCCGACGACGAGCAGGCACTTTATTATCTGGCACGGCAACGCCAGGAGCAGGGCAAACTTGACCGGGCGCTGGATGAATATCACCGGGTTACGGTTTTATATCCGGACAATAAACTGGCCTGGTATAACCAGGGGTACATTTTCCTGGTGGAAAAACAGGAATTTGAAAATGCCATTGACGCCTTTAAGCAGGCCATCGCCATTGACCCTTCTTACGTGGAAGCGGTGTATAACCTGGGCCGGACATACGAGGCCATGGGTCAGTATGACAAAGCCCGCGAACAATATAAACTGGCCCTGAAATTAAAATCCAATTATCCGCTGGCCATTGACGGGATGAACCGCCTGGATGCGATTAAATTCCCTGATTAGGTATAGTTTTTCACGCAAGGGCTGTTCAACCGGAGGGGCAATCATCCCGGAGAAGAAGTCTGCCAAAACCTCTGCGCCACCGTGTCGCTGCGTGAAAACAAACCGTTTCAGCCTTGCCCTTTCCGGTTCCGGGGGTGTCAGTTTGTTGGGCTCCCTCCCGGTGACGGATTTACTTAAAAAAGACTTATATCTTCTTGTTTTTCCGGTTGGCTCATCCCGCTGTAAATAAGATGATGAAGCCTTGCCATGATGTTCCCGATGCGGTATCCCCAGTGGCTTGCAAAAAGGGTTTTGCAGTCCGAAATGGCATTTTGCCGTGCTGCCGTTGTGTTCTTCTGATATAACAGGATAAAATCTTTCATGTCCTGGTAAACGTCCGATAAGTTTTCCGAAAGGCTGGCTTTTAACGGTTCTGTTTCATTGATGTATTGCGGATCAATGATCCAGAATTCGTCGTCACCGGAAAATTTTTCCCGGAGGATGTTAAACACGCCTTCCCATTGTTCCTCGGTAACAAACCGCATATTGGCTTCAGGATATTCTACCGTAACATCAGGGATTAGTGATCCTTTGGTGTACATCAGCGGGAGAATGCGATGGACAAATTCGAGAATGGATGCTTTGGATTTTTCTTCGAGGGCATCCATGAAAAAACAAAATTCATTGGCTACCAGCAGCATTTCCAGGGCATTTTTGCTCATGGTGATATCATCCTGCATTTCAGTCATCTTATTGTAATTTAAGGTAAAGTTTCCGTTTCAGTCTGTAAAAGTAAAAAGTAACGCTGTACCGGGGTAAAATAATCGGTTTTGATTGAATTATATTTTGTGTGCCGAAGGATTTTTCCCCTTTGTCACCTATCGTTGTTGGATTCCTCTTCAACAACTGGAAAATTATGATGAATTAATTTACGGATATATTGTGGTAAGTTATGAATTTTATATTTTTGCAGCCTCAAAAAGGCGAGGTAGCTCAGTCGGTTAGAGCGTCGGATTCATAACCCGGAGGTCCCGAGTTCAATTCTCGGTCTCGCTACAACAAAAACCCATTGCCAATGCAGTGGGTTTTTTCAATTTGAGCCTGTCCCAAACTGCCAATAATATAAGCATGAACGACTTTGGATTTTATTGTTAAGTCCCCTTTAAGCAGTAGCGAAGCGAATTCCAGACCTTAAAGTTGTCTTTGGGCGTGGAAACATCAATCATTTTAACAACACCTGTTTTTATACTGGCTTCCTGCAGGTTGGTATAATCATCAGCCGTTAAACCTGACTGCGCTTGTTGGGGACTGTTACACGAAACGTAAAACAATAAAAAGGTTATGATCAGCACCAGGGAAGATAAAGTTGTTCTCATATTACATTTTGTTGAAAAATCAATCTAAAATGTAATACTAATATAATAAAATGATAAACAACCTGTGAGGTAGCAATCAATCAATCCCTGCTTCTTTCTTTTCTTCAGGGGTCAGGTAAAAATAGTCTGCGATTCCCCGGTTATACTCGTTAATATCGCTGTTGAGTGTATATAACCTGACAAAAAACCATAAACCCCAGAAAAATAAGCTCACAATGGCCATACCCGTGTAAACATCAAACTCATGGGTTTTTTGGGTTATCCATATATTGGACAGGGCAAACAACGGGATGACATAATAGATGGTTTGTATCCCTATTTTACCGAAACTTCCGTAGCTCCAGCCAAACAATATAAAAGCGAGGTAAAGTACTAATTTATTCTTTTTCCGGCCCTTTGCCAGTTCAACCTTCGTCCGGTCAGTTGTGTTGCGTTGTATTGTTATATCCACAGCCTTATTTTTTTCAGATGACTATTAGTAAATTAGTTAAATCATTTATTCTTACGTAAGTCGCGAAATATAAGTTACGATTTTGTGAATATTTTAAGATTGACAAAACCGTCTTTTAACAAGAATTTATTTTTAGAAACCGAAAGTTGACAGGTAGTTTTATACAAGATGTGGATTTGGCTATTTTAAAGTGTATTTTCCGGTATTACTTCATTTAATCTTTGTTATTCTTACTGATTGTGCCTTGTTCCCCTGTTTGAGGATAATAAGATAAAGCCCCGGATTCAAGTCAGGCTTGTTCCATTTGATTACATGATTGCCCCGTGAAAGTTTTTCGTCAACGAGTACTTCAATCAGGTTGCCCTTTAGGTCTGTAACAGAAAGTCTGACATGTTCTGTTTTGGGTTGAAAGAAATTGATCTGGACGTTGTTAAAAAACGGGTTTGGATCAGCTTTCAGGTGGCTCTCATCCCGAACCCCCTCATCAATTGCAGTATGATCCTCAAAAACGCGCATGGACTCCAGCATTTCTCCCTGGAAATCAAACAGGGCCAGGTTCTCCCAGGGGGAGCCGGGGTGTCCGGGAATCCATTCCGGCGACCAGTAAACAAATCCTTTCCCCCAGCCCTCGGGGGTATTTTTTATGATCTCTATGACTTTTTTCAAAAATTGTTTTTGTCCCTCTACCGTCGCCGGATAACCGGGGAGAAGCTGGTCGTCGCTACCGACAATGTTGCCGGTGTTGTCTCCCCATTCCAGTGTCCACGGATAGGCACTTTCAACCACCATGATGTCTTTTTCATAACGGGTGGCCAGGTCATTCAGATTCAATTCAAGATCGGAGAGGGTTCCGTGCCACCAGGGATAATAGGACAGGCCTATAATGTCAAAATCAACATCCTGTGCCAGCAGGTTATCAAAAAACCATTGACAACCCGTGTCGTTTCCACCGTCGTCAAAATGAATGATAATACGAACCTGTTCGCCCGTGTCCAGGCTGTTTTTTACGCCCAGTATCCCTTGTTTTACTAATGTGCCGAATTGTTCCCATTGTTTGGGATTGATGAATGCACCACAAATCCTGCCGTCATCCCAAAGCATGCCACACGATATTTCATTGCCGATCTGAACCATGTCAGGGAGTGTGTTCTGTTGTTTGAATGCGGTGATCACACGTTTTGTGTATTGATAGACGCTATCGCTCAAAACTGCAAAAGACAATCCTTCCCAGGCAGCGGGTTTGGTCTGGTGTCCCGGATCAGCCCAGGTATCGGAATAATGCATGTCGAGAATAAAATGAAATCCTTTTTCTTTGGCCCGTTTGGCCATTTTCAACACATTGGGCAGGCTGTTGTACTCAGTGGCGGGGGTGTGCCATAGTTTCAGACGGATGGTATTGAAACTGTGTTCTCTGAAAATAGTCAACGCATCCTTTTCCACCCCTTTTTCATAATACTTTCCACCGGATTGTTCCACTTCATCAAGAACAGAACCGTCAGCCCCTTTGATGAATTCCAACTGCTGTGCGTGGATTACGTTGGTGAATAAACCAAACACAGCAATAAGAAAGATATAAAATGCGATTATATTCCGCATGTGCTGTGAATGAATGTAGTTAACAAATGTACGGGAAAAAGCGGTTGGATGAATTTAAGAAATTATCCCGATCTGTTAACTTGTCCCGGAGATAAAAGGACCATTTTTGTGCTTTACTGTAGCGGCGACTAAAGTCGCCAATACATTCAGTTACCGAAAATACTTTTGTTCTCACCGGCTGGCTTGAAGCAGGGGGTAAAAAAGGATTTTAAGATTATTTTACCTGGTTCGCTGGAACCAAATCCTGCATTGTGCTTTCTGCAGCCTGAGAAGTTAACTTACGAAAAAAAGGTGGCTTTTTCTTTCTTTCATAACAGATGTAAATATCTTTATGAAATAACCGCGGAATAACCGTTTCTTCAAAAGTTTTACCATCTTCAGATATCAACCTGACTTTAATAGTTTTGGTTGAAGAGGGCAGGCCTGTTTCGAACCACGAACCGGGAGGTAAATTGCAGATTAGTTCTTCATTGAAGAGCAGTTGAAATGTTTGCTGGTTTTTTTCTGGTGAATAAAAAATTAGTTTTGATTCAATCACTTTATTTCCCGGTTTGATGAAAATATCAAACATTCCTGTATTTAGGGCTTGCTGATTTTCTCACCAGCCTCAATTTATAAAAACCAGTCTGAGGTCAAAATTTCTACTAAAATAAAAATTTCGGTTCTGATTTTTTTGTTTGCTCAGGTTTTGGATATGCAAAAAATAT
>CAJVWU010000036.1 GCA_913009755.1 uncultured Bacteroidia bacterium
AGAATGAATGGAAGCTCGCTCCGGCTACGCCTCCGCTTCGCTTCCATTCATTCCACAGAAAAGACAAAAAAATGAATAACTTTGCTTTTAGCTTAAGAAGCCATTACACACAAAAAGGGATACTACCAAATCTTCGCCTTGTCATAAGCAGTTTCCAGTTTGTCGCGGTATAGTAAAATTCCCGGACTGGCAATCAGTTCATAGTTCATGAAATTTGACAACCGTGCTTTGTATAAAAGAGATAATCCGATAAAATTAGAGTGAATCTTGCTGATAATGTTAGTTCCGTAAACATTCATGGTTCCGGATGTCCTGAAATATTTATAATAAATTCCCCAACCAAAATTCTTATACAGAAAAAAATTAATGGCTGCGTTAACATACAACCCGTTTGCGGTCTTTCTGTAATAGTTGGCTGTTGATTTGTCTCCGATATCATCCGGTAAGGCGAACTGATTGGCATAACCTATACCAATAGCGAGTTCCAATGGTGAATAATCATGCTTTTGGAAACGGACATTATCTTTTGGTGCGGCTGTATAATTATTAAAGAAAATACCGGAAATTTTATCTTTTGACTCTTCAAGACGGGTCATGCTGCTTCCGTTGCGCATGGAAATACCAACCATGGTACTGTCAATATCTTTCAGTCTGGCCCGAAATAAATTTCCCTGATTGGTTAGAAGATAATTGGCGGCATAGCTTTTTTCTTTGTCAATATAAAAATCATTGAAAATGACCGATTTGGTATCCTCTTTTCCAGACGGTGCGCGGACGGCAGGACGTCGGGGATGATAAACAAGAACAACGATTGAGTCCTGATCAATATTAATCAGGCGGCCCTTGATTTCAGTCCCTTTTGTCGTAACCACTAAAAATATCGTGTTTAGGAATTGACTCGGGAAGCCCATCCTGTGCACTGACATTCACCTTGTTATTACCAATTTTTATTATTGTTCCCGCAACGGTATCAAATATAACTTTTGGTTTCAGCAAGACATCTGTCTCTGTAAAAAACAGGCAACCCGCCAGTTTGTCAAAAGCAACAGTATCTAAGGCATCAGAACCCGGGACACTGTATAGGATCGAACTGTCCAGCACAGACAGAATCCTGCAGGGGATTGAGTCGTAAATAATTTTTGCAGTAACAACCCTGTCCTGCGCTCCAATTGATGCTGCTGCAAAAAAAATTATCCACAGCGTGATGAAAAACTTTCTCATTGATTTGACGTTTTAGTTAGAAGAGGGTAAGAGGGTAACAAAATTTAACAATTATTTCAATACAATTGAATTTGAAGATCCGGGATTCGTTCCACAGGAAGCCCAATGGGGGAAATCCCGGACATCAGATGAATTTTAACATGTTCCTTTTTGGGCAGAAGATTTTTTCAACCTTTCATGTCCCTATCGCACGGGCTTGCTTCGACATGAAAGGTTAGGGACAAAACAACTCACGTTCAGTTCTGAGGCATTATTGGGCAGGATTGTGCGAAGGCATGACGTGAGAATCCTGATATTATGAATCCGGAAATTTAACATTCAAAATCTCAAATCCAAAATCTACAATCCAAGGCTCATACTCACCAATTCGGCTAGGTCATAATTCTTAATTTCATCTTCCTTGTTTTTGTATTTTAAGCCGTCGGTCATCATGGTCATGCAGAAGGGGCACGCCGTACAGATGATGTCAGCTCCGGTACGGATGGCTTCTTCCGTTCTTTCAATAAAAATTTCCTTGTCTCCTTGTTCGGCTTCCTTAAACATCTGGCCGCCACCGGCGCCGCAACACAGCGCGTAGCTTCTGTTGCGTTCCATTTCAACTTTTACGGAAGTGATGGCGTTAAGAACCGTCCGTGGGGCCTTGTATTCCCCGTTCCCCCTGCCGAGATAACACGGGTCGTGGAACGTGATCTTTTTGTTTTTTAGTTTTTCACCCTTCAGGTCAAGCCTGCCGTCGGCGATCATCTTTTGCAGGAATTGCGTGTGGTGCAACACTTCATAGTTTCCGCCAAAATCGGGATATTCATTTTTCAACGTATTGAAATCATGCGGGTCGCAGGTGATGATCTTTTTCACTTCGTAACCGTTTATCACTTCAATGTTCATCAGGGCCTGCATCTGGAACAGCATTTCGTTTCCGGCACGCCGGGCTATATCGCCGCTGTCCGTTTCTTCGGTACCCAGCACAGCATAATCAACCTTGAGATAATTCAAAATCTTTACAAATTCGCGGGTTACTTTTTTGTACCGGTCATCAAATGCGCCTGCCGAGCCCACCCAGAACAGGTATTCCGGTTTATGTCCTCTGGCAAATTCATTAGCAAGGATTGGAACCTCAATTTTTATTTTTTCTTTCATTTGAATTATTTTTCTAATGATTTAACAAGATTATTGAAATCATCAAAATCCCGCATTAACCCGGTAGCATTTAATTGTTGAAGTAAATCCACTGCGTGTTTAAATTTATGATACTTTCCCCTTCTTGTTGATTGAGTAATACTATATAATAGAGCTGCAGGTTTTTGTATTTCTTTCGCAGGCCTTTTTGGAATTTTTTTTGATAATTCTGAAGAATAATACTGATCAAGTATTTCCGGTTGAGATAAAAACCATGCCTCCATCTCCTGAATCATGTAATATACAAAGTCTGATTTATCTGATAAATTATTTTCTTTTATGTCGGGTTCTTTTTCTGATTCTTCTTTATCAAGATCAACAAGAAGATTTGGGATTCTGTCGCCCAAGTAATTCAGGAACTTGTCAATAGCTTGTTTTTTTCCGTCACCCATAACGATTTTTGGCATTTTACCACGAAGCTTTTGTTCCAGTAATTTGTGAAAGCCTTGTCGTAAAATGCCATTTCTTGTGTCAGGTGCCCCCTCAATTATCAATACTTTTCCTTTCACCATCTAACACCTCCTATGTCACCTTTTCTCCACATCTTCCCTAAATTGTATTCATCATACCATTTTTCAAATTCTTCTGTTTTAAATGAGTTCACAATTGTTGAATTATCAGGGCTCTTTTCAAATACCCTCACGTGTTCAATCTCAAAGGCATCAAGAATGTTTTCCGAATGGGTAGCAATAAGCAATGTCGAATTTTTTGCAGATTCTTTTATAGCATTAGTAACATTTAATGCCATATCAGGATGCAGGCCAACTTCGGGCTCGTCAATGCAAATAAATTTTCCTCTTTCAGGATTATACAATATGGATAACAAACATAAATATCTTAAAGTCCCATCAGAGATGTTAGTAACATGAATTGCACTATCCAGGTTCGATTCATCAAGCATCAATTCAAAATTACCTGACCCGAGAAAATGAAAATCAAATCCCCTGAAATTTTCATTTACATCGTTTAGTAATTCAACAATTTTATTATATTCCTTTTTATGACTTATTTTGATTGTATTCAAAATTTGAGGCAGATTACTTCCATCAGGCAATAATATTTTACCTGATGTGGCTTTCATTGCTTTTCTGATTGGGCTATTGGGTGTGGTATCGAAATAATCATATACAGCGATATCACTTATTGCTTTTCTAAAGGCATTTAAAGCTCCATATCTTTCTGAATCAAAAACTTTAGATAATGTTAATTCCTGTGGGTCAAAATCATCATATTTAATTAAACTTGTTTTCCTGCCAGAAGCACTTACTCTTTCTGCCAAAACCCCCTGTCCGTTAATAACATCAAGATATATATAACCGGTCGGACTTGTTATTTTATCACTAATATAATAATTACTTAGCCCGGGAGATTTTACAATAACAATTTTATAAATAACATCTTGTCTGAACCCCCCCCCATACTGATTGATAATATTATAATCGAAAACAAATTCAATTCCTGTTGAATTATCATATTCTTCTGCTGTTTCCCCTTTAAAGAATAATTCATCAACACCACCCCATTTCTCCAATATGAGTTCTTTTAGCCCGGTTCCGGACACCCCTTCTTTTAATAATCGAATTGCTTTTAAAAAGTTAGATTTACCAGAACCATTTATACCAATTAAAATATTAATATCCTGATTCAATTCTATAGTTTCATTTTTGAAACTATAAAAATTAGTGAGCCTGATTGATTTAATCATTATTTCTTTTTTTACAAAATTAAGAAATATCGTTTCTTTCCAGCCCTTCGGCCCACAACATACGGTCTTCGGTTGAGAACTGCCAGGGAGCGCCGTTGTTTTCAATGTTGGTAAAAGCCGTGTTCAGCCCCGACGGTGCTTTTGATTCTTCAAGCACGAGGTAACGCCGCATGTCGAGGATCAGGGAAGGCTGGTTAATGTCAACCGGGCATTCCTGCGCACAGGCATTACACAGGGTACAGGCCCAAAGTTCTTCTTCTGTCAAATAAGTGCCAACAAGGTGCTTGCCGTCATCATAATCTTTTCCCTCTTTCACCAGTCCGGGCCCTTTTTCCTTCATCCGGGCACGGGTGTCCATCATCACTTTGCGGGGTGAAAGCAATTTGCCTGTAATGTTGGCCGGGCACACCGAAGTACAGCGGCCACATTCGGTACACGACAGCGAATTGAAATACTGAATCCAGTTTGTATCTTCCACATCCTGCACTCCGAAACGTTCGGGCTGCCCTTCCTCTTCGGGGGCTTCGCTGAAAGCGGCATTGGTGTCCATCATTAGTTTTACCTCTTTGGTGATGTTGGGCATGTTGTCAACATAACCCAACGGTTGCAGTTTGCTGATAAAAACATTGGGCACCGACATAAACACATGGAAATGCTTGGAATAGGGCAGGATGTTGGCAAAAATGAAAATCAGCAAAAGATGGGCCCACCAGTTGAACTGATACCAGAACCAGGCAGTTTCCGCCGGAATGCCAATAAAACGGGAGGCGATCCAGTCGCCGACGGGATAGATGCCGGCTGCTTTTTCACCCGTGGCCTGTGTCCACAATACATAGTTGACATTCATGGCACCGAGCGAGATCATCAGTAAAAAAATAAGAATCAGTGCCAGGTTGGCATCCGCTTTGGAAACGGGTTTCATTTCAGGGCCATAAAAACGTTTGATGTGCATAAAGAACCTCCGGATGAGGAACCCGAGCGTGGCCAATGCAATGATAGGGGCGAAAATATCGCCGCCGGCCATCATAAAATCATAAAAACCACCCATGAACTGAAATATTTTTTCCGTACCGAAAAGGCCGTCAATCACCATTTCAAGACTTCCGAAAAGAATTAAAATAAATCCCCACCAAATCAGGGCGTGCATAATACCTACCCAGGGCCTGCGCAGGATTTTATCCTGGAAAAAGGCCACCTTGATGGTAATCCATATCCGTTTGCCGAAATGGCCGATCTTTTTGGGTTTGGTAAACTTAAAATACCTGAACAGCCTGCTGATGGTCCAGAAAAAAACAGCAAATGTCAGCAGGAGTGTGATGGCGAAAATAATTTGCTTTAACATAGGATGAGGATTTAATTAATTGGTTATTAATTATTAAGAACATGGTTTTTCTCGTTTTATTGATTCATTCCTGTTGTTTTAGTTATGAAAATGTTATGCATGTCAAGTATATGAAAAATATGAATAGATTCATCAAAAAAACCCGATTTTTTTTAGCTGCTTTCTCTACTCAACTTTTTGGGTTTCATTCGGGGCTATCCGCCGGGTTTAAGAAAAACATAATAATATTCGATTGTAAACGAAAATAATTATGATAAAATTCGTTTTAATACGAAAAACATTTACTTTTGTAAAAAATATTCCTGATGATTGAACGAATTTTAAAAGATAAAATTAGTCAGAACCTGTCATTAAAAAAAATGATTATCCTTTTAGGAGCCAGACAAGTCGGTAAAACAACCCTGCTCAATGAATTGTATAAAGGCCAAAAAGACCTTTTAATATTCAATGGTGACGAACCGGACACCCGTGAGATGTTGAGCCATGTTACTTCAACACACTTAAGAAATTTATTCTATGATGCAAAAATCGTATTGATTGATGAAGCACAGCTTATTCCCGATATCAGTATCACCCTGAAATTAATTGCCGATTATATTCCCGATGTCCGTTTGTTTGTTTCGGGGTCTTCGTCAATTGACCTGGCCAATAAAATCAATGAACCGTTGACCGGCCGCAAACTGGAATATTATTTATATCCGCTTTCCTTTAAGGAAATGGTTAACCATCATGGACTGATTCAGGAAAAAAGGCACTTACCTATCCGGCTAATCTATGGATATTATCCTGAAATAGTTACTACTCCAGGCAAAGAAATAACACTGTTAAAAAACCTTGCGGGGAGTTACCTTTATAAAGATATTTTGTCGTTCGGACAGGTTAAGAAACCGGTTATTCTTGATAAATTGCTTAAAGCCATTGCGTTGCAAATAGGGAGTGAGGTTTCGTATAATGAATTGGGACAAATGGTGGGGGCCGACAAAGAAACTGTTGAACGATATATTGATTTGTTGGAAAAGGCTTTCATCATTTTCAGGTTGAACGCTTTAAGCAGAAATGTTCGCAATGAAATAAAAAAAGGAAAGAAAATATATTTTTATGATAATGGCATAAGAAATGCACTAATAGGAAACTTCCAACAGTTTGAAATGAGGGCTGATAAAGGGGAGCTTTGGGAGAATTATATTGTCAGTGAGCGGGTTAAATACCTAAACAATAATGGTTTTTATGGAAACTATTATTTCTGGCGGACAACACAACAGCAGGAAATTGATTTTGTTGAAGAACAGGATGGGAAGTTTTCCGCTTATGAATTTAAACTTAATCTCAAAAAGAATCTGCGTATTTCATCTACATTTAGGAAAACCTATGAAATAAATGAAATGAAAATGGTTACCCCGGCGAACCTGGAAGAATTTGTAGGCTGATTTTCCCCCTATTCCCTCATGTGGCGGCAAGTCTTTGCGCAATTGCGTTTGAAGGCACGATTTGAGCCTGACTTCCCCAATCTCACATTTTCAAAACACAGGAAAGAAAACCACCAAACAATGAACTTTCCTTATCTTTGCCCGTTATCCAAAAAATAAACAGGAATATGCAAGCTTCAACCATTTATAAGCCAAAAAATCACGTCAGAATTGTAACGGCAGCTTCTCTTTTCGACGGCCACGATGCAGCCATCAATGTCATGCGGCGGATCATTCAGGCCAGTGGGGCCGAGGTGATCCATCTGGGACACAACCGTTCGGTTCACGAGATCGTCAATGCAGCCATTCAGGAAGATGCCCAGGCTATTGCGTTGACCTCATATCAGGGTGGGCACATGGAATTCATGACCTACATGTATGATATGCTTAAAGAAAAAGGTTGCGGCCACATTAAGATTTTTGGCGGCGGCGGCGGAACCATCCTGCCCGATGAAGCAGAAGAATTGCACAATTACGGCATCGCCCGCATCTATTCTCCCGATGATGGCATGGAAATGGGCCTGCAGGGCATGATCAACGACCTGATGAAAAAGTCGGATTTTCCTACCGGGAAAAATGTTAAAGTAACAAAAGAAGATATCCTGAACAAGGATTATGTAGCCATTGCCCGGTTGATATCGGCAGCCGAAAACAACCGCAACCAGGTGAAATCATTATTGAATGAGTTGGAAGAAACAGCAAAAAACATAAAGTCACCTGTGCTTGGAATTACCGGTACCGGCGGGTCGGGGAAGTCTTCACTGGTGGATGAGATCGTCAGGCGGTTTGTCAGGGATTTTCCCGACAAAAGCATTGCCATCATCTCGGTTGACCCTTCAAAACGCAGATCGGGCGGCGCACTGCTGGGCGACCGTATCCGGATGAATTCCATTGACACGCCGCAGGTTTATATGCGCTCGCTGGCCACGCGGCAGTCGAACCTTTCCATTTCAAAATATGTAAAAGATGCCGAAACCATTGCCCATGCTGCCGGTTTCGACCTGATCATCCTCGAAACTTCCGGTATCGGCCAGTCGGATACGTCAATCATTGACCACAGCGATGTTTCGTTGTATGTAATGACCCCCGACTACGGTGCGGCAACCCAGCTTGAAAAAATTGATATGCTCGATTTTGCCGATATCATTGCCCTGAACAAGTTTGACAAACGGGGGGCCATGGATGCTTTGCGCGATGTGCGGAAGCAATATCAGCGCAATCATCACCTCTTTGAAAAACAAGTGGATGAAATGCCGGTTTTCGGCACCACAGCATCCCAGTTTAATGACCCCGGGGTCAACCATCTTTTTATCAATCTTTTGAAAATTATTAAGGAAAAAACAGGGATTGATTACCTGAAAGATCATCATAAAGAAGGCGAAGTTCCCGAAAAGATATACATCATCCCCCCGCGGCGGATTCGTTATTTGTCGGAAATTGCAGATACAGTAAGGAATTACAACCAGCGGGCTGAAGAGCAAAGCAGGATTGCCCAAAAGTTGTACAGCCTGAAACAAACCATTGAAGCACTGAAAGAAGAAGGGGATAAAGAAGGGGTAAAGAAGTTGAAAAAGCTGTATTCGCAGACGGTATCACAACTTGATCCTGAAAACAAATATCTACTTGAAAACTGGGAAGAAAAAAAGAAAAAATACAGTCGCGATTATTTTACTTTCAAGGTCCGCGATAAGGAATTGAAAATAAAAACTTATTCCAAATCGCTTTCGCACACGCGGATACCCAAGGTCATTCTTCCACGCTACGAAAGCTGGGGGGAGATATTGAAATGGAACCTCAAAGAAAATGTCCCCGGCGAGTTTCCGTTTGCTGCCGGTGTTTTCCCGTTTAAACGCGAAGGCGAAGACCCTACAAGGATGTTTGCCGGCGAAGGGGGCCCCGAACGCACCAACCGGCGTTTTCATTATGTCTCCAGGGGCATGGCTGCCAAAAGGCTGTCAACGGCTTTTGATTCGGTAACACTTTACGGGCATGATCCCGGCCGCCGACCTGATATTTACGGAAAGATCGGCAACTCGGGCGTTTCCATCGCCTGCCTTGACGACACCAAAAAGCTCTATTCCGGGTTTAACCTGGCCGATCCCATGACCTCTGTTTCCATGACCATCAACGGGCCTGCACCCACCATGGTCGGCTATTTTATGAACACGGCCATTGACCAGCAATGCGAGATTTACATCAGACAAAACGGCCTTGAGAAACAGGTGACCCGGAGAATCAATAAGATATATAAGGAAAAAGGAACCAAAAGGCCTTCCTATCAGGGCAAACTACCTGAGGGAAATGACGGACTTGGCCTGATGCTGCTGGGCGTTACGGGCGATATGGTTTTACCGGAAGATGTTTATGAAAAAATTAAAAAAGATACCATCAGCCGCGTTAGGGGCACCATTCAGGCCGATATCCTGAAAGAAGACCAGGCACAAAATACCTGCATCTTTTCCACCGATTTTTCGCTGAAACTGATGGGGGACATCCAGGAATATTTTATTGATAATAACGTGCGCAACTTTTACAGTGTTTCCATTTCCGGTTATCACATTGCCGAAGCCGGTGCCAACCCCATCACCCAACTGGCTTTTACCCTGTCCAACGGGTTTACTTATGTTGAGTATTACCGTTCGCGCGGGATGGATGTGAGCAAATATGCCCCGAACCTCTCCTTTTTCTTTTCCAATGGTATTGATCCCGAATATGCCGTTATCGGCAGGGTGGCCCGGTTGATCTGGGCCAAAGCCATGAAACTGAAATACAACGCCGACGAACGATCGCAAAAACTGAAATACCATATTCAGACTTCCGGGCGGTCGTTGCACGCGCAGGAAATAGGCTTTAATGATATCCGAACCACATTGCAGGCATTGTATGCCATTTACGACAATTGCAACTCATTGCACACCAATGCTTATGATGAAGCCATCACTACTCCTACCGAGGAATCGGTAAGGCGGGCCATTGCCATTCAACTGATCATCAACCATGAACTGGGAATGGCAAAAAACCAGAACCCGCTGCAGGGATCATTCATCATTGAAGAACTGACCGACCTGGTGGAAGAGGCCGTGATGACGGAGTTTGACCGTCTGACGGAAAGGGGCGGTGTGCTCGGTGCTATGGAATCCATGTACCAGCGTAGTAAAATACAGGAAGAATCGCTGCATTACGAAAGCCTGAAACATTCGGGAGAAATGCCCATCATCGGTGTCAATACCTTCCTCGGTAGTGAAGGTTCAAAGACCGTTATCCCCGGCGAGGTGATCAGGGCTACAAAAACGGAAAAAGAATACCAGATAAACATGCTGGAACAATTACATGCCACCTGGCAAAAAGAAACCGGGGAGCAGTTAAAGATGTTACAACAGGCGGCCGTTTCGAACCATAACATTTTCAACGCCCTGATGGAAGCCTCAAAATATGCCTCCATCGGCCAGATTACCAATGCGCTTTTTAAAGTGGGCGGGCAATACAGGAGGAATATGTAATTTATTTCTGTAATCCTCGTCCTCGTTTGCAACGAGGACGGTTCTATTCATGCATTTGCAATGCACACAATCTGTCCTATTTGATGTAACTCAAAAACCGCATTAAAAATGCTGATATAAATATGTCCCCGTTGCAAACGAGGACAAGTTTCAGTTTTCACTTCATATCTTGTCCTCGTTTGCAACGAGGACGGTTCTATTCACGCATTTGCAATGCACACAATCTGTCCTATTTGATGTAACTCAAAAACCGCATTAAAAATGCCAACATAAATATGTCCCCGTTGTAAACGAGGACAAGTTTCAGTTTTCACTTCATATCTCGTCCTCGTTTGCAACGAGGACGGTTCTATTCACGCATTTGCAATGCACACAATCTGTCCTATTTGATGCAACAATAAAACTGCATTAAAAATGCTGACATAAATATGTCCTCGTTACAAACGAGGACAAGTTTCAGTTTTCACTTCATATCTCGTCCTCGTTTGCAACGAGGACGGTTCTATTCACGCATTTGCAATGCACACAATCTGTCCTATTTGATGCAACTATAAAACCGCATTAAAAATGCTGATATAAATATGTCCTCGTTGCAAACGAGGACAAGTTTTGAGTTTTTTTATTTCATATCTCGTCCTCGTTTGCAACGAGGACGGTTCTATTCACGCATTTGCAATGCACACAATCTGTCCTATTTGATGCAACAATAAAACTGCATTAAAAATGCCAACATAAATATGTCCTCGTTGCAAACGAGGACAAGTTTTGAGTTTTTTTATTTCTTTTTACGTGTTAACATATATTTCCTTAATTTTAAACCGTAAAAATTTAACCCATGACAACCTGTAATATTCTCATCGTTTATCCCGAATTGTATAAAACCAAGGTGGCTGTATTGAAGAATGTGGAGCCTGTTTTTTTGAAAAGTATCAACCATGACCCGAAAGAACTGGAAAAATTCAGCGACCCTTACGATCAAAAACATTTCCGGCTGAATGCTTTACTGGAAGAATTGAAAAGCAATAGTCTTCACATCGAAAACATACAGATTGTCATGGGGCGCAGCGGGTTGGTCAAACCTGTTGACGAAGGGGTTTATGAGATCAACGACAAAATGGTGGATGACCTGAAACATAATCTTTCCGGTTTTCATGTAACCAACCTGGGTGGGCTGATCGCTTACGACCTGGCCTTAAAAATTGGGAAAAAAGCTTACATCGCCAATCCCGTAGTGGTAGACGAGCTCTCGGATGTCGCCCGTTTTACCGGCCATCCGCTGTTTGAGAAAAAATCCATCTTCCACGCCCTGAACCACAAATACGTTACCTACAAATATTCCAAAGCCGTGAACAAGCGGTATGAAGACCTGAACCTGATTGTTTGCCACATCGGCAGGGGAGGGGTATCGGTAGGTGCCCACGAAAAAGGAAGGGTTGTGGATGTCAATCAGGCGTATGACGGGGGCGGGCCTTTTGGCATTACGCGAACAGGTACCCTGCCCATGGGCCCGTTGGTTGAAATGTGTTACGACGGAAAACATACCAAAGAAGAAATACTGGAGATGATCACCGAAAAAGGCGGTTATTATGCTTACCTGGGCACCAAAAACCTGAACGAGATCAATAAAATGATTGCCGAAGGCGACGAAACGGCCAAAATGGTTTCTTACGCTTTATCGTACCAGGTTTCAAAAGAAATTGCCTCGCATGTGGCCACGCTGAAGGGGGTGGTGGATGCCGTCATCCTTACCGGCGTAATTTTCGACAGCAGCCGTTTTCTGGAAAACGTGAAAATGCGCATCGGACACATTGCCCCCATTGCCCTTTACCCGACGGTAAACGACATGGAAGCCCTGGCTTTTTACGGCTATCTTGTGCTTAAAGGTGAAACAGAAGTGAAGGAATACAAATAATGTTTCAGATTGTTGTACGCAACTAAAACTCATTTTAGCAAAACCCGTTTTGATTTAAATATTAATTTCATTTTTGAAATCAGGGATAATCGTTACTTTTATTACATATTTAGAGATACCCATACAGGATGATGAATAAGCGTTTTTTTGTCTTTCGAAACACAACTGTTGAGCCCTTGTTTAATGATATACAGGACTGTTCTTTCAGTGGTTACAACGACATTGAATTCCCCGAAGGATGTGAATATTACGTATGGTTTTACCTGTTGCCGTTTATCTCTGATAAAAATTTATTAACAGATGAAGTAAGTTTTATCAAATCCAAAGTTGATTTTATTGTTGAAAAAATACCGAAGGAGGTTCAGTTAATTTGTTTTACACTTGAAGACCTGTTTCCTTTTAATTTCTACGAAGAAAATGCTGCTTTGCAAAAAGAGATTTTCCGGTACAACGACCACCTTTATCAGTTGGCAAAAGAACACAAGAATTTAAAGGTCCTCCGTTTTGAGAATTTTGTATCCAGGTATTCCAGGTCGGAATTAATTGACTGGCGGCATTATTACCTGTCGCTTGTTTCGATAAACCCCAAGCTGAGTTCAGCATTTCAACAATGGTTTTTAAAGAAAATTGATGCCCTGAATGCTGTTCGCAAAAAGTGCCTGGTACTCGACCTTGACAATACACTGTGGGGCGGCATTTTAGGTGAGGATGGTGTGGAAGGAATACAAATCGGGAATACTTATCCCGGAAACTGTTATTCGGACCTGCAAAGTTTTATCATCGGGATGAAAAAAACCGGTGTGATTCTAACCATTTGCAGCAAAAACAATGAGGGTGATGTGCAGGAAGTCTTCCGGCGGAGGAAAGAAATGAAATTAAAAAGGGAAGACTTTTCTTGTATAAAGATTAACTGGGACGATAAGCCGGACAACATCATGAAAATTGCGCAGGAGTTGAATATCGGGTTGGACAGTATGGTTTTTTTAGATGATAATCCTGCCGAACGTGAGATGGTCAGCAAAATGATCCCGGAAATAACGACCCCTGACTTTCCGGAAAAGCCCTATTTATTCCGCGACTTTCTGAACACCCTTTATCACGATTACTTCCAGATTTACAGCCTGACCCAAGAGGACAGACAAAAAACGGAACTGTATGCAAAAAATACCTTACGAAAAAAGGAGCAGGCGAAATACAAATCGAAAGAAGATTTCATAAAGGAGTTGGGCATTACGCTGGAAATCAGAGAGGCAGAAGAAATAAACATACCCCGCATCGCCCAGATGACCCAAAAAACCAACCAGTTTAACCTGACCACAAAACGCTATTCCGAATCGGATATCAAAAACAGGCTGCAAAAAGGTTACCGGATTTGGTATGCCTCGGTGAAAGACAAATTCGGCGACCATGGAATCACTGCACTTGCCATTGTGAAACAAGAAGGGGAAAAAGCTGAAATTGACAGTTTCCTGTTAAGCTGCCGCATTTTGGGATACGGGATTGAAGAGGTATTTTTAAAAACTGTCTTGAACCGTTTGCTTGATAATGGGATAAATGAAGTTAACGCTGTTTTGATACCAACATTAAAGAATGGGCAGGTAGAGTTATTCGCTGAGAAAAATGGTTTTAGTTTGATTTCTAAAAGTAAAACAGGAATAAAATATTATGTATTTAAGCTTACTGAAAAACAAAAGATCAACGATTCTTATAAAATCATTTGAGGAACAAACTAACTTAGTCCAAGATTACCAACACTTTTTTAAGGGTTATTGGTAAACCCACTCGCAAAAATAAAAACCCCGACTTATCAAAATATAGGTTGATAAATACAAACTCTTTAATTTAGCGAATGGGTCAAATAAATTAAGATTTATATCTTATAACAAGTCTTGATACTACCCACCAAACCGATTGGAAACATCTTTGTACAAAGATTTGATATATTCCTTTTCAATATAAAACCGGTATGATTTTGCTTCAACTTTATTTTCACAATTATTGTCAGGCTCTGAATAATCTAAAAGTTTAAACGACCAGACCGAAGAATCTTTGAAAGGATTTACAACATCTTTTAGATATGCTCCTGATTCACATTCTTTAAGACAAAAATCCATGTCAACAGACTCTGCGCAGTCATATACAAGGTTGGAAATAGCATCAAGTTCATTATTAAAGTTTTGGTTATTCAACGAGATTAATGCGTCATTCATATTGCACCAATCATAAAAAGTATAAAAACCAACATTTAAAGGATGTTTCCAATAATAAAGAATCTGTGCCATAGCAATGGCCACACAACCTGATGAACAATGATCACAATCACATCCTGCATGTGCAGGCGCAAGAGCATTAAATCCTGGGCATTCCCCATCATTTGTAACACTTTGTCCCCATACTGAAGTAGTAAGTGGATTAACAATGGTCAAGCGTGATATAAATGTATTATTGAGTATTTCATTCCAGTTATCAATAGTTGTTTTATCATCAACTTTATATATTATCGCATCATAAAGCTCATTTTTATAATTATCCATCCATTCAATATATGCTGGTGGTAGTTCCGTATCAGAAAGAGTTTTACCATTTAAAGAATATGATATAATAGGCTTAGCAGCATAAGTTGCAGATACATTAACATAGCCATCATCTACAAAGTTTACAGTGTAATAGCAGGTTATGTTATTCATCTTATGCTCTATAATATCTAGAACTTTCAAAGATTTATTGCTTTTATCAAGACGGATTAAGTTCTCAAAAAAATTAACTGCGACTTGTTCTATAACCTTTTTGTCAGGTTCACTGGCAACAATTGTTTTATTCACAATAATAAGTGCCAATACGATGATAAGTATTTTGTATTGTATTTTCATTATTATTTTAAGTGACATGCTTTAAATCATAAAGTTATTAATTGATTGCAGTTGTTGGGCTTTATTGGTCAAGTTCTGCTTTCAGGGCATCAATTTCTTTCTTGCAAAATCGGGTCCGTAAATAAATTCTAAAAGCCTGTTTGGTCGGGGATGTAATATCCGTTCCACTTTATTAAAACTCGTATAACTTATATTTTGTACGGTGAATAACCTCTCATTTACAGGATTGTCAATACGTATCAAAGCATGAGGTTTATAACCCTGATCATAAAAATAATCCCCCCCCCCACCTGGCAAGTCTTGTGCATCGGCCCTGTGCGTTGCTGACTTGTGTCAGAGCTAAACACTTTTCGTTTCTTAATACTATGGAATTTATATTTACTTCTCATCTTTCAAAAATACAGGTATTATTAATTATCAAGATCGGTAATATATGTATGAATATCAAAATGTTCTGCATCGCACAAGAGTCTCTCTTACGCACAAGCCAAGCGGGAAGACTCGCACGAAGAGGGGAAATTTGTGCCAGAAAGTGAATATTAATTTTTTAGTTGATTAACAGTTTACGCACATCAACATGGTCAATATCAAAGAGTTTCAAAAAATAAATACCTTTTGGTTGGTCACTTAAATTGATTGATAACTTTTTCTTGTTGTTTAATTTATCACTCAAAATTACTTGACCATTTATACTTATTATCTCATACTTTTTATAATTTATACCTTCAGCAAAACTAACTTCAAATTTTCCTGTTGATGGATTAGGAAAAATACTAAATAAATATTGATCTCTATCATCAGAAGAGGTCACCCTTTTGTTTTTTAAACCTAAACCATTATTGAATGCTTCGTGATTGACTGTTTTATGGCTACCCAGGCCACTATAAAAAGTTGATACAACGTAATAATTTTTAACTGGTAATTCGCTATTAATTGTTGCCATCGCATACCCATTTTCAGCATAATTTTGAGTAGAATAAACGAGACTATCGCGTGAAGAATCTAAATAAATCAATACTTCAAAAAGACTTACATTTTGAACGTTATATACAATTTCTTCACTAAATTGATTCGGCACTACAATTGTAATTTCCGGGGCTTCACCTATTTCAGCACTAAAAGTTGATCCTAGTTCTGCATGAAATCCTGGATACAATTCAACTTTATTTCCGGCAGTAAATGAAATATCTGCACCACTATGTATGATACATTTTTGATACTCTTTATTGGGATTATCAGGACCATATTGAACAGTATGCCTATCAGCAACAGAACCATATATTTCTTTACTTGCTGTATAGTTAAAGTTATCACCATTATTAAATTCAGTAAGGTTCCATGTCATAATATCACAACTGTTAAATTTTTTTTGATAATCATTTTCATCGAAGAATAAATCATGAAATCGCATCTCCATCTTATGGGGGACCCTTGAATCACCTCCAAAATAAAATGTTCTTGCAACATAAGAATCTTGTGATTGTGCTAAAGCGGTATTATCCTCTCTAATACCAAGACATTTTACATCATAATTTGGATCATATTCATTGTTTATGATCATGCCAATTACTCTTTCCCCAAGATACATATCAACATTAGCGTTAACATCCGGGAAATGTCTTTCATCAATTTTATGAGCAATATACCCGCTACTCTTATGTTCATTATTGTGATAAAACAACGAAAATTCTATTGTATTAGGGTCATCCCTAAATATCCACCCGAGGTGCATTTTAAATATATTTGCATTGGAATTTCTTATGAATGAAATCCTCCCAATTTTATTCCAGCCATTGGTGCTTTCTAACTCATCCTCAGTGTAAGAACAATTAGCATACCTATGTACGCGAAAATTAAATCTCCGATTAGGATAATTGAACCTCGCTGCAATGGGGAATGTAAGTGGATTTGAGTTATGTCCATCAAAATAAGGAGGACCATATAGAGGAGGACCATATATAATTTTTTTTACGCCGGGGATAGCACCTGGCCCGCCAGGGTTTACAAATTGTGCTTGCAGGCAAATACTTGATATTAAAATTAATAATAATAGATTTATTTTTAACCTGGCTCTTTTTTTAAAAATGATAATGAATAATTAGAGGTCGTATAAATAATCCTGTTACAATATCATTTGCAGGATCATTCGAAGAGTAGTGATAAAAAAATGTAGATAACCGTAAACCGGCTCCAAATTTTAATCTGTCGGAGCCAAAGAAAACAGATAATTCTGCTCCCACAGCTAAATCAGGTTTTGGGAGAAAGGCATCTGAGTATCCTGTAATGAGGAAAGAAGAAAAATAAGGGTTTAATTCCAGATAGTTACTTTTAAAATAGTTGTATCTTATAAACGGCCCTATTCGTGCAATCTCAATAATTACCGGACCCATTCTCCTTCTGCTCCAATCGTCACAATCTGCACAAGTGACCTTTAGGTATGGTCTAATGATACCTATGCTATATCCCAATCCAATACCTGTAGTTATTCCACCACTCCATCTTTGCTTATTAAAAAAAGAATAACTATAATTAACAGAAAAAAGATCCCAGCCAATCATATTATTGTAGCTTTTGTTATCTAATGAATCGTTAACAGTTATCTCTTGGGCTTTTATTATAAAAAATGGAAAAATGATTAGGGTTAAAGTACATATTAACTTAATAAAAAATTTTGGGTTTTTCATTTTATTTTACTTTTTAGTCTTTCAATCTCTTTTTCCTGTTCAATTATATAAAGAGTAAGTTCTTCAACTTTTTGAAGCAATTTTATCTGAAGCTCGCCAAGGTTGATGCCTTCATCTTCCATTTGCCTGGCAGAAGGTATATCAGGTAAGTGCTTGTTTTCATTAACATACTTTTCAACCTCAACTAAGGGTTTTAATTTGTAGTCATTAGCAAAAACAAAATCTGCTCCTGCTGTTTCCGTCACTTTTATTTCACGGGCATGGATACCCCCGGCTACGGTCAGTTTATAATCAGGAGTTTCAGTGCCAATGCCAACTTTTCCATCGTCTTTAAGGAAGAGTATAAAGTTTTTATAACCATTACTTCCCCAAGGTTTCCAAAAATTTAAACCGCCTTTGCTCACATTGTATTCAATGCCATATTCGCCCCAGCCTTCAGTTGTATTTTCATCTCCACCGAACAATAAGCTTGATTCCTGACCATAAATAATTTGTTGGCCTTTAACAGTAAATTCCATCGGGGTATTTGGCGTTTCTACATTCACACTAACATGGCCGATGTGATAAATGCCATCATTATATGGACTTCAATATTGTGCTTTAACTGTTAAAGCCAATGCAATAAGAAATGCACTAAGAATAATTGATTTTTTCATTTTTTTGTTTTTAAATTAATATTTAAGAATTTAAACTGCAGAGGTAACTTTTTTGATAATCCTTGGTTAAACTTATTTGTTTACAAATTTAATTAAAAATTTGATAAAAAAAGAAAATTCAATTTTTTTCATTCCTGTTATTTGACTTGTACATGATTTTTTTATAAAATGGTTTCCTCAATATAATAGATTGGCGTTTAGTTAGCTATTGAAAATCCAACTACCTTAGTTCTTTGCTGACTAAAATTGTCTAATTTTGTAACCAGATATATTCTGATTACTTTAGTCGACTTTCTTGACAAAAAACTTATTTTGAATTGAATTTGTAATTATGACAACTTCAAAAATTAAAACAATAATGGCCGGCATTTTTGATGTTGATGAAAAATTAATTACCGACCATCTTAAACAGAATGAATTTCAACAGTGGGATTCCCTTAAACACATTAGTTTAATTTCTGCATTTGAAGACGAATTTGATATTACCATCGAACCGGAAGAGATAAGCGCAATGACAGATTTTAAGAGCATCGTAAATATAATCAACTCAAAATTGGCTTCAAAATGAAAATTCACCATATTGGATATGCAGTTAGAGATATTCAAAAAGGAATTGGATTGTTTGAGGTCCTGGGGTTTGAAAAAAGCGGAGATACTTTGAAAGACTTGAACAGAAAAGTTTCTTTGCAATTGATGAAAAACAACGACCTTATTGTCGAATTGGTCGCTCCGACAGGAAAAGAATCTCCATTATACTCTTTTATTGAAAGAGGCGGAAGCGCTCCCTATCATTTTTGTTTTGAAACTGATGATATTGAAAAGGAAATTGTTCGTCTTAGAAAACAAAAATATACATTGATCGAGTCCATAAAACCGGCAAAATTATTCGGCTTGAGTAAAGTTGCATTCCTGTTTAATCCGCATATCGGATTAATCGAAATTATTGAAATAAGATAAAAATGAAAAGGATTAAAATTTTCCTTACTTTCGATTACGAACTCCCCTTAGGTGGCATTGCACAATCATACAGCCACAGCTTATTCGAACCCACCGAAAAGCTACTGGAAAAGGCCAATGAACTTAAAGTTCCACTGGTTTTCTTTGCCGATATTTTAAGTTACATCAAATTCAGGGAATGGGAAGAACACAATTATACGGAACCCTTCAAAAAACAGCTTGAAAAAGTTTTGCAGTCCGGTCACGATGTACAGTTGCACCTGCATCCCCATTGGCTGGATTCAAACTATGCAGAAGGTAAACTCATCCCTTCCGGGAAATTTTCACTTTCCGATTTTGCAGATAATAATCCTCCTGACAATATTGAAGGAATGATTAGTACCGGCATACAAGAACTAAAAGCCATCTGTGAAAAAGCACAAAGTAATTATCAGTGTATTGCCTTTCGGGC
This sequence comes from uncultured Bacteroidia bacterium, assembly GCA_913009755.1. GTDB lineage: Bacteria > Bacteroidota > Bacteroidia > Bacteroidales > F082 > JAADID01. The sequence goes on from CAJVWU010000036.1 coordinate 19,941, forward strand.
CGGCGGTTATAATTTATGGCCTGAAACAAGTACCATCTTAAACAGCCTGTTCAAACACGGCATCCGGTTCGACAGTTCCATTTGCCGCGGCTATTATTATAAATCAGACACTTCACTGGTTGATTACCGGAATATTCCTGATAAAGCAAACTGGTATTTACCCCTTAATGGAGATTTGTCAAAAGAGGGGAAAGAGGAAAAGGGCATCCTGGAAATCCCCATAGCAGGAAAACCCAAAGGCATTTTTGAAATGCCAACGGCTTTAAAGCTTGGGAAGTACAGTTACCGGGCGGTCGAAAATCGTGGCAAAATTGTTCATACTGCCAGCAACATCAACAGAAAGGATAAACTTAAACAGCTTTTTTCAAGCCGTATGCTAACGGTTGATAACCATACGTATTCCCCCGGTTATATGATGAAAATACTGGATTATAACATCAATAAATACGGTAAAGAAAAGGAGGTGCTGTTCAGCCTGATAGGCCATCCCAAGTCAATGGGTGAATATCACCTGTATTTGCTGGCCTCGTTTGTACAGAATGCCAGGGAAAAGTATGGCAACAGGCTTGAGTTTGTAACATTTCGTGATATCTTTGAAAGAAAAAAATTATAGCAATAAATCAACCGCAACAGTTCTTTTTCAGCTTATCCGGGAAGAGTTCGGTAAAAATAAAAAACTTTTTTGAATGAGTATTTCAGACCAATTATACAAAGTGTTGCCCCAGAGTGCTTTTGTATTTTTGCGCAATCTATATCGGAAATACCAGCATTTCAGGTATCCGAAATTTTCAGAAGAAGAATTTCAGGCTATCCTTACCGAAAAAGCAGGAATAAAAAAAGGGATGACGGTGTTTATTCACAGTTCGATTGACAAGCTGAACCTTGATTTTTCACCTTTCCGGTTGCTTGAAATTTTGCTGGAAACAGTTGGCGATGAAGGAACGTTGCTTTTTCCCTGCTGGCATTACAAAGGCCGGGCCGCCGATTTTTTAAAAGATAAAAATGCCGCATTCAACGTAAAAAAATCACCCACTGCGATGGGCCTGTTGCCGGAACTGGCAAGGCGTTACCCTTCTGCAATCCGCAGCCTGCACCCGACAGCATCTGTTGTGGCAATCGGGAAACTGGCCAAAACCCTTACTTCGGAACATCATCTCGATATTTACCCCAATGGCGTTAAAAGTCCGCTTTACAAAATGATGGATTATGAATCGAGGATCATCGGATTGGGGGAAAGAGTGGTAAGCCTTTCATTTGTTCATGTGGTTGAAGACATCATGAAAGATAAATTTCCTGTAAAAACTTTAGAACCTGAAGTGAGGAAGCTAAAGGTAATTGACGGTGATGGTAAAACACAGTATTACAATACTTTGATTCCTTCAAAAGAAATCCGGAACAGGGATATTGTGAAATACATGGATAAATTTATGGATACTTCTGTTTACGAGCCGTTTAGCGTAAGAGGCGTGCATTTTTTCACCATCAAACCAAAAGAACTTTTTGCAAAAATGGAAAAGCTTGCAGCGCAGAACATCACGATTTATGATTAAATGACCACATCTCGTCCTCGTTGCAAACGAGGACAAGTTTCAGTTTGTACTTCACATCACATCTCGTCCTCGTTTGCAACGAGGATGCTTTACTCGTTTGCAACGAGGACGGCTCTATTCACGCATTTGCAATGCACACAGCCTGTCATATTTGAAGAAAAGCCGCATTAAAAATGCTGACATAAATATGTCCTCGTTGCAAACGAGGACAAGTTTTGAGATAAATTTCATATATTTGTTTTATGTCAGGGGATCGATATTTTATAAGTGACCAAGGTGCAATGTACTTTTTAACCTTCACCGTTATTGACTGGGTGGACGTTTTTACCAGAAAGAAATATAAACTGGAGATTGTTGACTCATTGAATTATTGTGTTCAGGAAAAAGGGCTTATTATTTATGCATGGGTTATTATGAGCAATCATGTACATGTTATATGGCAGGCAAAGGAAGGGTTTCAGTTATCGCCGATTATTCGTGACTTTAAAAAATTCATTGCTAAAAAAATCATTTCGCTGATTGAAAATGAAAATGAAAGCAGAAAAATCTGGATGCTCAAAAAGTTTGAATTTGCCGGTAAGAGATTAAAACGAATCTCAAAATATAAATTTTGGAAAGATGACAATCATGCCATTTTTCTTGATCCTTTTTGGCCCGAAATGATTGATCAAAAACTTGATTACATACATAATAATCCTGTTAAAGCTATGCTGGTAGATGAACCCTATCACTATATTTTTAGTTCGGCAATTGATTATTATGGCGATAAAGGATTAGTTGAAATTGAATTATTGAAGTAATACCTCGTCCTCGTTTGCAACGAGGATGCTTTACTCGTTTGCAACGAGGATGCTTTATTCGTTTGCAACGAGGACGGCTCTGTTCATGCATTTGCAATGCACACTGCCTGCCTTGTCTGATGCAACTGAAAAACCGCATTAAAAATGCTGACATAAATATGTCCTCGTTGCAAACGAGGACAAGTTTCAGTTTGTACTTCACATCACATCTCGTCCTCGTTTGCAACGAGGATGCTTTACTCGTTTGCAACGAGGACGGCTCTGTTCATGCATTTGCAATGCACATTGCCTGCCTTATTTGATGCAAATGAAAAGCCGCATTAAAAATGCTGACATAAATATGTCCTCGTTGCAAACGAGGACAAGTTTCAGTTTGTACTTCACATCACATCTCACATCTCGTCCTCGTTTGCAACGAGGATGCTTTACTCGTTTGCAACGAGGATGCTTTACTCGTTTGCAACGAGGACGGCTCTATTCATGCATTTGCAATGCACATTGCCTGCCTTATTTGATGCAACTGAAAAGCCGCATTAAAAATGCTGACATAAATATGTCCTCGTTGCAAACGAGGACAAGTTTTTGAGTTTTTTAACTTCTTTTTATGTGTAAACAGATATTTCTTTACTTTTAAACCATTAAAATTTAACAGATGTCAAACTGTAATATTCTCATCGTTTATCCCCTTTTTCTGCTCCTGTTTTTATTTATCATAAATGTTGCCCCGGCGCAAACCTTTTATAACGACCTGGAAGATTCCACATATTCCGCCCCCTGGATCAATGTTCAGATTTCCGATAGCGGCAATGCCCGGTCAGGAAATCATTTTTCGCTGAACGACGGTGAAATCCCTTATGGTCTTGGGATTGAAATGCCGTTTCCCGATGAGGTAAAAAACAAAAATACAGTTGTAAAAATTGAAGGCTGGGTAGAAAACAGGGGTGGTCCGGGACAGGCAACCTTTGTGATCAGTCTGGATGCGAAAGGGAAATCCTGGTTCTGGAAGGGAATAGACCTTTCAAAAATATTGAAGGAGAAAAATCAGTGGGCCCGGTTTTCCGATTCGTTGCTCATCCCTGCCAATGTTACGGCTACTGCCATTTTTAAAGCCTATCTGTGGAACCGGGCAAAGAATGACACCATTGCCATTGATGACCTGAAATTTGAATTTTCCCCTTTCCCCAATCCCACGTATGTGCCCGAATTAAATCCGGAGCGGATTTATGATACTCTGGAAAAAGGCAACATTCTGTTTACCAATAATTTTTATCAGATTGAATATATCCCTGCAAAGGGCAGGGTTTCCATATTAAATACTTACGAAAAAAGGATTGTCAATTCCCTCAGTTTATACAGCGAAAGGGAAACAGGCGGGGATACTTTAACGGCTGTGTCAGATATGGAACTTGTTTCGGTGAAAAAAAGAAGCCATGGGGCCGACATCCGTTTTGAAGCAAAACAGAAAACATCAAAAGTGACACTGATCCTGCAATGCAACACTGATCTTCCCGGTATCCGTTTTTTGATTAATGAAAAGTATGCAACAGATCAGGAAATCATCCGCGAATCGGTTGTTCTGGAAAGCAATGAGAGCGTAACCACAGTGTATCGTTCAAACCGGAAGTCAGATACCGGCAATTTTCAGCCTGAATACTGGCTCGACAAAGAAGGGGTGAAATTTGGTAATCATGACAACACATGGCTGGTTTATCACGCCCCCGACGTTTCTTCGCTGCAGCTCAAAACGGATAAAAAACAACTTTGGGTCAATCTGGATTATGAAAAAGACCATCCTTTTCTCCATTTTCCCCTGAACAATGACACGACTGACGAAAAAGCGGACTGGTCGGAAAGCACTTACAAAAAAGGGGCAAAAAGGCAGTTCTCGTTTACGGTTTATGTCGGGATACCTGTCGGCCCGCTGCCCCGTTTTATGAAAAACCCAGAGGGTTACCTGGCCACCTACATCTGGACCGGGCATGCCGATTTTACGGATATCAGGACAAACCGGGCGGTTTATTTCGGCTCCGAAAACATCGTGAATGCCAACAATGCCTCCGGTGGTTTTGTGAAATATCATATTCCGGTGACCAAAAGTGTTTTTTACGATAATCCTGACGGGGTAACCAATACGAAAGATTCGGACGGCCTTATCAACAGTCTGGAATGTTCCATCATGACCGATTCTTCCTTTTACAGCTTGCTTGAACAATTGCACAAACAGGGGGATGAAATTTGCCTGCACACGCCTGAAAATTATACCTCAACCCACAAAAGGATGAAAACGGCCCTCCGTTTTATGCGTGATCACTTTGGCTCACCCACATGGATTGACCACGGTTACAACAACCACCTGGAAAACAACCGCGAAGACCTGGTTTGTGACGGAACGGTCAGAAAATCGGGGAATTATATGCTGAAGCTTTGGAAAAAATACGGGGTCCGCTATTTTTATAATCCTTATTATGAAGATTATTCAACTTTTGGGAAGTGGGCTTTTTTTGATTTTACGGGAAAACCCTATGCCGGATTTGGTGATTTTTTGCCCAACCCCGATTTCTGGAAACATCCTACCCGGACCGGCGATATTGTTCACTGGCCTACAAAAGGTGTTTTTTATGCCCCCCGTGAAAGCGACTGGAATTATTACTTTAACGACCAGGTTTTGAATGAGTTTATTGCGGAAAGGGGTGTTAAGATCAACCATTGCTATCCGCCACGGGTTAACCCGGCAAAAGGGTTTTGGGAATATGGCCCTGACAGTACCATCATTGCAGCACCGGGTTTTAACAATACCCTTAAAAGAATGTTCGCCTTAAAAAAGGCAGGGTTACTGAATGTGACTACCATTAAAGATTTTCTGGACTATCGTCTGGCTGTTGAAAATGTAAAATATGACATACTGCCCGATGGAAGTGTAAAAGTGACCAATATGGGAAACAAAAAAATTAACGGTTTATCATTTGTTCTCCAGGCTGACTCAGTCGGAGGGGATGGCTTGAAACCTGAACAGAAAATAGTTGACCGGGAGATTGTTTTCTGGTTTGATTTGAAAGCAGGTGAGAGTAAGGTGATCGCATCAGAAAAAGAACATGCTTTAATGCAATAAAATGAAAACCATCAAAATCTTCCTCACTTTTGATTACGAATTACCGCTTATTTAATACTCTGAAGTTCGGTGTGCCCGATCATTTTCCCCTTCCGGTCATAAGATTCCGAGCGGACAACCCCTATATTTTTTACATACCACTCAACCGTCCGGTAGGCAATGCGCATAAAAGCAAACTTGCTTTCCACATTGCCGGTGATTTTCCAGGCTGAAAATGTGCCGGCAGGGGTTGTGATGTCTTCCTTGTCCACCACTTCGCGGTAAAACACCCTTGCCGTAATGGTGGTTGTCATCGGGTTAAGAAAAGCCGTAATGGTAATGGAGCCGTCATTGAGTTCCATACCCGGTTTCAGATCGCCCGGAATAAACATATCTTTTGATTTAACACTGAGCGTGGCATCCTCATAAGCTTTCCTTTGCTCACTGTTCAGGATGGAGTTCATGTCAATGATAAAATTGTTTCCGGAACATTTAAACAACAGGTCATTTTCCATGTCGTCTTTCTTTTTTCCTGTCGTAATAAGTTGATGTACTTTGAAATAGATTGTGTCACCTTTTGTTTTTACCGATACAATTTCATTGGTTGTGGTTGAGGTTTTTTTTCCTTTTTTGTCGTAATTGAAATACGTAAGTTTTGTTCCCTGTCCGGGAAGGAAAGAGGTACAATTTTCCTGGGCAAAAACAAGCAAAGGAAGAAAGAACCCAATACTGAAAAGTAAGAATAATCTCATGGGTAATGATCGTTTTAAAGATTATAAAATGATAACAAATACGGGACTCTCTCCCGGGATATTTTAACTTCCGGCCGGCCCCTTGTAAGCAGCACTGCCGAATCCGAGAATAGGGTAAAAAATGATCGGTAACAAGACCAACCCGACCGTAAACCCTTCGCTGTAACCAAAACTTTTTGATAACAGGTTGAACATCCAGATACCAAAAATAATGTTTACTATCGGGATGAGCAACAACAGCAGCCACCACCACGGTTTTCCAATGATTTCCAAAAGTACAATCACATTGTAAATGGGAATCAGTACTGCCCATCCCGGTTTTCCTGCTTTTTCATAAATTTTCCATTCGGCAACAATTAAAAATATTGCAATGGCCAGCATAATAATAATACCTGTAAAACTAAATCCATAATCATCCATAATAAATTTTTTTTAAGGGTTAATAATTTATTTCAAATTCGATTGCTTTATTGTTCGATTGTTCGATTGCTTCTCCCCATATTTCCTCTATTTTCCTCGTACCTTTATTACCCATTTCATGTGATTGCAATTATGTAATATGTTAAATTACTGTATTTTTGTTTTGTCACGATTTTTGGTTGCTAACGCCCCAAAAATCCCGCCAAAACGGTTCAACCTCTTTTTATACCACGGGTTAAAACCCGTGGCTATTGTTATTGAATCCCGCGCTTGCGGGATTATAATCATTCTCTTGCCCTGCGAAATGTGCTATGCACTCGACATTGTCGGGTTTCACTGGACTTTTGCCTACGCACTGTAGTGCTTCGGCACACCGGTATGTGTTTATTATCAATAATCATGGGCGTTTCACCCATCCATTCTTCCACCATTCCATATTTAAGCCTCTACAGTTTCATTTCCGGAATATCACCTTCCACAATGACCGGTGCCCCGGTTTTTTCGAGGATTTCTTCCACGCTCACTCCCGGTGCTCTTTCGATCAGTTTAAAGCCTTTATCAGTTACGTCTAATACAGCGAGGTCGCTCACAATCTTTTTCACGCATTTTATGCCCGTTAAAGGCAGATCGCATTTTGTTTTCAGTTTTGGCTTTCCATGCCTGTCGGTATGGGTTGTGGCAACAATAATATTTTTTGCCGCAGCCACCAAATCCATGGCCCCACCCATTCCTTTCACCATTTTACCGGGAATTTTCCATGAGGAGATGTCCCCTTTGTCGGTAACTTCGAATGCGCCCAATACAGTAAGGTCAATGTGGCCGCCGCGAATCATGGCAAAGCTAAGCGAAGAGTCGAAAAAGGCGGAACCCGGTATGGTGGTTACCGTTTGTTTTCCTGCATTGATCAGGTCGGGGTCGGCTTTCCCCTTTTCGGGAAAAGGCCCTATGCCCAGTAACCCGTTCTCCGACTGCAAAATAACCTCAATATTATTAGGTACATAATTGGCAACCAAAGTAGGGATGCCGATGCCAAGGTTTACATAATACCCGTCTTTCAGTTCCTGCGCTATTCTTTTTGCTATTCCGTTTTTATCGAGACTCATTTTTTCTTTTTTTAGATTGATTAAACTAATTTGTCCTTAAGCAACATTACGACTCACGCACGGTTTCAAATTCAATTCGCTTTTCGTAATCCACTCCCAGGAATATGCGTTGAACAAAAATCCCGGGTGTATGAATTTCATTGGGGTTCAGTTCACCGGCCGGAACTAATATTTCGACTTCGGCAATGGTAATTTTACCGGCCATCGCCATGGGTTGATTGAAGTTGTTGGCGGTTTCCCTGTAAATCAGGTTGCCCATGGTATCACCTTTCCAGGCTTTTACAATGGCAAAGTCGGCGATAAGTCCGTATTCGAGCAGGTGCATTTTCCCGTTAAATTCCCTGGACTCCTTACCTTCCCCTACTTCGGTTCCATAACCGGCAGGTACATAAAACGCAGGGATGCCTGCTCCACCGGCCCTGATCCGTTCGGCCAGTGTGCCCTGGGGGATCAGGTCCACCTCCAGTTCGCCAGACAATAGCTGGCGCTCAAATTCCTTGTTTTCACCCACATACGATGAAATCATTTTTTTGATCTGATGTTTCTTCAACAGCAGCCCCAATCCGAAATCATCCACCCCGGCATTGTTCGAAATACAGGTTAAGTTGGTCAGTCCGGAATCAACAAGGGCATGAATGGTGTTTTCGGGAATACCACATAAACCAAATCCGCCAAGCATAAAAGTCTGCCCGTCACGCATGTCTTTTATCGCTTCTTTTGCATTTTTCACTACCTTATTCATAAGCTTTTTATTTTTTCTTTAGCAAATTGCGTGCTTCCGGATTTTTAATCCGGAAACAAATTAACACCCGATCAACCTTGAAATGACTATCCGCTGTATTTCGGATGTTCCCTCACCGATTTGCAGCAAACGCTGATCACGGTAGAAACGTTCCACATCATAATCTTTCATCAGGCCGTACCCACCATGGATCTGCACAGCTTCGTCAGACACTTCTTTGGCGATTTCCGAACAGTATAGCTTGGACATGGCCGCTTCTTTACCGTAAGGTTTTCCGTTATCTTTCAGCCAGCAGGCTTTGTACAATAAATTGCGGGCAAGTTCTATTTTCAGTGCCATATCTGCCAGTTTGAAAGCGTTGATCTGGAATTTTGAAATGGGTTTTCCAAACTGTTTACGTTCTTTGGCGTATGCCAGTGCCATTTCGTAAGCGCCTTGTGCATTTCCCAGTCCCATGGCAGCAATGGAAAGGCGTCCGCCATCAAGGGTCTGCAACATAATGTGTGAGCCTTCGCCTATTTTTCCAAGCAGGTTTTCCTGAGGTACCCGGCAGTCGTCAAAATAAAGTTCGGAAGTGTTTGATGCCCGCCACATCATTTTGCCGTGCATGGTTTTTTGTGTAAATCCCGGCGTTCCTGTTTCCGCCAGGATGGTTGTAAATATTTTTTTTCCGCCCTTTTCACCCGAAACAGCCTGCACGGTACATCCTTTGGTGATGTCAGCCGACCCGTTGGTGATGAATATTTTGGAGCCGTTGATTATCCATTCGTCGTTTTTCAAAACTGCCGTTGTTTTGCTTCCCCGCGAATCGGAACCGGCGCTGGGTTCGGTCAGGCCGAAACTCCAGAGTGCTTCACCGGTGCACAGTTGAGGCAGATATTTCATCTTCTGCTCTTCGTTTCCATATTCAAATAAGGGGCTAATGCCCAGCGAGTTGTGGGCAGCCAGCGTGGCAGCCTGCGATCCGTCAATACGTGCAATTTCCTCAACGGCAATGATATAGGATAAAGTGTCGAGCTCCTGCCCGCCATATTTTTCGGGTAAGGTCATCCCAAACAATCCCAGTTCACCCATTCTTTTCGTCAGTGGATATGAAAACTCAGCATTTTCATCCAGTTCACCGGCAACAGGTTTTATTTCACGTTCCGCAAAATCGCGCACCGTGTCTTTTATCAGTTGTTGTTCTTCGGTTAATTCAAAATCCATTTTTTATCGCTTTTTTAAATTGTATTATTTTATTGTTCGTGTTCTGTTTTTTCAAGATAAACAAGCTGGAGGTCGGTATCCACCATATCCCCTTCTTTTACTGCAATTTTATCAACGATTGCTTCACATTCAGCCGTGATGTTGTTTTCCATTTTCATGGCTTCCACCACCAGTAAGATTGTACCGCGTTTCACCGGGTCACCTTCTTTTACATTTACCTTGATCACCTTGCCCGGCATGGGGGCGAATAAATTGCTTTCGCCATCCGAACCGCCGGTACCTGAAAACTCGCTGAGGTTGTTTAATGTATCTTTTCTAACCACCTGATATATCATCCCTTCCAAAGATACCCAGCCGTTGCCTTTGTCGTCAGTTGATATGTACGCTTTAAAGGTGCGGTCGTCAACAGTAAACCGGAGGCTGTTTTCAGTGATATTTTCAAGGTGCAAGTTATAAAGTTTATTTTGAAAAACGACTTCATATCCCCGGTTTTTGGCTTTTTCAATTTTTAGCACATAGGTATTATCGTCGGCTTGAAATGGGATTTCCATGATGTTTCTCCAGAAACCGATCTTTTTCCACACGTTAATTTCTTTCTTTCCCCTGTTCATGTTAAGGTTGTGAAGCGCATAAGCAAATACCGGATATTCTATTCCCGCTTCTTGTTTTGTTTTTTCGATGTTTTCAATGATATCCGTTGTATGCTCACCACAAAACCATGTTGATAAATGATTATTTTCAAAAGCCGCATGCTGAAGAATGCCCGTCAGATAAGGAATATTGGTGCGGATGCCGTGGATGGTAAATTCTTTTAAAGCCGCGATAGTCCTTTCGATGGCAATTTTACGGTCTTTGCCCCAAACCACCAGCTTGGCGATCATGGGGTCGAAAAAGCTTTGAATTTCGGTGGCTGTTTCAATGCCGCTGTCCACCCGGATATTTTCTCCGGAAGGTTCATGATAATAAGTCATCTTACCCGGTGAAGGCATAAAATCATTGGCGGGGTCTTCGGCATAGATACGGCATTCAATGGCATGGCCGTTTTGGGAAAGTTCTTCCTGTTTTAGCTTCAGTTCATCACCCTGCGCGATCAATATCTGTTCTTTAACAAGATCCACGCCTGTAATCATTTCCGTTACCGGATGTTCAACCTGGATGCGGGTATTCATTTCAAGGAAATAGAAATTGAGATTATTATCAACCAGAAACTCAACGGTTCCGGCACTGTTGTATTTAACCTCTTTGGCAATTTTAACGGCGGCTTCCCCCATTTTTTCCCTGATTTCAGGCGTTAGTGTTGGAGACGGTGATTCTTCGATGATCTTTTGATAACGCCGCTGAATAGTACATTCCCTTTCAAACAGATGGATCACATTTCCGTGGTTGTCGCCCAACACCTGGAATTCAATATGCCGGGGTTCTTCAACGTATTTTTCAATGTAAATGGTGCCGTCGCCGAAATAGTTTTTCGCTTCGCGCGAGGTGGTTTCCAGTATGTTTTCCAGTTCACCGGCTTCGCGGACAATGCGCATGCCTTTTCCTCCGCCACCGGCTGCTGCTTTTACCAAAACAGGGAAACCGACGGAAGCGGCTTTTTCCAGTAATTTGTCCGGTGTTCCGGTAATCCCTTTGGTCATCGGTACCCCGAGTTTTTCAACAAATTTCCGGGATTCTATTTTGTTGCCCATCAGCTTTAAAGCCCGTGCATGAGGGCCGATAAACACCAGGCCGGCTTTGTCGCAGGCTTCCACAAACAAAGCATTTTCGGCCAGGAAACCGTAGCCGGGATGGATGGCATCACATCCTGATTTCAGGGCAACCGCAATGATCTTGTCAATATTCAGGTAGGTGTCGGCCAGTTCACGGTTGCCGATGCAATACGCTTCACCGGCTTTTTTTACATGAAGGGCATCGTTGTCAATTTCAGAATATACGGCAACCGTCTGAATGCCCAGCTCTTTGGCTGAACGGATGATCCGCACGGCAATTTCCCCGCGGTTGGCAATTAATATTTTATTGAAAATGCTCATGTTTTTTTTTTTGAGTATTATGTGGACTTAACGTTATGGGCCGGGCTTTATTCCTTTAGCCCTTGTTTTCTAATTTGAATTCTTGCTCTTTAAATTGAACAAATTTCCTTTCTTCATTTACTGTAAATAGTTTCATTTATTTATTTTCGTTTTTTTTTTTACTTTGCCCATACTATTTATGAGTCCGGTCAAAAAAGGTACGATTTTGATTTCAGCCACTTTTACCCCTTAATCCCCTAAAGGGGAAGTGACTGAAAATCAGTGCTCCCTTTAGGGAAGGGGTAAATGCTGATTTTCATTTTTCACCTGTTCATTTAACCTTCGGGTTTCTACCCCAAACATTTCCGCCAGATCCCTGTCAATCATCACCTGAACGCCACGAATAGTAAATATGCGGTTTTGAATATCTTTCAATGGTATGATTTGATTTTCACCGCTCATTAATATCAGTTTTTATCTTTTTTGGCCACAATTTGTGACCGGTTTATCGAACCCGTCAAATTGGTAATTTTATAAGTTTACCCATTTTGCTTTCCTTTTTTCCAAAAAAGCAGCCATGCCTTCCTGGCCTTCACCGGAAGCCCTGAGTTGTGCAATCTGCCGGGCCGTGTAATCAATCAGTTCGTCCATTTTATTTTCGTCCATCACTTTCCCGATGAGTTGTTTGGTGGCTTTTACCGCTTCGGGGCCGTTGCTCATAATTTGCCTGGTCACTTTTTGCAGTTCTTCTTCCATTTGGTTTTCTTTCACTGCATGGTTCACGAGGTGCCATTTTTCAGCTTCCGGGCCTTTGAACCGTTTTCCGGTGATCATCAGCTCTTTGGCACCAAACTCACCGATGCGTTTGATGACAAAAGGCGCGATGGTGGCCGGGGCAATGCCCAGCTTCACTTCGCTGAAAGCAAAAGTTGTGTTCTCTCCGGCAATCACCATGTCGCAGGCAGCCAGCAGTCCGTTGGCCCCCCCGAATGCCGAACCGTGAACCAGAGCCACTGTCGGAAGCGGACAACTGTAAATGGCGGAAAACAATCCGGCCAGTTTTTTGGCGTCTTTCACATTTTCTTCAACTCCGTAGCCGGCAATGCTTTTCATGTAATTGAGGTCGGCACCGGCACAAAACGATTTACCGTTTCCGCGCAAAACCACCAGCCTGACATTTTCCATGTTGCCAATTTCTTTGAAAGTCGCTGTGAGTTCCGCAATCATCAGATCATTCATGGCATTATGAACTTCCGGGCGGTTTAGGATGACAGTACAAACCCCTTTTTTCGATTGAACAATTATGGTGGTGTAAGATTTATTCATTGTATTTCAAGAGTTTTTTCAATTCATCGTATATCTTTCTTCTAATGAATAGTTGTCAATTTGTAAATTGTTACTTTACAAAAACATGTATTTTATGTAAAGCGGTACTTTACAAAAGTGCATTTATTTTATCTGTTTTTAATAATTCATCCCATTACATCCTGAACACCCCAAACTTTTGTTCGGGAAATTTCTTATTTAGCGACATGGCAATGCCCATAGCCAGGATTTTCCGGGTATCTACCGGGTCAATAATGCCGTCGTCCCAAAGCCGTGAAGTGCTGTAATAGGCCGAACCTTCCTTTTCATATTTTGCCAGTATCCTTTGCCGCAGTTCCTCAATTTCTTCTATTGGGGGTTCTTTGCCCCGGGAACGGTATTGGTCTTCTTTTACCGTGGTCAGGACAGTGGCAGCCTGTTCACCGCCCATTACTGAGATCTTGGCATTGGGCCACATCATCAACAGCCTCGGGTCGTAAGCTCTTCCGGCCATGCCGTAGTTTCCGGCGCCGAATGAGCCACCGAAAATTATCGTGAATTTCGGCACATTGGCATTGGCGACCGCATGGACCATTTTTGCACCGTCTTTGGCTATGCCTTTCCGTTCAAAATCTTTCCCCACAATGAAACCCGTAATGTTTTGCAGGAAAATAAGCGGGATCTTCCGGGTTGTGCACAATTCGATAAAATGAGTGACCTTTAAAGCGGATTCAGAGAACAACACACCATAGTTGGCAATGATGCCAACCGGAAACCCCATTATATAAGCAAAACCGGTGATTACGGTAGTGGCATACCTCGCTTTGAATTCCTGGAAACGGCTTCCGTCCACCATGCGCATGATGATCTCGCGGGGGTCAACCATTTTTCTGAGGTCCACGGGGGCAATGCCGTAAAGTTCTTCCGGGTCGTATAAAGGCTCTTCGGGGGAGATGGTTTCGAGGGTTTGCTTATCGCGCAATTCCAGGTTCTCAAAAATATTCCGGCAAATCTGAATGGCATGCAAATCGTTTTCCGCAAAATAGTCGGCAACACCCGAAATGGAAGTGTGGACGTCAGCCCCACCCAGTTCTTCAGCCGTAACTACTTCACCCGTAGCGGCTTTTACCAGTGGTGGCCCACCCAGAAAAATGGTGCCCTGTTCTTTTACGATGATGGTTTCATCACTCATGGCCGGCACGTAAGCGCCTCCTGCCGTACACGATCCCATCACAATGGATATCTGTGATAATCCCATGGCTGACATACGGGCCTGGTTATAAAAAATACGCCCGAAATGATTTCGGTCAGGAAAAACCGTGTCCTGTTCAGGCAGGAAAGCTCCGCCCGAATCAACCATATACACGCAGGGTAAATGATTTTCCATGGCAATTTCCTGAGCCCGCAAATGTTTTTTAACGGTATAGCGCATGTAGCTTCCGCCTTTTACGGTGGCATCGTTGGCAATAATCACGGTTTCGCGGCCGTGGATGACACCAATACCGGTTACAATTCCGGCTGAAGGAAAAGCATTGTCGTATTGGTTTAACACGGCCAAAGGAGAAAATTCAAGAAACGGTGTATTGGTGTCCACCAGCAGGTTGATCCTTTCGCGGGCAAGCAATTTACCCCTTTTTTTATGAAGGGCAACTGCCCGTTCCGACCCTCCCCGGGTGGTCATCTGTATCCGTTCGCGATATTGTTTAAGTAATATCTCAAATTCCTTTTTGTTGTTTTTAAACTCTTCGGAACCCGTGTCAATCCTGGTTTTTAGTGTGTACAAATCGTAAGCTGTTTATAAATTTATTTTAAGTTGATTTTTATGCAAGTTTAGGAAAATTTAACCAATATTAAAAATGAATCCTTTCCAAATTAGCAAAACAACTATTTTCAATTTTTAAATCGGATTTGTTAAATTAAAAACGAAAGGAAAACGCTGATTGTAAATATATATTTTATAAATTAGCCTTCTTTAAATATAGTCTTATCGTCGAATCAATCAGTTAAATATGAATTATCCGAAAAAAGTTGTTATAGGGGACATAACCGTTCGTGACGGTTTTCAGCATGAAGAAAAATTTATTCCGACAGCGGCCAAATTATGGCTGGCCGAAGAGCTTGTCCTTTGTGGTTTTAAACATATTGAGGTTACCAATTTCGGGAATCCGAAGGGTATGCCCCAGTTTAAAGATGCCGATGAATTGTTTAAAAAGATCAGGGGTAGCAAACGCATGAAAGATAAACTGGATGACGTAAGCCTCACTGCGGTAACCATCCGCGAACGTGCTATCGAACGTGCCATTCAGGCAAAAAAAGATGGTTACGGGCCTGACCGGATTTTATTAATGGTGTCCACCAGCGGGTCGCATCAGAAAAAGAATTCAGGCCTTACCTTAAAGGAATACTGGAAAATGGCGGAAGAGTGGATACCCAAAGCTCAGGCTGCCGGGTTAAAAGTAAACGGTACCGTCAGCACCATCTGGGGTTGCCCCATCGAAGGCCCCACCAAAATGGAAGATGCCATTGAATTTACAAAACGTTGGTTTGACATTGGAGCAAACGATGTGGAACATGCCGACCATGACGGTTCTGCATCACCCGACAGGGTTTACAAATATTTTTCAATGCTGATGGACAAATTCGATAACCCGCACAAACACATTGTTCACTTTCATACTACCCGTGGCTGGGGACTGGTCAATGTCCTGGCTGCATTACAGGCAGGGATGACAAATTATGAATCAACAATGGGTGGCATTGGCGGGCAACCCGCAAACTTTGTGGATGGCGTTCCCGTTTCGGGAACAGGAGACTATTATTACAATAGTTATCATAATGTAGGCCTGGTATCCACCGAAGATATGGTGGTGATGATGGATGAAATGGGCATTGAAACCAACCTCGACATTGACCGCATATTAAAAACAGGCCGGATGGTTGAAAAAATTGTTGGCAGAAGACTCCGCTCGGAAACCATTCACCAGGGGCGGATATCTAAGAATCTTTCGGGAAGGGGCCGGGATTAAGCGGGAGTGTTAGGAGTTAGAAGATAAAATGTTCAGATTTATTTGTTATCCTTTGAGTTGACCAGATATTGTTGGCTGAAGATTACAAACGGAAACATACCAGATATTCCGATTTTTCTCAATAAAATCTTACCTTGTCCGTTTTTAATAATAAAATTATATAGGTATTGATGCAATACAAAAGCCAAATAAAGATCATCGAAACCCCGCGTGACGGGATGCAGGGGATAGATACTTTTATCCCGACCCGGAAAAAGATTGAATACATCAATCTCTTGTTAAAATGCGGATTTGATACGGTGGAAACCGGAAGTTTTGTTTCACCACGGGCCATTCCGCAGATGGCCGATACGGCTGAAATACTGAAAGGTCTTGATTATTCGAATACCAAATCAAAAATTGCCGTATTGGTTGCCAACCTCAAAGGCGGCAAACTTGCCGTTGAATTCGACAGGGTTGATGATATTTTTTACCCTTTTTCCACTTCGCCTACTTTTCTCAGGAAAAATTTAAATACAACAACAGCGGAAGCGGAAAAAACCATTGACAGTTTACAAAATCTGTGTGTAAAATCAGGTAAGGAACTGGTGGTTTTTATTTCTTTGGCATTTGGTGATCCTTATGGTGACGAATGGAATACGGAACTGGTTTATCATTGGGTAGAGTCGCTGGTGACGAGAGGTATCAGGAAAATACCTTTGGCCGATACAATAGGGGATATTGCACCGGAGGTTATTTATCATGTTTGCAACCAGATCATCGGTGATTTTCCCGGAATAGAATTTGGCCTGCATGCCCATGTTTTGCCGGGAAAGGGAAAAGATAAGATTGATGCCGCCTACCGCTGCGGGATCCGAAGATTTGACACCGTGATTGGCGGACTGGGTGGATGCCCCATGACAGACAAGGAACTGGCAGGTAACCTGGCACTTGAAACCCTGATCAGCTGGTGCGACGGCCATGGCATTGAAACCGGGCTGGACCGGGAACAACTGTCGAAAGCACAAACCTATCCTCTTTTTTTATAATGTGCTTTTTTCTCTTGAAGAACAGAAACAGCATCCCTGCTGTAAAATAATTTTATCCGATACTCCTTCATTCATTACGGCAATATCAATATCGCTGCCTTTTTGATAATTACCAATTGCCCTGCTGCCAAACAGAAATACCTTTTTCACTTTGGAATATCTGCTTAAAATATCCTGAAGAGTTTGAATATCTCTGTTTGTCAGTCCGTGATTCATATTTTCTTTTCAGTTTCAGGTTTTAGAAAAAAGAAAAGTTTTTCCAATGCCGGATAGATGTCAGTTCTGAATTTTTGTTCTGATGTTAGAAATTTTTCACCACTGTAGTCGTGCGAGAGTTCATTCCTTAATTCAAATCCGTCAATCAACTCCTAAGCATAGTCAATATAACCGCTTTGTTGTGCAAGGCGAATAGTATCTTTTGGTGAAGGTTCGAAAGTTTCAAACCTTTGCTGCCATCTAATTTCGTTTTTATCCATGATAAAATCATTTAATTACTTAAATCAACTCTCTTTCTTCGTTTTTAACTTAACCGATCTGTTTTAATTCCAACGATCCTATTTCAAAAATAATAATTTTAATGATTAAATGTCTGTAAAGATTTAAGAAATAAATACTAAAACGGTTAAAAGTTGGGTTGACTTTGTTACAAAAACTTTTCCAACTTTCCGGTTTCCTTCACCCGCACCCCTTTTTCGGTATTGTGCAAAGTGGCTGCTTCGTTGTAAAGGTCATGTTCAAAAAATAAAATATAGTCGTTTTCAAGGGCTTCTTTGTAAAACCGTTCCTTGTCTTTCAGGGTTTGCAGCGGACGGGTATCATAAGCCATGATCCACGGCATGGGAATGTGGGCGGATGAGGGCATGAGGTCGGCCATGAAAACAACGGTTTTCCCGTTTATCCGGATGTGCGGGATCACCTGGCCTTCGGTGTGGCCATGATACAATCTGAAGTCAATGTTTGGAATGTGTTCGCCCTCTTCTTCGATCAGGTTCAACTGACCACTTTCCTGTATCGGAAGAATGTTTTCCTTTAAAAAAGATGCTGTTTCCCTGCGGTTTGGGTTTGTTGCCCAGTCAAACTGCTGACGGCTTGTCCAGTAAGCAGCATTTGGGAATGCCGGTTCGTAACCCGTTTTGTCATCATTCCATTTCACACTCCCCCCGCAATGGTCGAAATGCATGTGGGTTAATATGGCATCGGTAATATCCTCAGGTTTATAACCTGCTTTTGCGAGGGATGATTCCAGTGTGGCCTCCCCGTTGAGGTAATAATGCTTCAGCCATTTTTCATCCTGTTTGTTCCCGATACCGTTGTCAATTAATATTTTCCGGTCGCCATCCACCACCAGCAGGCAGCGCATTGACCAGTTGCACAGGTTGTTTTCATCGGCGGGATAGACTTTATTCCAAAGTACTTTGGGCACAACACCAAACATGGCGCCGCCATCCAGTTTCAGGTTGCCGGTTTCTATGGGGTAGAGTTTCATGATTTCAATTTTAATGTCCGGCAAAAATAGGGATTTTCAAAATGCAGGTTTTCGGCTTTATTTTTTACGCCTGACTTTTAACCTGATTAATTCATAAGTTTTGGTTGAATAGGCATTTTGCCCCGTCCTTCAGGTAATGGCACTAACATTAACAAAATAATATTATCTTTGCTAAAATATTTTAACATACCAAAGATAAAAAATGGAAAACAACAGATCATTGGCCGTTAGTGCCTTGTTAAACCAGGAATTGAAAAAAGG
>CAJVWU010000037.1 GCA_913009755.1 uncultured Bacteroidia bacterium
TTCTAAAATCTTCGTAACTTGCTCCTGTGTAAAGTGTATTCTTTTCATATGCTAAATATTTTAAAGTTTTATCAACTCCAAATTTAGTTAAGATGCACTTTACACACTTTTTGGGATAGTATCTTTTGAAATTCCGGTTGCAGTTATTAACGAGGACGAACATTTAAAAATTGTTATCAATAAAATGATGCGGGTGGAGAACTATGAGCGGCATAAACGTGTAAAAAAGAATCTTCATCTGATCAATGAAAAACTTATGCCGGAAGTTTTAGCCGGAAAATGCAGGGTATTGCAGCAGGAACATCGTATCAAGATAGTTTTCAACGACAGTTTAAAATTAACGCAAGCGAGTGAAAGCGAAACGATTAAACATATCAAGCTACTTAAAAATATGGCAAAAGAAATCAATTTACCGGTATTTATTACACTTGAGGTTCCGGGACAAACCGGAGAAAATCCTTTTACTTTCCCCAATGCCGGGTTTCTTAAAATCACTGCTATGGCCGACATTGTCTTGTTGATCAGAAAAATGGAAATATTGAAACCGGCATCAATAAATGAAAGCCCGGCCTGCGAAATTGCCGTGATAAAATCGCCGACAGGGGAAAATGGAACCGAAAAACTGTTTTTTTTCCCTCATTCCGGATTATTTAATGATTGGGTACCACCCAAAAAATAATTTTTCAATATTTCTCCCCTGCGACACATTCTGTCGCTACCCTTCCCTACCTTTGCTGAAAAAGTAAACAAATGGAAACCGGTATCAAAAACAGGATTTTACAAAGCATCGGCAATGTTTTCGATAAGTCGGAAGCCAGCAAGCTGGAAGACAAGCTTTTCCGGGAAATAGAATCCGACCTGGCTGTGCTTTCCGCCTATTTCCGCACTACCCCGATGCAGGCCTTCATCCTGGCCCACATTTTTGCATTGAATTACAAAGGGGATACAGTGGATTTCAGCGATTTGGTGGACCATCTGAAATGCAATCCCATGAAATTGCTGGTTTACAACAACGACATCGAAACCCTGTGGTCGAAAGGGCTCATCATCAGGGAAAGGTCGCGCCATCGCCCGGAGGTATCTTTGTCCAACGACCAGTTTACCGTCAGCGAAACCATCACACAGGCAATACTGGATAACAAACCGGTTCCCGAAACCACTGAAAAGATCGGCAATGTGATAGGCCTCCTTGAAAAGATCAATGACATGGCGGAAAAAAGCAACGACAAAATGCTTCATCCCATGGAACTGTTTGAACGTATCCGTCTGATCATTGAAGCCTATCAGGAATATTCCCTGATCAAAAAAGTAAAGCAAATGAAACTGGGCGACAAGGATGCTTTCCTTTTCCTGTATCTCACATGGAAAACCATTACCGGCACCGAATCGGTTTCCATTGGCACGATCGGCGACATGATGTTCCGGAACCAGGTGAAAAAGATTGCTTACATCCAAAAAATACTGAACAATGAAAATGATTTGATCACAAAGGAACTTTTAGAGATCGTTCCTGAAAAGTTTTTTCACGATACGCAGTTAAAACTGACTGATCTGTCGCTGGCCATTCTGCAGGAAAACGGGATAAAGCTTTTTGTAAAAAACAAGCGGAACCGACAGGTTGTAGCACCGGAAACGATTCCCTTTAAACAGCTTTTCTACAATGATGAAAACAAAAAGCAACTGGAACTGGTTGAAAACTCTTTAAAAGAAAGAAACCTGAGAAAGATCCAAAAGCGGTTGTCAGGTAAAAACCTGCCGCAAGGGATCACGGTCTTGTTATACGGCCCACCCGGCACGGGGAAAACGGAAACTGTTTTTCAGTGGGCGAAAAGGACAAACAGGGAAATCATCAGGTTGGACATCAGCCGCTCAAAATCGTTCTGGTTCGGCGAAAGCGAAAAGATCGTCAAAAAGATATTTACCGATTACCGGACTTATGCCCGGCAATGTAAAATAACCCCCATCCTGCTTTTCAATGAAGCCGATGCCATAATCACCAAACGTGTAAACCGTTCAGAAAGTCCTGTCAGTCAGACGGAAAACGATATCCAGAACATTATTCTTGAAGAACTGGAACATTTTGAAGGCATCTTCATTGCCACAACCAACCTGGCGGAAAACCTGGATTCTGCTTTCGACAGGCGTTTCCTTTTTAAAATAAAACTGGAAAAACCGGAGGTATCAGTCAAAGCCAGGATATGGAAATCAAAATTGAAGAGTTTATCTATTTCAAATTGTAAATTGCTGGCCGGCAGGTTTGACTTTTCTGGCGGTCAGATTGACAATGTAGTCAGAAAAACAGAAATGAACGAAATCATATACGGTCCGCCACCGGAAATGGAGAATATTGTCAGGTTTTGTGAGGAAGAGGAAATGCAGAAAAGCACCAGAATTAAAATAGGTTACCTTAAAAACTAAAAATATGTCAAAAAAAATCGCAATAACACGTTACTATTTGATATTTCAGAAACTCCGCAGGTTTCCTGCAACTTTTGAAGATATATCGGATTACCTTGCCCTGGAATCGGAAATTCAGGGATATGATTTCAGGATTTCCAAACGTACTTTCCAGCGTGACATCAAAGATATACGTCTCATTTACAAAATTGATATCCGGTACAGTGCAGAAAAAGGGGGCTATTACATTTATGAAGATGATTCATTTGACCTGACGGGAAGAATCCTGGAAGCGTTCGATGTGTTTAATGCACTCAATGTGAGTGACCGCTTATCGCGTTATATCCATTTTGAAAAACGCAAATCGCGTGGCACTGAAAATATATACGGGATATTGCATGCCATCAAAAACCGGTTTCTGATCATTTTTACCCACCGGAAATATTGGGAAGAAGGCATCACAAAAAGAACCGTTGAACCCTATGCGCTCAAAGAATTCAACAACCGGTGGTATGTTATCGGCAAAGACCATAAGGATGGCAGGATCAAAAGTTTCGGGCTGGACAGGATCACTGACCTGGAGATAACTAAAGCGAAATTTACGTTTCCCGGTGATTTTGATGTGAACGAATATTACAAATACTGCTTTGGCATCGTGGGGCCTCCCGAAGGTCAGCAACCGGAAGATATTATCCTTTCTTTTACGAAACAG
Organism: uncultured Bacteroidia bacterium; assembly: GCA_913009755.1. Classification (GTDB taxonomy): domain Bacteria; phylum Bacteroidota; class Bacteroidia; order Bacteroidales; family F082; genus JAADID01. The sequence continues at coordinate 3,110 of CAJVWU010000037.1, forward strand.
GAAGGAAGATACATCAAATCGTTGCCCCTGCATGAAACGCAGGAAATCATTAAAGACGATGAAAACGGACTGGTCATAAAACTGAAATTATACATTACCTATGATTTTATTATGGAACTGCTTTCGCACGGGGATCAGGTCAAAGTGATTGAACCCAATGGTTTGATTAATAAAATCAAAACAACTTATCAAAATGCATTAAAACTTTATAATTAAGCATAATAAAATTGAATATTATTAAACTAAACAAATTTGATGACTGGTACAAACAAATTTAAAATGAAGTTGTTTAAAGTTAACCATTACATAATCAATCAATCCCGAACTATCTGGATTGAACAGAAAGAATGATACAAGAATATCGAAAATCAATATATTAACACCGGCCGAAACAATCCGGAAGAAAAAAGCGGTTATCTGAGAATATTATCTTTGCAACTTCTTCCACTTTATTTTTATGCTAAACAATACATTGGAATCACTTGATCATATCAGGCTTAATTTTAGTCCTGCAAGTTTGAATATGCTTAATATTGCCTTGGCAATCATTATGTTTGGTGTTGCCCTTGAAATTAAATTATCTCATTTTGTTGAAATAATTAAACGACCCAAATCAGTACTCATTGGTTTTTTATCACAGTTTGTTGCACTTCCGCTGATTACTTTTTTATTGACGGTTATTTTCAAGGACTATCTTACCCCTACACTGGCTTTGGGTATGATACTGGTTGCCGCCTGCCCCGGCGGCAACATTTCCAATTTTATTTCATCGCTGGCAAGAGCCAATGTAGCACTGTCGGTAAGTTTAACTGCTATTGCAACAATTGGCGCCCTGTTTTTACGCCACTCAACTTTTCCATTTGGGGAAGTTGGTTTATTGAGATTTATTCAAAAACAGATGCAAATGCGTTGGTCAGGCCTTTAGAAATAGATACCGTCCAGATGTTTCGAACTGTATTTCTTATCTTAGGAATTCCCCTTATACTTGGTATATTAATTAATACAAGATTTCCCGGGTTGGCAGCTAAATTGGTTGTGCCTATAAAAAGGTTATCCATCATCATTTTTTCAGGTATTGTTATACTGGCACTCTCAAACAATTTCAGTTATTTTTTACAAGCCATCCGTTTTGTGTTTTTTATTGTTCTCATTCAAAACGCATTGGCTTTTGCAACCGGTTACGGTCTTGGGAGTTTATTTAAAATTTCTCCAAAAGACCGTAAAACCATCTCTATTGAAACGGGGATGCAAAACAGCGGATTGGCCCTGGTACTTATTTTTAATCCAAAGATTTTCCCTCCTGAGATGGAATTAGGAGGGATGGCTATAATAGCAGCCTGGTGGGGTATCTGGCACATAATTGCCGGACTGGCCCTCGCCGGTTACTGGTCAAATTTTTCTTTCGGTCTGCGTCCGGGTAAAGTCAAATTGTAACCTGTTTAAAAGTTAGTGATGGGATTTCATGATATTGAGAAAAAGTCAATCTGGTACTCTTTTTTACTGCATATAGTTGTCATCCCCTGGCATAATATTATTTTTTACCGGAAAATATTCATTAATTTTCGTGAACGTATACCCAAAAATGATCATGTAATATTTGCACCAAATCATCAGAATGCTTTGCTGGATGCACTGGCACTTTTATGCAACATAGACAGGCAACTGGTATTTCTGGCCAGATCGGATATATTCAAAAAGAAAAAAATCGCCGGAATTTTATATTTTCTGAAAATTTTACCTGTATTCAGGAAAAGGGATGGATTGCGTTCAGTTAAAAATAATATGGAAACTTTTGATAAAACAGCTGAAGTAATTCAGGCCAAAAATGGTCTCGTTATCCTGCCGGAAGGTGACTTTGTTAGAAAACACCAATTGCGGCCATTAAAAAAGGGGTTTGCCCGCATTGCTTTTCAAGCCGGGGAAGCCAATGATTTTGGCCTGGATATTAAAATAGTTCCGGTTGGCCTCCATTATAGCAGTTTTAGTGAACTGCGCTGTGACCTGATTATCAATTTTGGTCATCCGGTAGCTGTTTCAAAATATTATGACCTATACAAATCAGCACCGGCTGTCGCCATCAACAAACTGACTAATGCGCTTAAAGATGCTTTAAGACAGGTTATGCTTGAGCTGCCTGATCAGGATTATGAGATGTTTTACGATTTGATTCAGATCAGCCGGGCAAGGTTGGATCAGTTAAAAATAAAACCGGCAAATGATTTAAAAACTGAACAGGAAACCACTTCAAAACTGATCCGCCTTCAGGCAAATGACCCTGCCGGATACACACTGTTGAAAAATGCATTTCAAAAATTTTGCAATCAACTTAACCTGACGTCAGTAAATAAAGAAACCTTCATTAAATCTAAAGCAGAACCGCTTATTTTAAGTTTAAAGAGCCTGGGATTGCTATTAGGGATCCCTTTCTATTTATATGCTGTAATCAACAACATGGTACCGTTTCTTATCACCGGGGGTTTTGTCAGGATGATAAAGGATGTAGCATTCCGAAATTCTTTCCGGTTTGTTATTTCATTACTGGTTTTTCCAACGCTGTATATTATTCAATTTATACTCGTGTTCGTATTTACTGCATGGTGGTTTGCCATACTTTATCTTGCTGTTTTGCCATTTTCATGGATATTCACCGTCTCTTTTTCCAGGATAAGTATCCATACGGTTCACGAATGGGAACTATTATTTCTTAAAATTACCAATCCATCAGTCTATAAAAATTTATATAAAGCTTACAACGAGGTAATAAACTTAATGGAGGTAAAATAATTCAGACATATAATGCTGAATGAAACATAAAACCGGAAATAATCCTAAACAAGGACCTTCAAACTGCCCCCCTCATTTATTCAATACTAAAACCTTTTTTATCGAGGTATATTTTCCTGCTTTCAGGGAAATCAGGTAAAGGCCGTTCCGGAGGTTGTATGTAGTAAAATTGATCTCGTATTCACCCCTGTTTTGATATTGATCGTAAAAGAGCTTGACGACACTTCCGGTCAGGTCAAAGATTTCAACTACTACCCGGGCATCATCTTTTAGGGAAAAAGAAAGTGTTCCTTTTGAATTAACAGGGTTAGGCCTGACTGTAAACTCAGAAATGATGCTGTGTTCTTCAATATTCTCCACACCAATCTGAACATAATTGACTTTGGTTTCCGTATTGGTTTCATTGCCGTTGCTTGCGGTCAGTTTAACCGTATAATAACCTGTCACATCATACACATGCGAAGGGTTTTGTTCATCAGAAGTTGCACCGTCCCCGAAATCCCACATCCAGGTTGTGGGATTCATAGAGGTAAGGTCAGTAAACTGAACCGTATGCGGGGGGGCTGAGGCAATCGGATTATCAGCGGTAAATTCCGCATCAAGTATTTCTTTTAACTGAAAATCCTGTCTGACGGAATCACCGGTAACCAGGTCGAGGTTAATGCTGGCCGTATCGTAACTGAATTTTGTAACCATTATATTTGTTATTCCGGCAGGTAGTTCATCAAAATGATAAAAGCCATCCTGATCTGTCAGTATTTCTCCCGTGCCCGAGGCATAAACAATGGCATCTTCAATCGGTTCATCCGTTGCGAGGTCGGTTACGTAACCATTCACTTTAGCCGTGTAACTAAACCCCTTGACGTTAACCAATAATTTAACAAAGTCAATGGCATATCCATCGCCGGCACCCGTTGTTGTATCATCAAAAATGATACTCAGCGAGTCGTACCCAATCAGATAAAGATGATCCTGCGGAATAACCACATTGATAATCTTACCGATCGGCCCGGTTTGCTTCAACGCATTAACTATACCTGAAATATAAGGGGCATCCACTCCGTTGATGTTTACAAAATAATCAGCACCAAACAATGGTGCCTGAAAATCATCTACGAAAATTTGAAGCATTGCAGTTTCGACCTGCATATCGCCAAGATCAAAATTTAACACAATGTGCATAGGCAGATTTTCCGGCCGCGAAGTGTAAATAGTATACCCATCCTGTCCCGCGGGAGGTGAACCGTTATAGCTGGTTACTACCATAATCCTGTCGGTACCCGGGGCATCGGTTGAGTCCGGATCCCAGGGAAAAGCATGAGATGGTGTGGAATGGCCCGAAAACGGATCAAATCCTTCATTCCATCCAAATCCAAGGTTATCAATATCACCCGACCGCACCATCATACCGGCCTCGGGTGTATCGAACAGTGTGACGTACTGTTTTGTCCAGTCACCATTAGCATCGTCTCTTACCTGCAGTGTTTGGCTGAAAGAAAAAGATGAGATCATCACGATGAAGAAAACAATAGAAAATGTAAAAATCTTCATAATAGTTGTTTTTTTGGTTTCGTCAAATGTAGTCAAAAAATCTTAAAAATCAATTTTTTATATTTAATTCTTTAATTCTCCCCATCAGGTTAAAGCTAACCTTTGAGAAAAAGATTCACTTTACGTATTCCCGCATTCCATTCACGGAATTCCGCAAACCCCTTCCCTGTCCTATTTAGAGCGAATTTGAATTAGTAAAAATGCCTGATTGGTATCTGTAAGGATTACTGTTAGTTATCCCAAAAATTAATTCTGATTACCACATAAAAAAATTTCCGGCTTAACTATTGCCTAAAAGGGATAACTGCAACAGCTACACCAATGGATAAAGCCACAATTTGCTTTAAAGGCAAAGTTGCCGAACTCATGGAAAATAAAGGAGTACTTCAGGCAAAAATTGTTTGCGATACGGACAGTCTTCTCATATCGGTTGAAAATGTTGATCAACTTGAACTTGGAGGTAATGTGACCATTGAAGGGGAACTTAAAATAAAGTCCATACAGATTGACGAGATGAAGACAAAGAAGCAATAAGAACATAACCATCACAAATACCATTATTATGAGCGAAAAGCAAAAAACTTATTTTGAGATTGCCGTAGAAAAAGGCTACTCACGGCGCGACTTTATGAAGTTCAGCGCCATGATAGCAGCCATGCTCGGCCTTGAATCAAGTGCTATTGGAAAGGTTGCCAAAGCGCTGGAGACAAAAACCCGTTTGCCCGTCATCTGGTTACACGGGCAGGAATGTACCTGTTGCAGCGAATCTTTTATCCGGAGTTCGCATCCGCTGGTTGCCGATATCATTCTGGATAAGATTTCTCTGGACTATACGGAAACCCTTATGGCCCCTGCCGGATATCAGGCAGAAAAATCTTTGACGGATACGATGGAAAAATACAAAGGAAAATACATCCTTGCCGTTGAAGGGTCAATTCCCGTAAATAATGAAGGAGTGTATTGCTGTATCGGTGGCAAGACCTTTGAAAACATTGTAACGGAGGTTGCCGATGGGGCTAAAGCTGTTATTGCCTGGGGAAATTGTGCATCAGCAGGCTGTGTCCAGGCAGCCAGACCTAATCCGACCGGGGCAACACCCATCTATAAAATGATCAAGGGCAAGCCCATCATTAATGCACAGGGATGTCCCCCCATTGCCGATATTATGGCCGGGATTTTGGTTTATATTCTTACTTTCGACGCCCTGCCCGAATTAGACAGGTTGGGCCGCCCGAAATCATTTTATTCAAAACGGGTACACGACACCTGCTATCGCCGTCCTAATTATGATGCCGGTTTGTTCGTTGAATCGTTCGACGATGAAAATGCCAAACAAGGTTATTGTCTTTATAAAATGGGCTGCCGCGGACCGGTTACTTACAACGCATGTGGGGTAACCCAATGGAACAATGGCGTTAGTTTCCCCATTCGTTCAGGCCATCCCTGCCTTGGTTGCAGCGAAGCCAATTTCTGGGACAATGGCCCGTTCTACCGTCATTTAACCAATATCCCGGGATTTGGCATTGAGTCCACTGCCGACAAAGTTGGCCTCGGACTGGGTATAGCTACCGGCGTAGGCCTTGTGGCCCATGCCATTTCAACAAATATCAGAAAACGTCAGTTAATTAAAAAAAAGGAATGTAATCCGGAAATGGATAAAACCAACGAATCATAAAAAGGAGAAATAATATGGAAAAAAGAATAGTAGTTGACCCGATTACAAGAATCGAAGGACATTTAAGGGTTGAAGTAGAAATAAAAAACAATACAATTGTTGATGCCTATTGCTCCGGGACCATGGTCCGCGGAATAGAGATCATCCTAAAAGGCCGTGACCCGCGTGACGCGTGGGCTTTCACCGAAAGGGTTTGCGGTGTTTGTACAACCGTTCATGCACTGGCCTCATGCCGTACGGTTGAAAATGCCCTGGGCATCGTGATACCCCCCAATGCCGAGCTGGTCCGCAACCTGATGTTTTGTGCACAAATGATGCAGGATCATGTGGTTCATTTTTATCATCTCGCTGCACTCGACTGGGTAGATGTGGTTTCTGCCCTGAGTGCCGATCCGAAAGCCACTTCGCAACTGGCGATGAGTATTTCCCCGTGGCCCAAAAGTTCGATTGGCTATTATAAAGATGTTCAAAACCGGATTAAAAAATTTGTGGAAAGCGGACAACTGGGCATTTTCGCCAATGGCTACTGGGGCAACAAAGCCTATAAGCTGCCACCCGAAGCCAACCTGATGGCCGTTGCCCACTATCTTGAAGCCCTTGAATGGCAGAAAGAAATAGTGAAAGTGCATGCCATCTTCGGCGGTAAAAACCCGCATCCCAATTACCTGGTCGGAGGAGTTCCGGCAGCCATTAACATCAACGGTGTAAATGCATTGAACAGCGAACGTTTTGCTTATGTAAAACAACTGCTTGACAATGCAAAGACGTTTATTGATCAAGTCTATATTCCCGACCTGCTTGCCATAGCTTCATTTTATAAAGAATGGGGGGCCATAGGGGGCGGACTGGAAAACTATCTTGTTTACGGCGACCTGCCCACCAACGGGTTTAATGACCCCAGCAGCTACAAGTTCCCCAGGGGCATAATCATGGGAAGGGATCTGAGCAAGGTTCATGAAGTGGACACTTCCGATCCGGAACAGATTAAGGAATACATTGCCCATTCATGGTATGACTACGATACCGGTAACAAAAGCGGGAAACATCCCTGGAAAGGGGAAACAAAACTTGACTATACAGGGCCAAAACCACCGTATAAATATCTGAATGTTAAAGATAAGTACAGTTGGATGAAGACCCCGCGATGGAAAGGCAACCCGATGGAAGTAGGCCCGCTGGCACGTATGCTGGTAGGTTATGCCTCGGGGCGCAAGGAATTTCAGGAGGTGGTCAATGCAGCACTTACCAAGCTCAATGTTCCCGTAACAGCTTTGTTCTCCACATTGGGCCGCACGGCAGCCCGTGGCCTCGAAACGCAATTGGTGGCCGGCTGGGCACAGGAATTTTTCGATCAGCTTATCAGCAACATCAAGAAAGGTGACACCCGGCTGCATTCCAATTATATGTGGGAACCCAAAGACTGGCCGCAAGAAGCCAAAGGGGTCGGCATGACCGAAGCGCCACGAGGTGCCCTGGCACATTGGATCATCATCAAAAACCAGGCGATTGACAATTACCAACTGGTGGTCCCCAGTACATGGAATGCATCACCACGCGATGCCAAAGGCCAAATGTCGGCTTATGAGGCTGCTTTGATCGGCACCCCGGTTTCTAACCCCGAGCAACCCCTTGAACTGCTTCGGACAATCCATTCTTTCGACCCGTGTATTGCCTGTGCGGTACATGTGTATGATGAAAAAGGAAGTTATGTTCACCAAGTTCAAACCTTTTAGTTATGCGTGTAAATAATAACATAACCAAAACGTTAATGCACCCCGTCTATGTCTGGGAGCTTCCGGTGCGCTTTTTCCACTGGATTGATGCATTAGCTATTGTTGCACTGGCTATAACCGGTTTTTTGATCGGTAACCCACCTGCCATTCAAAGTTCTATGGAAGCGAGTAACAGTTATTGGTTCGGCACGATCAGAGTTGTCCATTTTATTGCTGCCTATGTATTCCTTTTCAATTTTGTAATAAGGATTTATTGGGGATTTGTAGGTAACCGCTTCGCCAATTGGAAAAACTTTATCCCATATAGAAAGAAGCAATGGCATGATATATGGGAGATCATCCGTGTGGATGTTCTTCAGATTAAATGCGAGGACAATCCAAATCTCGGGCACAATGCACTGGCAAGCTTTACCTATTTCCTTGTTTTCCTCGTTTTCCTGTTGCAGGTATTAACCGGTTTTGGAATTTATTCTGCATCAAGCGGTGCCTGGTTTTCATCTTTATTCACCTGGGTACCGGTATTGTTCGGAGGAGATATGCTAACCCGTAATATCCATCACATCCTGATGTGGTTCTTTGCCATATTTGCCATGATTCATGTTTATCTCGTGTTTTACCACGATTACATTGACTGGAACGGAACGACATCATCCATGATCGGTGGATGGAAATTCCAGGAAGAAGGAAAAGAAGAAAGGGAAAAAGAACTGGAGAAATAAATGTTGTGCCTGTTTTTTTACTTAAATCAGAAGGCTGCTTCAAACGGGGCAGCCTTCTTTTCTAATCTTTTATTTTTTGCAGAAGATAACCTGAATCGCCTGTACCTCACGCTAAACATCACAAATATGATCAGTATTGCGCCGATAGCCACTACCGAATAATCCAGTATAAGCTGAGTAAGCCGGTTTCCCCATACTTCATAAATATTTCCCCCCAGCAAAATGATCCCTGCAATAAAAATTATTTTTTCCCATAATTTCATAACCCTGAATAACCTCAGGTTGGCCACGATTGCAGGAACAAGAAACAGAAATGCATTCTCGTTTGTAAATGCCAGCAAAGGGATAAGGGCCACAAGCAAAGCAAGGTCTTCCTGCCCGGCAAACCCTAACCCCTCCCCCATCTTGATAAACCACAGAACAGCCAGACCCAGACCGGCCAGTACAAGCATCTGATAGATTATTGTTCCTGCCTTACTTAGTTCAACAATCCTCAGCGGGGTGTACCGGTATAAAACAGAAAACAGGGTGTGGTCTGCTGCCGCCCCCAACGCCTGTTTATTGCCCATTTCGGCAATTATTTCGGTAAGCCAGCCTTTTAACTGCCCTATATAAAAAGAAACATCGTAAAAAATTAACGGGATGAGAAACAAAAAAACAGAAATAGCAACGAAATACAACAATGCCTTTGTTTGGCGTTTTAACAGCAGATAAGGAATGAAAATCAACCCGAAAGGTTTGATAAAAATACTAAGTGCCAGGCTGAGCGCTATCTGAAATGGCCTTTGCTTTACAAATGCCAATATCATCCATAAATAGAAAACCAGGAGCACCCAGTTGACCTGGCCCAGAAACAGTTCCCTGATGATGTGAACCGACACGGCTGCAAATGAAATCAGTATTAAATTGTTAAACCGTAACGGGCTGTGATCCCGAATTTCCTGCAAAAACAGTTTGCCCAAAAGATAATACGCCGTTACGACCAGCAGACTGAGCAACAGCCAGTATAAAACTTTGGCAGTAAATAAATGAAACAAAACAAACGGTGTAAAATAAAGAGCTGATGTCGGGGAATATTTGAACACAAAATGGCCATCGGCTTTTACCTGATATAAATTGCTCCCGTGTATTATCCGCTCTGCAGCGTTGTAAAACACCTTGAAATCGGTCATGCTCAGTCCATGGTTCCTTATCTCGGGAAAAATATAGATTACACAGAACAGCCCGATGACTAAAAGGCTTATGAACCATTTCCTTTTGTACACTGTGGAGAAATTATTTAACATTTCCTGATTTTTGGCCAATGCAAATATAAAAAAAGGCTGACCGGCAATCCGGTCAGCCTTTTTCTGGTTATAAACCACTTTATTTAAGCAAGGCTCTTTTCCAGATCGGTAATGATTTTCTTATTTACTTTTCGCGGGTTTTGGGCTTTGAAAGCTTTTAGCTCCTGAAGTGCTGCATGACCGTATTCAATCAGCCCGACAGGATTTTTATCATGGTCGTAGCTTCCGATGCAATATTCCAGTTTCGATTGCAAACCGGCGTATTCTTTTTTATTGATTTTTGCGAATGCCTGCGTGGCGGCTTCGCATGCGTTTCTGAATTTTTCTGTGTTCATCATGGTTTTTCTATTTATTGGGTTAAAACTAAGCGCGCAAAAATAGAAAAGTATGTTAACTGCAAAACACATCCCTGTTAAATCAATGTTAAATAATCCCAAATCATTCCGGATGAAACAAAAAGCGCACAAAAGGCATGTTTGTAACGATTGCATAAAACCGGAATTCTCTCTCGTCGTCCTCCCATCCATATTCCTCATGATGAGATTGTTTTTTTTGCGACATTTGCTAAAGCAAAAAATGAACACAATTAACACCCGATGGCAGCACCTATTCCCGGAATGTTACCGGCGGTACGATAACAGAAGGACAAGCATCTCATCCTGTACGTTTTATCAAAAGATAGCTTATTGGCATAAAACCCTGTATATTTTGAACAACCGCACTTGATTGTGATTTCAGGGCGGTTGGTTTTCTATTTTCAGGTTATCCGGTGGATTGCCAAACTTTTCTTTACTTTTATCCCACAATAATCGAATGATCCAATGAGTGAAGAAAAAACCTTAATCATGGGCCTTGGCAATATCCTTTTGCAGGATGAAGGTATTGGTGTACATGTATTAAAAGAGATGGAAAAACTGGACTGGCCCGAAAATATTGAGTTACTGGATGGCGGCACCGGCGGACTGGTGCTGCTTTCGCTTTTCCAGGAATACCGGACAATGATCATCATTGACGCCACGCTCAACAATGAACCCGAAGGAAGCATCAGTGTGATCAAACCACGGTTTGCCCGTGATTTCCCAAAATCGCTGAGCACCCATGACCTTGGCCTGAAAGACATGATCGAATCGGCCATCCTGCTGGGCAAGGTCCCGGATATAACCCTCATTACGGTTTCCATCAACCCGGAGCAGAAAATGAATATGGAGCTCTCCCCCACCCTGAAAAAACAGATACCCGAAATTATTGAAACGGTAAAAAAGGAAGTGCTTTCGTTGTAAAAGTACGGCCTTATTATGCTGATATTTTTTACATTTTTCATCAATTTCCCTGACAAATACTATTGATCTGTTGTATTTTCATTTTCTTTAACTTATACTAAAGTTGTATATGTATCCGTTATTTTTTAACAACACAAAAAAACAACAATTATGCACCGGTCAGGTTTCACCTCCCTGTTTGTGCTTTCAGTACTAATTTTAACAACCTGGGCTTCCTGCAATAAGGATAACAGGGAAACCAAAAATGCGGAGGAGAAGTTTACATGGATTGAATGGAACAATACCGGAACAGACACCACGATATATTATTTGTCGGTTAACGGCAGTGATGAAAACAACGGCACGAGTGCCCAAACCGCTTTCAAAACACTTTCAAAAGCCCTGCGGAAAGTCCATGACGGAGGGAAAATACGCATCCTTCCGGGCACTTACTCTTTTTCAATTGTATTGGAAAACTGCAAACTCCAGAACGGAATTATCATCGAAGGTTATAAGGGAATGCCTGTATTTGACGGCAAACTCAACCTGCCTGCCGGCTTGTTTTTCGACAAATGTGCCCACATCATCATCGACAGCATTGAATTCAGAAATTATACGGATTTCGGAATTGGCGGAACATTTTGTCAGCAGATCGTGTTCAGGAACCTTATCCTGCAAGACAACGGACATAAGGCAGAGCTTAAAGAATGGGGTGAAATGGACGGCTTCGGAATATACATTGACGAATCGGATGAGGTGCTTATCGAAGGTTGCGAAGCGACGCTGAACGGGCCCGATCCGAAAATTTTCCCTGATCCGTTGCTGGGAACAGGAATTGATACCTATCGGTTAAAAAATTCAATCATTCGTAACAACCATTCCCACCACAATATCGGTGGGGGGCTACTGGTGGAAGATGGCGTTAACGTTATTGTTGAAGGCAATGAAATAAATGACAATGATCTGGATGCTTCTGTTGACGATTGGTGGGATGGCGGAATATGGGTTGACGGGGGGCATGACATATTTATCCGTAACAATAATTTTCACAATAATATCGGCCCCGGTATTGAAATCAGTGATGAAGACAATCAGCATCCCACCGGATACGTTCTTGAAAACAATAGCAGCACAAACAATTATTTCGGCATCCTGATATGGAATTTCGGAACCACTGACTGGCCCGATACGAGTATCCTGATAAACAGAAACAATAATATATCTGACAATCAGCAAAAGGATGTGTGGATCATGCCGTAAACAGAAAGTTAACAATGCAAGTGACATTAAACTTTCTACATTAATGAGGATTATTCAACAAGGTTTTGGAGGACATTTAAAATTAACACTTCAAATTTGATATGAATAAACAAGGCAGATAGCGGCACAAAAGCTATACGTAATATGGGCTTCCATGAACAATTAAAAAATGAAAGTAAAGTGAAATAAAATCCCGCACTACGGATATGCCAAACCGGCAACTTTATCAAGGTTTATTTCCAGTTTTTACCGCTAAGGCACATCAACCACAAGTGATTTGATCTGCAGTTCTTTCCCGCAAAGCAACTCGTGATACAAACCGCCGCATTTTGGACAGGCGTCAAAAACATGCTCGATATCATATTCTTCACCGCAATCGGTGCAGTGTGCACGTGCCCTGATTTTATTGATCATTATCCTGGCATTTTCAAGCAAGGTGTTTTTTACCGCCATTTCCAGGGCCGTGTCCAGCGCATAAAACTCAATTCCTGACAGCGTGCCGACATCCAGTACCAGTTCGTTGATGACAGATGCATCCGCTTTTCTGGCTTCCGCTTCTGCAATCTCGATGATGCTCATGGCTATGGAAAATTCGTGCATACTCAGCGGTTAACGGGTCAATTGATAAAAAGACATTTTGAATATTTATTTTGTTTTTTAAAGACAAAGCAAAAATAGCTAACTAATGCTTTTGTTAAAATAAATTTAATTTTATAATTACAAGGAACAAAAAGGATTTTGTTTTATCGGAGCTACCTGTTGATTCACCCAAAGAGTTTTTGAACCTGCCAATAATATAACATACTGTAATCACACTGTTCATCCATTATAATATAAAGGGATTATTTTGATTGACAGGATAAATCAAACGAAAGCTCAGATGAATTCATAAAAAAAAGAAATATCAGTAAGGCGGCTTTTCTTCCTCCTGCTTTTTCCCGAGAAAATAATAGTTTACCAGAAACATAACGCCGATCAGAAAAGGCAGGCCAAACATGATGAGTGTGCCATACATCAAGCGGCCGGATTGAATAATAAAGAATATGACAAAGCACAGTACCAGCAACAGCAAAAGCGCACCGCCGACATTTTCCCGTTTCCAGGCAATGATCAGGACGATGATCATCAGCAACGAAGGGATGTTGTGAACCAGAAAAGCGCCGACAGTTTCCAGGAAATTATACCCCTCATTAAAAACATCCAGGGAAAACAATCCCCAGAAAAAGATGGTTACAATCAGCAGAAAGCGCAGGGTCCAGGAGACAAAGGTGTTACCACGATCAGAAGTTTTCATTGTTTATTTTTATTCGATAAATAAGTTAAAGTATTTATTTCGCATCGAAAGATACGAATAAACGTGTTAGAAGTCAAATATTTATACAACCATGACTCCGGTTTAGACAGTAATCCTGCCATGCTGTCGAATGCGGGCGGGCATTCAGGTATTTCCAGGAATGCTTATTTTTATGTGATTTTTCAGGTCATTCAAACGTTCATATTATGGAATTAATCGCATTGATCGTCGCTTTTGTATTGGGTTTTATCATGCGCCTGTTCGGGTTTCCGCCCATGCTGGGATTTCTTATCGCAGGTTTTTTTTTAAACCTGTACGGGGTATCCTCAAGCGAAACGATTGATAAAGTTGCCGACATGGGCATTTTGCTGCTCTTGTTCACTGTGGGCCTGAAACTGAATGTTAAAAGTCTGATCAGGGGCCATGCCTGGAAAGGCGGCCTGCTTCAGATGTTGCTGAATTTTATCATTTTCGGCCTGATCTTTATGTTATTCGGATACCTCGGCGTATTTTTCTTTTCCGGCATATCGCTGAAGGTTATTGCGCTGATCTCTTTCGCCCTGGCTTTTTCGAGTACCGTGTTTGCAGTGAAAGTCCTTGAGGATACCGGTGAAATGACGGGGATACAAGGCAAAACCGCCATGGCGATCCTCATCATCCAGGATGTCCTCGCCGTGTTGTTCCTGGCCATGTCAGAAGACAAAACCCCTTCGGCCTGGGCACTTCTGTTACTGGGTCTTCCTTTCCTGCGGAAGCCCATCATCTGGCTGATGAAAAAATCGGGACACGGCGAAATGATGATCCTGTTCGGGTTTTTACTGGCATTCTGGGGAGCTGAATTGTTTGATATGGTAGGGCTCAAACCGGATCTCGGCGCACTGGTCGCGGGAATGATCGTGGCCAACAGTCCCAAATCCAATGAAATGGCAAACTCACTGATGAATTTCAAAGAATTTTTTCTGATCGCTTTTTTTCTTAGCATCGGTTTGTCGGGGACTCCCGAATGGTGGATGATCGGAACTGCTTTTCTGCTGATACTGCTGTTGCCTATCAAAGGATTTCTGTATTTCAGGATATTGACTTTTCTTGGGCTGCGCGCACGAACCTCGTTCCAGGTCTCAACGAGTTTATTAAACTACAGCGAATTCGCACTGATCGTGGCGAGCGTGGCCGTAGCACAGCACATGCTTAGTAACGAATGGCTGATCGTGATATCCATCGCCGTTTCACTTTCATTCATTGTTGCTGCACCGGTCAAGTCTTATCTCGACTTCACGATACTTGAGAAATATCTTATCCGCTTCGAAAAAACGGAAACCATTGCAGAAGACAAACAGATTGACATTTCCGGTTTCGACATTTTGGTGTTCGGGATGGGAAAGATTGGCACAAAAGTTTACGACGAACTGGCGGCCGGAATAGATAAAAAAGTGATGGGGCTGGATGATAACTATGACATTGTGCTTGATCACAGGGAAGCCGGAAGAAATGTCATCACCGGCGATGCCACCGACACACAATCCTGGGAAAGAATATTACCTGGTGATGTTTCGCTTGTATTGTTGACACTGAGCAATCATTCAGCCAACCTGATCGCTGCGACAACCCTGAAAAAATATCAACCCACCATTAAAATTGCTGCGTTGGCCCAGTACGAGGATGAAATGGAAGAATTAAGAAAAGCAGGCGTGGATAAAGTCGTGAATTTGTATGAAGAAACGGGCACCGGTTTTGCGGGACATGCCATCACGCTGCTTGAAGATAAAACCCCTGAAAATAACCCTGTTCCGAAAGGATGATATTTTTTAAACTGCTGTTTCTAAATAAAAGTATAAACCAGATAAATAATATACGCCGCGATCAGCAACAGACCTTCAAGCCGTGAAATGGCTTTTCTTGTTTTACCGATGTCGAGTTTAACAAACAGCAGGATGAGCAATGTGGAAGCAATCAGGATAAAAATTTCCTGATTTAAAGCTTTGTCAAAGGCAATGGGTTTGATCAGGGCACTCACACCAAGCACAAGCAGGATATTAAAAATATTGGAACCGATGGCATTGCCGACTGCCATATCCGTGTTTTTCTTCATAGCAGCAATTATAGACGTTGCCAATTCAGGCAATGAGGTAGCTGCCGCAATAATGGTCAGGCCAACAGTTGTTTGAGAGATACCCAGGTCTGTTGCAATCAGGCTTGCCCCTGACACTATCCATTTGCCACCCAGAAACAAACCCGCTATTCCGGCCACGATCAGCATGGTGGCCCGGAGGCTTTTTTCTTCTTTAGGCTTCTGTGTTGCGGTTGTCTGCCCCGTTGCCCCTCCCCTGAAAAAGGAATAATAGAGAAATCCGCCAAGCAAACCGATGAGTACAACAGCATCAAGCCGTGTGATGATGAATGCATTGTTTGAAGTGAATGAGCAGTTGGCCATAAAAAGCAGCACCAGGGCAGCAATCAGGCTAAACAAGATATTGACGGTATTCTTCCGGCCTGCCATACTAATTGGATAAATTGCAGCCGCTACTCCGATAATTAACAGTGTATTAATAATATTGCTGCCCAATACATTTCCAATAGCCAGGCCGGTATTGCCCTGTATGGATGCAAAAACATTGATCACCAGTTCGGGCAGCGAAGTGCCCAGGGCAACAATGGTCAAACCAATCAGTAACGGCGACACACCGAATTTACGGCCCATGGATGAAGCTCCGTCAATCAACCACTTTGCCCCCAAAAGGAGCACTGCAAAACCCAGTATGAATAACAGATAAGTAATAATGCGGTTTGAATTTAGGCGGGCAATTTAAACAATGTTTTCAAACATCCTTGTTTAAGCTTTCCTTCCGGGATAAACTTTCAGCGCCTCATCCAGCACGTTGACTGAAGCTCTCAGGTCTTCCACTTTCAGCACGTAGCTGATCCGTACTTCGTCTTTTCCTTTTCCGGGTGTGGAATAAAAACCTGAAGCAGGGGCCAGCATAACGGTTTGCCCTTCGTAGTTAAAATCTTCCAGCAGCCACCGGCAGAATTTGTCCGAATCGTCAATGGGCAAACGGGCCATCACATAAAAGGCACCGGCCGGATTGGGGCAAAAGGCACCTTCAATCGTGTTGATGCCTTCCACGACTGCATTCCGGCGGGCAAGGTATTCCTGCCTGACTTTTACAAAATATTCGTCAGGCGTATCCACTGCGGCTTCAGCAGCCACCTGCCCGAAGGTTGGCGGGCTGAGGCGGGCCTGGGCAAATTTCAACGCCGTGGCGATCAGTTCTTTGTTTTTGGAAGCCATCCATCCAATCCGCACGCCGCAGGCACTGTAACGCTTTGAAACCGAATCAATCAGGATCACATTTTCTTCAATGCCTTTGAGATACATGGCCGAATACTGCTTTTCGCCGTCATAAGTAAATTCGCGGTACACTTCATCAGCAATCAGGTAAAGGTCATGCTTTTTAACCATGTCGCGCAGCGATTCCATCTCTTCTTTCGAATAAAGATAACCTGTCGGATTGTTGGGGTTGCAAACCAGGATGGCTTTGGTCTTCTCGGTAATGTTCTTTTCAAAATCTTCGATGGGAGGCAGCGCAAACCCGGTTTCAATACGTGAAAAGACAGGCCTGACATGAATTCCCGCAGACACGGCAAAGCCGTTATAATTGGCGTAAAACGGCTCGGGGATGATCACCTCATCACCGGGGTCCATGACAGACTGGAAAGAAAACATAATGGCTTCGGAAGCACCGGCCCCCACGATGATATCTTCCGGAGCCAGCGAGATATTGACCGCCCGGTAATACTCAACCAACTTTTCCCTGAGCGACAATCTGCCGGCCGAATGGCTGTATTCCACCACCTTGTGGTCATAGTTCTTAACGGCATTCAGTGCCACCTCAGGCGTTTCAATGTCGGGTTGCCCGATGTTGAGGTGATAAACCTTAATTCCTCTTTTTTTGGCTTCATCGGCATAAGGAACCAGTTTTCTGATGGGTGATTCGGGCATCAACCGCCCTTTTTGTGAAATGTGTGCCATCCAGTTTTATTTTTTACAAATAAAAAAGGTTAACCCTCCGCAACTTAAAAACGGTAAAGGTTAACCCCATAAATCTTTGAACAACTTACTTATTGATCGGCGCTGCTCCGGTGCCGGTACTTTTTTCGGGAAGTTTCTCAGCGGGCTTCGGATTAACTTTTCCCTTGATACGCAAAACCACTGCCGATTTGTTTTTGGCATTGGAGTAAACCGTTACCGTTTTATTAAAAGTTCCGATATGGCTGGTGTTGTATGTCACCTTTATTTTATTTGACTCACCCGGCAGGATGGGTTCTTTAGGCCATGACGGCACGGTGCATCCACACGAAGAACGTGGTTTGGAAAGGATCAACGGTTCGTTGCCCGTGTTGGTAAACTCAAATTTATAGGTTCCGTTTGCGCCTACATAAATTTCACCATAATCATGAAGGGTGGTCTTGAAAGAAATCTGCGGTCCGTTTTTGGTTTTTTCATCTGCTTTTTTGGTTTGTGCCATAGCAACACCGGCAAAAAGCAAGATTGATGCAAACAATACAAGTTTTTTCATCATTTTTTCTTTTTTAATTTCTGAATATGCAAAAGTATTAATTATTAATACCATTCAAAAGGATTAACTGCTAAAATTTCTTAAATATCCACATATCCGGCTCTGATCGGGTTTGTCTGGTTTTTTGCTATTTTCGCAAAAGTTTTTAACACAGGTTCTCAATTGATTATTTGTAAATCTTTTAAAAAAACACATTATGAAAAAGATATTTTTATTAACCCTCATCGCTTTTACTACTATGGCATTTAAAAATGACAAGCCTGCATACCGCCTGTTCGATCAGTTTGGCAAACCGGTGAAATATGAGAAAATGATAAAAGTACTCGAAACGGCGGACATTGTTTTTTACGGTGAAATGCATACCGATCCCATATCGCACTGGATGGAATATAATATTACCCGCGATTTGTTCAAAGTCAAAAAAGACAATCTGATCATCGGTGCGGAAATGTTTGAAGCCGACAACCAGTTAATCATGGACGAATACCTGGCCGGTGATTATGGGGCTAAAAAGTTTGAGGCTGAAATAAAACTTTGGAAAAATTATCCCACCGATTACAAACCCCTGGTTGAGTTTGCCAAAGAAAACAAACTGCGGTTTATTGCCACCGATATCCCCCGCCGCTATGCCTCGATGGTGTATAAAAGAGGATTTGAAACACTTGACTCCCTGAGCCCGGAAGCCAAAAAATATATCGGCCCCGACCTGGTAAAATTTTACGATCCGGAAATTAAATGTTACAAAGACATGATGTCAATGAAAGACATGGAAGACCATGTGGATGAAAATTTCCCTAAAGCGCAGGCAGCCAAAGATGCCACAATGGCTTATTTTATTTTAAAAAACTGGTCACCCGGAAAACTGTTTATCCATTACAACGGTTCCTATCATTCCGATAATTTTCAGGGCATCGTCTGGTGGATCAACAAACTGCACCCGGGGCTGAACATCAAAACCATTTCCACGGTGTACCAGGAGGATATTTCAAAGCTTGACGAAGACAACCTGAACCTGGCCGATTACCTTGTTGTGGTCCCCGAGGACATGACGCAGACCAACCGGTAGCGGGGGAAATCACACGTTTTCTTTTTTCAGGATTAATAAAGTAATCGCGTAATAAAATCAAATTAAGCCTGGGAAGGGAAAATTTTTCTACCTTTATAGCCTAAAATCAATGAAGGCCCCAGCAGGAGGAGTAAGATTAACTGAAGAATACAACTATCCAAAATGCCCGAAAACAGAATGAATACGGTACTTGTCAGGAAAATTTTCCACAGAGGGGAAAACCGTATTGGTTTGTTTTTTCCTTATGACCAGGGGCTTATCGCACAAATAAAGAAATTAAAGGAAGCGAGATACAGCCAGACCTATCACTGCTGGCACATGCCTTACGACAAAAAGTCTTATGAAAAATTCAAGAAATCAGGCATTCCTTATAAGATAGAACAAACATCTGACAGGCGCACCCGGGAAGCCGCAATGAATCCGGACAAAACGCCCATAGCTGCACCTGCAGCGCCACCACCGGTAAAGGAGAAAGACGGCGGAAATCCTGAAGCCGGCATAGTTTCGACGAAGAAACGAAAAACAGATGTTACCTTGCAAGGAGGTAAATTTATTATTGCACTGGCCTATGATAAGGAAGCAGTAGCGATAATTAAAGGGTTAAAAGGGTCGTACTGGAACAGTAAAGAAAGAAAATGGATTTGTAAGGCCTGCCCGAAAAATGCAAAAATTTTACAGCATTCCCTGACTGTCTGGTCCAATCCACAATGGGATGAAATTCAATCATTCATCAATGCAATACCTTTTTCCCCCAGTGTCAATGTTATTAATTACAAAGAAGATTATTTGGCGCTGGATATCAAAAATGCCATGCCATTGATTGATTTTGTGAAAAACCTGACGCACAGGGAATATATTTCCAGGGAAAAGCTTTGGGTTATCCCCAAAGACGAGGCATTGATGCATCAGCTAAAAGCCAAATGCAGGGCAATGAACATCCGGTTTTTCAATCACAGTAATATTCCTTTGACCTATTCGCAGCTTTTAGTAAAAGATGATTGGCATGCCTTTCAGAAATATTTGGTAAAAAGATTTCCGAAGGGTTATGCCGCTATGTTAAACAAGTACATTGATAAAATGGTACTGGAACGGTTTAGCAAAAACACCATGTCCAATTATGCGAATTACTTTGCGCGCTTTTTGGAATATTGCGATAACAATGGAATTGGTTTTCAGGATATAGCCATTGACAATATTGAACAATTCCTGACCGGGGTGGCCCATCGTGATATTACACCGCGTACTTTGACCGTTTATTACAGTGCCCTGCAGTTTTGGTATGCAAAGGTAGTTCAAAGGGGCAAGTTGGAGCTATCGGGGCTGATCAGGCCACGGAAACAAAGCTTATTGCCCAAAGTAATGAGCAGCGGAGAGGTGAGACGACTTTTTACACAGCTAAAAAACCTGAAACATCAAACCATGCTTTACCTGGCTTATGCCAATGGGATGCGCAACGGGGAGATCATCCATTTACGCCGCCACGACATTCATTATGAAAGGGATGAAATACGAATTAACAAAAGCAAGGGGGCCAAAGATCGTGTACTGAACCTCAGCCCGTTGATGAAAAAAGTATTGCTAAGGTATATGGAAAAATACGAGCCCGGTTTCTGGATGTTTGAAGGGCAGAAAAAGGGTTATCCTTATTCGGCCAGCAGCATTGATACCATTTTCAAAAGGGCGAAACAAAAAGCCGGATTAAATGATCGTTATCGTTTACACGATTTGC
This sequence comes from uncultured Bacteroidia bacterium, assembly GCA_913009755.1. Taxonomy (GTDB): domain Bacteria; phylum Bacteroidota; class Bacteroidia; order Bacteroidales; family F082; genus JAADID01. The sequence goes on from CAJVWU010000037.1 coordinate 24,043, forward strand.
GGCACTCTTTTGCAACACACCTTTTGGAAAAAGGTACCGACATCCGGATTATTCAGGAGTTACTGGGACATAGGGATATAAAAACCACTTTGATATATACCCATGTAAGCAATAAAATGAAGAAAAACGTTCAAAGCCCCATAGAAGATTTGGGATTGAACGAAGATAATCCCGACAAAAACGAGGATTTGTCGTAATATATCATAGTTACCCAACATAATGCAGAACAATTTAAAATGAAACCTATGAAAACAAGAATTTTACTTATAGTTATAACAATTGGACTTTTTGTATGTCCCTATACCTATAGCCAAGAGACCGCACAGGATAAAAAAACGGCTCAAAAAGAAACTTATGATGCACATCGGGCATACACTCAATACCATTTTCACGATGACGAGATGGACTTTGCTTTCCAATGGTTGCTGGGCAGTATTCCAAACGGTGGCGCCGAGGTTGGAGAAGCATTCTACGTTGCTGGGAACATTGAAGATGGCAATCCGGAGAGCTGGCAAACGGAATGGGAAAATATGGCAATACGGAAAGAATCTCGTGCTAAGGATGCCCTTGAGAAAGGACATAAAATTACAGCTCGTGAAAACTACCTGAAAGCATCTAATTATTACCGCACGGCACTTGTTTCAATGTTACCTGACAACCCAAAGTTTAATGAGATCTCAGAAAACATTAGAATATGTATGAAAAAGGCCGCTGACTTATTCGAACCTAAAATGATCTATTTTGAAGTCCCGTTTGAAAATACGGTTCTTCCTGGTTATTTTCGCCCTGCTATTAAAGATAGCAAACCCCGAAAAACCCTCTTGATGATTGGTGGTGGAGAAACTTTTATCGAAGATAATATATTTTACATTGAGCCGGAGGCAATCAAACATGGCTACAATTTTATAACGGTGGATCTTCCCGGTCAGGGGATGCTTCCAGCAAAAGGATTATTTTTTAGAAAAGATACAGAAACTCAAATGAAAGCGATTTTGGATGTTATTCTAAAGTTTCCTGAAGTTGACCCAGAAAAACTTGCAGTATACGGTATTAGTAATGGTGGTTACTTTGTACCACGTGCGGCAACTGTTGAAAAACGAATAAAGGCTCTTATTGTTAGCAGTGCCGTTGTAGACAATTATCGGATGTTCAAAGAAATGCCCTTTTCCAAGGATACACAAGAGCAGATTGACCAATGGCCACTTTTCAAAAAAGCGGTAACTTCTGCCGTGACATGGCGGTGGGGGCTCAACCCAAATAATATAAAGGGACAGACTGAAGCCACAAAAGACTTTCAGTTTGATCCGGCAAAGGTCACCTGTCCAGTTTTAGACATTGTTGGTGCCGGTGAATATTCCAATAAGGAAACTGAACGCCAGCAGAAAGAATTCATGGACAATGTGGGAACACAAAACAAGACCTTGGTCATTACTCCAGAAAACGAAGGGGCTTCTTCACATTGTATCGGAGAAAACCGAACCTTAATGTCCGAAATTGTTTTTGACTGGCTTGATGACCAATTTGATAGTAAGAAGGAAAAATAAGACAAGAGTAATTTCATAATATATTACGTTGGGTAACACCGGCTCATAGTGCATGCCGCAAATAGTTGTAAATATGATAATTAAACATTAAATGAAGATACGGGTAAATAGAAAAATGAGTACATAAAAATGCGGCACGCACCATAGCCCTAACCGTTACCAGCAACCCAAGCTAAAAGTATAATGAAAAGAAATTTACATAAATTCATAATTATTCTGACCATAATTTTGTTTGACCTATCTGCATATTCCCAAATAACAGGTGGATTTTACGGAATGAAAAAGTTAAAAAGGGTTGACAATGCAACAATTTTGGAGTACGCAAAGAAATACAACATGCCTTTAGCAGAGACTTTTGTGTTGGATACTGCTTATACAACTGTTCTGACCTCTTTCGATACCACAAAATTTAAAGAACAAATAAAAAATCATTATCAACCATTACAAGTTCTTTATTACAACAAAACCGGACAATTAGAATCTTTTCAGATAAATTGTTACGCTGGTGGTTTTCCAAATTTAGACTGGAACAGAAATGGAATTATGACTACATTTCCTCCCAAACAACAAGCTCCTTTAGACAAAATAATACCACTTGACACTCTTTTGAAATATTTGGATCCTCTACCACAAACAAAAAAGACTTTCATAAAAGACTATGATTTTACTGTAGTTGTATTCTGGAGTATTTTTATGGGCAGACAAAGTAAACGATTAATACATATTGTTCAAGAGAATACTCAGATGAAAGGGAAAAAAAGAATTAAAATGATTTATGTTAATACTGACAACTTTTTCGTATCACGACTTGAATGAAAAAATCTATTATTGAAAGAGGCTGCTGGTAACAAAGGCTCATAGTGCATACCGCAATTAGTTGTAAATACAACAATTAAGCATTAAATGAAAATATCGGCAAACAGAAAAATTAGTACACTAAAATGCGGCACGCACCATAGCCAAACCGTTGGCAGCAACCTAAAAACAGATATTATGAAAGATAAACGACCAATTGATAAAATTAGAGATTCGGGTGGTCATGCTGATATTGGAACGGAAGAAGATGGAGCAATCATTGAGATGAAAAATATTGGTGATCGTTTGCTAATAATAAAAGAAAGAGCAATTTACGAAATGGTATTTGCTGATTCAATTGATCCAGAACGCACAAATATTAATCTCCCACCTACAATTCACAAATTAATTATTGATAAAGGTACGGAGTCAGAAGTAGTGTCCAGAATACTATTGACTGCAAAAACAATCTTCAAATCTGAATATTTCCCAGATAATATAAACTGTGACAAAATTTTAGGCTTAACAATAGACTTACTTTCAGAAATATCACTTCTTGAAAAGGAAATTGATGAATACATAACGAAAGAACTAAAAGTCTCTAATAAGTATGAAAAAAGAAAAGAACAAAAAGGATCTTATGAACTTCCTTCAATTGTAAACCTTGAATCAGTTTGTAAAACTATTTTTCAAAAAGCTGACCATATTGAACAAACTTTAATGGAGATAATAACACAATTTTACGCAGATAAAGGACTTACTAAACAATCACATTTCCCAAAGTTTCATGAAGTACTTATTTCTATGTATGGAGAGGAAGACGGTTTTGTTAAGTTTATAAGCAATACGGTTTACTTCATGCAGGTAACAAGACAGTTACGCAATGGTCTTGATCATAGACTAAAAACTGTAACAGTGAAAGATTTTGAGATTCAGAAAGATGGAAACATTTTTTCTCCAACAATTGAATTAAACTATAAAGAGGTTAAACTGGAGAGGATTTCTTTGAATGAGTTATTGAAAATAACAAAAACAAATCTGATAGACATTATTGAAACAACCTTTGCTTATTTGGCTGGATATAATGTAAAAACTGAAGGAATGCCATATCAAATGAGAGAAATTCCTGAAGAAAAAAGGAGAAACAATTTTGTAAAATACAGTTTTTGGATGCCAATTGGAGAGGGGGGATTTTATTGTCAATAAAAGGCAGCTGCCAACAAAGGCTATACCCAATAAGGGTTTTGGTGGTAAATTGAAAGCAAATGTAAGTAATGAAAATTAGTAATAACTTGAAACGGAAGTGCTTTGAAATCCCTTACTGGGCATAGCCAAACCGTTAGGCACAAGCAAAAGAAACGAGACAGAATGATAAATTTGCTACAAGAAAATAGAAAAATAAAAAGCCACCGCACAAATAGCACATTTGGTTTTTTGCCGACACGCAAAATGCCGACCCGAAAAAACCAAAAGAGCTATTTTTTTGCCATCGCACAGAAATACGGAAAATAAGATATGCACTTTTACTATATAGATGAAACAGGATGTAACGGAAGAGACTTAACACAAGCACAACAACCAATTTTTGTGTCAGGTGGATTAATCCTCAGAGATGAAGGTTGGAATAAGACACACACGGAATTTCAAAAAATAATATCTGCATATTTTGAAAATAATGTACCTGAACATTTTGAATTTCACACGCAAGACTTGTTTTCAAATAATGGAACTGGACATTTTGCAGGTCACTCAAGAGATAGAAGAAACCAATTAATCAACGATATCTTAGACCTTGTCGCTTCAAGAAAACATCATTATTACTATTTTGGAATTGACAAAGCCAAATTAAACGCATACGACACGACACAAGTAAGAGACCGGGATTATGTGGAGTTAAAAACTCCCTATCTAATTGCATACGATTATTTGATTACAGCATACGATAAATACACAAAAGAAAAATTGGGTAAAAGTGCAAGGGCAATGGTAATACTTGATGAAAAAGAAATTTTCATTAGACAAATTGAATCAATCACAAGATTTAGAAGATTTGAAAGTGCTGTTGGAAAACGAGTAAAATGGATTGTTGAATTTAGTTTTCCAGTGGATTCCGAGAAAAACACAATGATTCAAATTTCTGATTTGCTTCTCTATTTAACACGAAAATATCTCGAAATTGAGAATGGTTACAAAGATGATTTTTCAGCAGAAGTAAAAAATATTTTTAGAGCATTTTACAGAAAAATAAATGCCCGATTAATTTACAAACGAATTCAAACAGAATCTGGACGAAATTCAAGTTATTACAACGATTTTATTCAAGATATTTGCAGTTTGCCAACTGCACGTTGGAATTCAAAAACTTATTAATTGAGAGTTTAAACAATGAACATAGCACAAATAGAAATAAACCTGCAAAAACTAATTGCAACTTTTAATAAAGAAAACTTTATTTATGAGTTACTTTTGGCTTATGGTTTACCCAAAGCATCAATCACACGATTAAAAAAAGGGAACCTTAATTTATCGAAAGTTGAAGGCGAAATTTCGTGGAAAAAGAAATTGTTTTTCAAAGAAGAACAAAAAGAAGATTTACACCTTGCTATTTCTAGAATAGCAAAAGAATTAAAACGAAATGAACGATTTGTAATTGTTACCGATTACAAAACCCTTTTGGCAGTTGATACAAAAACAGATGACAAACTAGATTGTGCAATAAATGACTTACCAAAACATTACGATTTCTTTTTGCCGTGGGCAGGAATGGAAAAGGCTCAACACGCCAACGAAAACCCTGCTGATGTAAAAGCGGCTGAAAAAATGGCAAAGCTTTTTGACACCATAAAAAAAGATAACCCCGATGATTCGCCAGAGTTTATTCACGGACTAAATGTTTTCTTATCTCGTCTGTTATTTTGCTTTTTTGCAGAAGACACGCATATTTTTGAGAATAACCAATTTACTAATACAATTGATTCGCATACCCAACCAGATGGAAGCGATTTAAATACTTTTTTAGACCGCATATTCAAAGTGCTGAACACTCCTGATAAAGAGCGTAAAAACCTGCCTGAGTATCTAAATGCTTTCCCTTATGTAAATGGCGGACTATTTGAAAAAGAGTATAAAACACCAAAATTCTCTCGTAGTTCCCGTTCAGCTATTTTAAATAGTGGCGACCAAGATTGGAGTGCTATTAACCCCGATATTTTTGGTTCGATGTTTCAAGCAGTTATTGGAGCCGAGCAAAGAGGAAGTTTAGGACAGCATTATACTTCTGTACCAAACATTATGAAAGTGATTGAACCACTTTTCTTAAATGAACTGTACGAAGAATTTGAAAATGCAGGAAGTAACACAAAAAAACTAAATGCTTTACTTAACAGAATACATAATCTTAAAATATTTGACCCTGCCTGTGGTAGCGGGAACTTTTTGATTATTGCCTACAAAGAACTCCGTATTTTAGAGATGAAAATTTTTAAAAAGCTGGAAGCATTAAATTATGGTCAAATATCTGCTCGATTTTCGAATATACAACTCTCACAATTTTATGGAATAGAAATAGACGACTTTGCAGGCGAAATTGCAAAACTGGCGCTTTGGCTTGCCGAACACCAAATGAATGTGGAATTTTTTAAAGAGTTTGGAAGGACTAACCCAACTCTGCCACTTAAAGAAGCAGGTAAAATCATACAAGGAAATGCTACTCGTTTGGATTGGGAAGTGGTTTGTCCGAAGACAGAAGATAGTGAGGTTTATATTTTGGGAAATCCACCTTATGTCGGTTCAAGAAAACAGAAAACAAAACAAAAAGAGGATTTAGTTTTTGTTTTTAATGGCTTTAAAAAATTTAAAGATTTAGATTATATATCAATTTGGTTCTTTAAGGGAGCAAATTATATTAAAGGATTTAATGCAAAGCTTGCTTTTGTTTCAACAAATTCAATTTGTCAAGGAGAACAAGTTTCTTTGTTATGGCCAAATATATTTAATGATAAAATAATAATAAATTTTGCCTATCCATCATTTAAATGGAGAAATAACGCAAAGGATGTTGCTGGTGTTACGGTAATTATTCTTGGGTTATCAAATGAAACTGAAAAAAATATACGATTATACATTAATCATTTTGAGAAAAAGGTACCTGTTATTAATGCATATTTATTGCCTGCAAGAAAGGATTTATACATCTATTCTCGTTCTAAACCTATTTCGTGGCTACCACCGATGAATCACGGTAATATGCCAGCAGATGGAGGTCAACTTCTATTCAATACTAAAGAAAAAGAAGCTTTGATAAAACGTGAACCTAAATCAGAAAATTGGTTTAAAAAATTATTGACTGTAAAAGAGCACTTAAATGGTAGGGAAAGATGGTGCTTATGGCTTGAAAACATTACAGAAAATGAGATTGAATCTATGCCAGAGATTAAAAAAATCATTGATAATGTTCGTGAAATTAGATTAAATTCATCAAGACCCCAACTTGCAGAATTTCCACATTTATTTGCTCAAATTACTCAACCAGAAAATGCTAATTGCGTTATTGTACCTCGTGTTTCTTCTGAAAATAGAACTTATCTTCCAAATTGCTTCATAGATGGAACAAAAGATAAAGTAACAGATTCTTTTTTTACAATTGTCACTCAAGAGCCAATGTTGTTTGGTATCATTTCATCTTTGATGCATATGATTTGGATGAAAAGTATTGGTGGTAAATTAGAAACACGAATTCAATATTCAAAAAATATCGTTTACAACACTTTCCCTTTCCCTCCACTCTCTACCCAACGCAAAAACGAAATTACCCAAGCCACATTTCGCATTTTAGAAGAAAGAGAAAAATACAGCGATAAAACATTAGCACAACTCTACGACCCAGATAAAATGCCCGATGGTTTGCGAGAAGCCCACCGCCAAAACGATGAGATTATAGAAAAGTGCTATCGCAGTACACCATTTAAAAGTGATGAAGAACGTTTGGAGTATCTTTTTAAATTGTATGAGAAGATGATAGCTGAAGAAAAAGAACAAGGAACTTTGTTTGCCAAAGAAAAGAAAACCCGAAAAAAGAGAAAATAATATGCCAGATATAGTAAGCGTACAATATAAACAAACAGGAAAAAGCAAAAGCATAAACGCATTGGGAATGCGTGAAATGCAGGAACGTGCTTTTGAATATCGTGATGCCCAATATTTATTAATAAAGTCTCCGCCTGCTTCGGGTAAATCTCGTGCTTTAATGTTTATTGGTTTAGATAAATTAGTAAACCAAGGCATTAAAAAAGTAATTGTTGCCGTACCCGAACGTGCTATTGGTAGTTCGTTTGCGAAAACTAATTTAAAAGATTTTGGCTTTTTTGCCAACTGGGAACCAAACGACAAATACAACCTTTGTACCCCGGGAAGTGACGGAAGTAAACGCAAAGTTCAGGCGTTTCATAATTTTATGGATAGTGATGAACAACTTTTAATTTGCACACACGCCACTTTGCGTTTTGCTTGCGAGGAGTTAGACGAAAAAAAGTTTAACAATACGCTTTTGGCAATAGATGAATTTCACCACGTTTCGGCAGATTCAGAAAACCGATTGGGCGATTTGCTTCGTGATATTATGCGAAATTCATCGGCTCATATCGTGGCTATGACAGGTTCGTTTTTCAGAGGTGATAGTGTGCCAATTTTACTTCCCAAAGATGAAGAGAAATTCAGCAAAGTAACTTATAACTATTACGAGCAATTAAATGGCTATGATTATCTAAAATCTTTAGGAATTGGTTATCATTTCTACCAAGGGAAATATACATCTGCCATAATGGAAGTTTTAGATACTGATAAGAAAACCATTTTGCATATTCCAAATGTAAACTCTGGCGAATCAACCAAAGACAAACATAATGAAGTAGATTTTATTTTAGATGCCATTGGAGATGTAATTAAGCAAGATAAGGATACAGGAGTTATCTATGTAAAAAGGAAATCAGACAGCAAAGTACTTAAAGTTGCTGATTTGGTAGAAGATAATCCAAGTGAACGGGATAAAATAGTCAACTACCTTAGAAAAATGGATTCTTTAGATGATATGGATTTGATTATTGCTTTAGGAATGGCAAAAGAAGGTTTTGACTGGCCATATTGCGAACACGCTTTAACAGTTGGTTACAGAGGTTCGTTAACCGAGATTATTCAAATTATTGGTAGAGCTACAAGAGATAGCGATAATAAAACGCACGCACAGTTTACAAATTTAATTGCTCAACCAGATGCGGCTGATGATTTGGTAAAACTTTCGGTAAATAATATGCTTAAAGCCATTACTGCATCTTTGCTAATGGAACAAGTTTTAGCTCCAAATTGGAAATTTAAAACCAAAGTAAATGATGAGGACAAAGCAAAGCCGGGCGAAATAAAAATTAGAGGTTTAAAAGAGCCGAGTTCAAAACGAGTAAAAGATATTTTAGAATCGGATTTAAACGATTTGAAAGCAATAATTCTGCAAGATGACAAAATGCTAAAAGCAATGCCAGGGAATGTTGACCCAGAAGTAATAAACAAAGTTTTGATTCCGAAAATCATCAAAATAAAATATCCCGATTTATCGGATAAAGAAGTAGAAGAAGTTCGCCAACACGTAGTAGTGGATTCAGTAATTAAAAATGGAGAAATTAAAGAAGTTGGAGACAAACGATTTATCAGAATGGCAGGTTCGTTTGTTGATATTGATGATATTCATATTGATTTGATTGATAGAATTAATCCATTTCAAAAAGCCTTTGAAATACTGTCAAAATCGGTAACAACAAAAGTTTTGAAAATTATTCAAGACCATATTGAAGCCACAAGAATTAAAATGGATTTTGAGGAAGCAAAAATACTTTGGCCTAAAATTCAGGAATTTATAAAAATGTATAAAAAAGAGCCAAACTTAAAATCAAACGACCCTTTGGAAAAACGAATGGCGGAGTGCATCATTTATTTAAAAGAAGAAAAACGAAAAAGAGCAGAAGCAAATGGATAAGAATAAAATCTTAGACGATATTTTTAACAATGACCCTTTGGGCTTACTTAATTTTAAGCCTAAGAATTCCAATACCCGAACAGCTGATGAACGCTTATTGGCTTCTTTTCAAGAGATAAATGATTTTGTTGAAAACAACGGAAAAGAGCCAACAGCAAATCCAAGTAATATTTCTGAATTTCAATTGTATTCTCGTCTTAAAAGTTTGAAAGAAGATGAAGCAAAGATTGGCTTATTAAAAGAACACGATATTCATAATTTATTGCCAACATTGGAAACAAGCCAAGTCAACGAACCACAAGCAGAATATGGTAAGCCTAAAGAGATTAATTCTATTGATGATTTATTAAGCGATGATTCATTGGATATTTTGGGTGGAGACGATGCGGGCTTATTTGATTTTAAACATACGCCAAAAGATTATGAAAGAGCTCAAGCCGATTTTGTTGCACGAAGAAAACCGTGCAAAGATTTTGACAAATACGAACCAACATTTATTGAGGTTCAGAAAGATTTGGCTAATGGAAAACGTAAACTAATAGAATTTAAAGAAGATAATTTAAGAGAAGGTGATTTCTATGTTCATAATGGCGTTTTATTGCTTCTTGAAAGTGTAGATATTTCTCAAAAAGAACAGACTTTTTCAAGTGGAAAGCGTGTAAGAAAAGATGGAAGAACAAAATGCGTTTTTGAAAATGGAACAATGTCGAATATGTTGTATCGTTCTTTGGCAAAAATTCTTTATGTAAATGGTCGGGTTGTTACTCAAAATATTGACAAAGTAAATGAAGAATTTGTTGAGAAGTTCAGCAACATTACAAATGAAGATGAAGAAGTTGGATATATCTATGTTTTGAAATCAAAAAGTAAAGATGAACGAATTACAACAATTCAAAACCTTTATAAAATTGGTTACTCAAAAACAGAAGTTGAAGAAAGAATAAAAAATGCAGAAAAAGAACCGACATATTTAATGGCTCCAGTAAGCATTCAAGGAGCTTGGAAATGTTTTAATATGAATCCTCAGAAATTGGAACAACTGCTTCATAATTTCTTTGGAAACTCTTGTTTGGAATTAGATGTATTTGACGAAAAAGGAAAAAGACACACACCGAGAGAATGGTTTATTGCACCAATAGAAGTTATTGAACAAGCAATAGAATTAATAATAAACGGAAAGATTATAAACTATAAATTTGATGCAGAAAATATGACAATAATTGGAAAATAGCCAACGCAAAAGCCATACACATTTGCAATTCGCACGAGCCAACGCTTGACCAAAAATTGCAAAAGAGTATGTCTTGCCAACGCACCGAGAAGAATGAAAATTGTAGCAAATTTGAAAGAGAAATATATGGAAATGGAACAATGCCAGTGCCTAACAAAGGCTATACGTAATTTGGGTAAAGTGCTAATATTGAAGTTTATAGCATTAAATAAAATTAGTAGTAAATTGAAAGGTAATCGTTTCAAAATCCCAAACTACGCATAGCCAAACCGTTAGCTGCAAGTGAAAAGACCGAAACTGCAAGATTGAAACCTAATTATAGAATTTGAAAAAACGCATAGAAAATATTGGTTCATTGATTGAAAGTTGGTGCATGAAAAAATTAGTTTTTGCCCCCGCGCTTCTGCCCTTCGGGACAGTTGAGGAAGCCTACACACAAACAGCACATTTGCAAATCGCACAAGCCAACCCACGACCAAAATTTGCAAAAGAGCTGTTTTTAGCACCACCCAAATTTGCAGCACGACTATTAAAGGATAAAATTTTTAAGAATGAATAAAGTATCAATTCGTGAAGATTTTCGTAGAGATGGACTTTGTATGAACTTTCTAGTCAACTCCAAAATGATGAGCCATCTAGCAAAAGCATTTCCCTATTCTATTTTTAATATAGGATATCCTGCAATTTGCTCTGAAGAAGCAAAATTGTGTAAAGAAATCACATTAAATCTTAGCAGTCTACCAATTGAAACAGCCGTTGTCGGTCATGCATTGAAAAGTCATATAAAAACAATGGCAAACATTTCAAATTTAGCAAATAATACATCTGCAAATTTCTGGATTCCTTTTAGTGATCACATGATAAATAAAACACTCAAAATAACTTCAAGTCAGTTGCTTGACCATACTGTTAGAATGGTTAAATCATGGAAACACCTTTCAGAACGTCCCATTGATATTGCATTAGTAGATGCTACTGCAGAAGAAGAAAATCTAGATAAAAGATTACAGATTTATTTTGAGACGCTTAAGGGTGCAGGAGTCAGATCCATAATTATATGTGATACAAAAGGTATTGCTAATATTTCAAAATTGAAGAAGCTTTTTTCATTAATTAAAGCTGACATAGGAAAAATTGAATTTCATCCACATGATGACAAAAAACAAGCATTAAATAATACTAACGCCTTAATAATGATGGGTGTAAAAAGAATTGGCACAGCGATATATGGTTATGGAGAAAGAGGTTCAATGATAGATCCAAGAATTTTAGTTGAAAAATATAATTTAAAGTTTAATCAATCGGACTTTGATAAGTTTGAGCAAGAATATAAAAAATTAATTCTTTCACTTAAAGAAACAGAACCGATTTTTACAAGTGACTGTATTATTACAGGCACCCAATATCGATTATGGGGAAGAAATTCTAAAAAGACAATAAAATTTGGTATAACAAGCGACAAATATATTTTATCGAAAATTGTAAATATTAAAATTGCTAGTATTTCTGATAGTCTTTTGTCATATATAAAGGATTGCATGTATAAGGATAAAAAACGAACCTATTCCAAAAATGAACTTTTACAAAAAATAACTGAATATTGTTATGACTCGGAAAAACGAATCGAATTATAAGAAAGGATTGATTAGTGTATTAATTCCTATTTATGGTGAATTTGATATTAATAGAGCAATTCTTTCAATTGAATCTATAAGATCTCAAAAAGGTATTAAATTAGAGATAGTTGTTTCAGAACAAGGAATTTCACCAAAATTTCAGTCGATTATTCCGAAAGGTATAAAATATATTTTCACGGAATTTATTCCATCAAAAGATATTAGCGATTTTAATCCCGGTATAGTAAGAAACATTGCTTATGGTAAATCCACAGGGGAATTTATATATACTAATGATGCTGATATTTTATTTTTTGATGAATATTTTTTACAAAAGGGAATCAGCCTTTTAGAACATGCTCAAACGCTCGCTTTACACCGACCTCCAATGCGTAGAATACCAATTGAAAATTTTCATACTTTCTATAACCATTACAAAAAATACAATATTCGAAAATCAATAAACAATTTAGATATCTCACAAGCATTTCTTGCAACAATGGACGGATTAAAAAGGAAGCTTAAGGTTGTGAAGAAAGATGGAGAATATTATGAGAAAACATTTACTACTTCATCCTGTGAATTTGAAAGGTATATAAATAACAAATCATTACTAGGTGAGGAACCTACTATCTGGACTGAAAATCTCCATTGTGGGGGGAATTTATTAAGGAGAGTTCATTTTGAAGAAATTGGAGGATACTGTGAAGAGTTTATTAACTGGGGTGGTGAAGACTCTGATTTACAATGGAAACTTATGGAAAAGTATAATTTAAAATTCTTTCCTGATACAATTGATTTTAATGTATTACACCTAGATCATGAAAGAGGATACTTTTCATCAAAAATGTGGAAAAGAAACGAAGCAATTGAAATAGAAAGAAAAATTAATGGAATAGATAATGCTATAAGAAATGATAAGCGAAATATCTCAAAATATTTTAATTAGTGTGATAATCCCATTTTATGGTAATGCAGACATTAAACGATTAGAAATTGTAAAATACTCAATCGACTTACAAAGGAATATTAGAGTAGAATTAATCGTTTCAAATTCTGATGGAATAAAACCACCTATAACTGCACCGAAAGTAATTAATAAGGGGATTAAGAATTCAAATGGTACTTTTTTGTATATCAGTGATTCAGATATATCCTTTCCTTCACAAAATTATTTCAGTTCTTTACTAAACCTTATCACAAAAAGTAAAAATTTAGTTTTTAAACGCCCACCGATGCGTCGTCTTCTCATTGAAGATTTTCTGAAATTTCATAATTTGGTTCAGTATGAAGGGTATATGAAAGCATTAAATTATTTGAATTTTTCAGAAGATTATATTGTTAAATTTGATGATCACCCAAAAAACATTAAAGTTTTTAAAAAGAGTGAAAATGGTCGTATTAAGACGTTCATAGCCTCAGAACAAGATTTTACAAGTTACCTGTCAGAGTCATCAAATATTGGGAAAGAGCCAAAGTTTTTCAATCAAGAAAGACATTGTGGAGGTACATTTTTACGAAAGGAGCACGCCATAGAAGTTGGTAATTACTGTGAAGAGTTTATAAGCTGGGGTTGTTGGGATGCTGATTTTCAATGGAAATTAGCAGAAACATTTGATCTAAAGCAAATACCATATAAAAGTGATTATGAGGTAATACACTTGGATCATCCTAAATGGTATTTTGATAAACTCAAATGGGAATTGGACAAGAACTTACAATTTGATAGACGTAAACTGGGAGCTGAAAATTGCATCCTCAATGACAGAAATTGATATAAATCGATCTCATGAATAACATAGAATTCAGTTACTTTGATGAAAATATAGCCACGTTAACGGCACCGAAAGACTTGATATATAGGATTCAAAATTGTATTGAGAATGATAAATATAACGTAGTAAAACCATATGGTTCAATAATAATTAGAGAAGTTAATCCTTTTAACTCCATTAAAAAAGACACTTCTTTACCCTATTCTTCTTTTAAGAGCAATTATACAAAACCATATTTAGGTTGGGATTATTACAGATATGGTACTAAAACAAAAACAATTTGGAAGAAAAATAAGAATTTTGAGGTTATTAATTATGAAGTTGTTTAAAGTCTCCGTAATAAAATAATTGAAAAAGCAAGTAATATTAAACCTTTCCAGTGCAAATCATTTGTTTCAAAACGTACTAAAATTGCTTTAAAAGCATCAAGCCAGGCATTCGT
>CAJVWU010000038.1 GCA_913009755.1 uncultured Bacteroidia bacterium
AAATAAAACAACTGATCCGCAAGCAAATGTTGCCTAAACGGCCCGGCGGGCGAAGTTATACAAGGATAACGAAAAATGGGAAATACCGAAAATACAAATGATTAAAATACCTATATTAGTGCCATTAAACGCGCAATGGGGCGCCATCTTTTACGGAGCATATAAATGCCAACTCCGATGAACATCAGCAACGAGCCGATTATGCCGAGTCCGTGGCCCACGGGCCCGCTGGATCGCAACATCTGGTAATCCGGATGATAAAATCTTTCTTCAAGCGGTGTGTCGTAATAGGAAAACCCCTTGTAAAACAATAGTGCCGTTACCACCACAACGATAAGGGAAAGCAGTGTGATGAACAAAAAATGAGCAGTTTTCGACATAGATGTATTGAGGATATATTCTATTTTAGAAAATGAAAGACGGACAAAATTAAAAAAATATGTCTGATCAGAAAGAATCATTTTAAATACATAGCATCACAAACCTATGATTAATCCCGTTATGGGAAAAGAATTACGTTCGTCCGGATTTAGAATTCAGCTTTTGAGTAATTTTACGATGAGTAAAACGGTTTTATTTTGGTCTATTCATTTTTAGCGGACATAGTAACGATTATTCACCTGCTGTTCATCCTGTTTGTGATATTTGGTGGCTTTCTGGTATTGAAGTGGAGATGGATTATTTACTTTCATATTCCTGCTGCGGTCTGGGGAGCTCTGATAGAATTCAAGGGCTGGATATGCCCGTTGACTCCGTGGGAAAACCAACTGCGACAGGCCGGGGGAGAGGCCGGTTACTCCGGCGGGTTTATCGAACATTATATTCTTCCGGTTATGTATCCCGAAAATCTGACACAGGAAATTCAGGTCATCCTCGGCATTTTTGTCATCGTGATCAATTTGACTGTTTACGGTTGGATTATTTACCGATGGCGGAAAAAAGCAAATGCCGGTTCTGAAAGAATCAAACCATAAACCGGCAAGGTTTTTTTATCTTCCCAGAATCCGTTTGAACTTTTTAATGGCCATTTCGATGGATTGGTCGGGTTCGATGTAGTTGTATTTGCCCCAGTAATTATTGTCGGAGAATGCGGCCAGTGTTTCCGTGAATATCTGGTTCGGTTTAAACCTTTCGCCCGGTTTAAACCGGGTAACGTTTTCCCGGCTCCGGTCGGTGATGGCCATTTCCATTATTGTAGTATAGTTGGTTGAGAACAGTTTCTTTTTCCATTTCACCTTAAACTTTACTTCCCCTTTGGCATAATTGAAATACCATTTCCCGTCCTGTTCGCGATATCGTACAAGATAGTGTGTAAATGTTGGCGTTACGGTGACACCCGACGGTTTTTTACGGATAAAATATTCGCCTGCAGCCTGGGGATCATTCAGGTTCAACTGAAAATCGGCAGCCGTAAGGGCATAACGGTCAACGTCCACATAAAATTTGCCGGAATACAAAACATCTTCTTTATATTTCTGGTCAAATGATATGATAAAGTTCAGCCTCCCGTTAAGCATGATTTCACCGGCAAGGTTAAAATTATATTTGTCAAGTATTTCGCGGTTTAGCAGGACATCGGGATTTTTAATGATGTCAAGCAGCAGGCCTGTTTTTGGTCCGCCCTGCAACTTAAACAAAAGGGTGTCCATTTTTTTTACATTCATGCCTTTTCTGCCTTTGAGTATCTGGACCTGGTCGTTTGAAATACTTTTATATGGTGCTTTATAGATATTTATTATGGCTTCGGCAAGAGAGACATAATTGTTTCTCTTTTGTATTGACTCGCGATAAAAACCGGTCATGCGGAAAGGTTGCGACGGGTAATTATTTCTTATATTATCCAGTACCTTTAAGATAATATTATAGGCCGGCCCGGGTGTAATCACCACTTCATTCAGGGTTATGACCGATTCATCAAGTTTCAGGATGTTTTTCTTTTGAGTAAAGTCTTTGAGGGGGAAAGTGAGGTTATTGTAACCCAGATAAGATATGATAATGTTTTGGGCTTCACTTTTTTTACTGACCTTTAAAATAAAGTTACCCTCGCTGTTGGTGATGGTGGCTGTATTTTCCCCTTCCACGGCTACAGTAGCAAACGATAAAGGTTTTCCGGTCTTGGCATCAAGCACTTTCCCCCGGTATTCGTTATAACCCAGGGTATCGGATGGCTTTAAACTGACCATGACATCCGTACCGGGAATGGCAACTGCGGTTGCTGAGGATGCCAGAATTACAATCAGTAACAATGACAATATTGTTCTTCCTTTTTTCATGACAAACGGTTAAAATTTCGATACCGAAGATACGGAATTTTGTCGTAACATTATCACACTCAAAGGAAATCTTGCCGAAATTTTTAACAAGGGGTTATTTTGCAGTATAGTAGCATCTTTTGGGTGATTCCAGCAAACCTTCCGTTTTCAGTTTTTTGATGGCTTTGTCAACTTCCTTTTTTTCAATGCCGCTGATTTCGGAAATTTCACCGCCTTTTAACGGTTTGTCCGAATTTTTTAAGGTTTGTAAAACTTTGTCTTTTGTTTCCATGTTCAGGATTTATTTGTTGATTTTTCTTTTCGCATAGTGATGACGGTTATTGGTACCGATTCGTTTTAACCTGTTAATCCAGTTCGTGTACTACAAGTCCCGAACGGAGTTTCGGCTCAAACCAGGTGGTTTTGGGCGGCATGATCTTTCCGCTGTCGGCTATGTTGATCAACTGTTTCATGCTGACGGGATAAAGGGCAAATGCCACTTTCATTTCCCCGCTGTCAACACGTTTTTGCAGTTCGCCCAATCCGCGGATGCCACCCACAAAATCAATACGTTTTGATCTTCTGAGGTCTTCGATACCCAGGATCGGTTCTAATACCTGATGGGTCAATATGGTAACATCCAGCACACTGATGGGGTCATGGTCATCATAGGTTCCTTCTTTTGCTTTCAGCGAATACCATTTCCCTTCGAGGTACATTGAGAACTCGTGCAGTTGTTGAGGTTTATAGATTTCATTCCCTTTTTCTTCGATATCGAAAGCATTTTCCAGCTTTTTAAGAAATTCTCCGGGAGTATTGCCATTCAGGTCTTTCGCCACGCGGTTGTAATCAATAATTGTTAATTGGTTATCGGGAAAATGAACGGCAAGAAAAAAGTTATATTCTTCATTGCCGGTGTAATTGGGGTCGTTTTCCCTTTTCTCTTTTCCCACCAGGGCGGCGGCGGCAGTCCGGTGGTGGCCGTCGGCCACATAAGTAGAAGGAAGTTCCCCGAAAAGTCCGATGATCCGGGTTATGGTCATTTTATCGCGTATCACCCAAAAGTGATGTCCCACACCGTCTGGGGCCATAAAATCATATTCGGGTTGGTTATTATTAACAAAGCGGGCTACTATTTCATCAATCTCCTGTACGGCAGGATAGCTGAAAAAGACAGGTTCCATGTTAGCATTGGTCATGCGCACATGTTTCATGCGGTCTTCTTCTTTATCCGGACGCGTTAATTCATGTTTTTTAATCACATGGTTAAGGTAGTCGTCCACGGAAGCACAACCCACAATGCCGTATTGTGTTTTGCCAAACATGGTTTGTGCATAAATATAGAGGTATTCGTCGTCGTCGGGTACCAGCCATCCTTTTTGTTTGAATGCTTCAAAATTTTCTTTGGCTTTTTCATAAACCACCGGGTTATACAAGCCGGTGCTTTCGGGCAGGTCTATTTCAGGTTTGATGATATGAAGCAGGGAATAAGGGTTTCCTTTGGCTTCTTCACGGGCTTCGCCGGAGTTGAGCACATCATAAGGGCGTGAAGCCAGTTCTTTTGCTATTTCTTTGGGTGGCCTCAGGCCTTTAAATGCTTTTAATGTTGCCATATTGGTAATGTTTAAGTTTCAGGAACAGCAAAAATAAAAAATCCGTTTTCATTTACCATAAAAATAAATGAAAACGGATGGAGTTCTATTTCAAAATAACCACTAAAAATTAGAAGTCATCTCACTGGGAGCATGCTCCGGGTAAGGTTGTATGTTTTCATGGTAATTTCTACCATTTTGCCCGGGATCACCGTAATTGTTATAATTTCCACTGCTGCGCTGCAGCGAGGAAATCAATGCCCCGATCATTTTTGTCAACTCCATCAATTGATTTCTCGATTCATCTTCGTGCTTTTCGCTCAGGTTAGTTGACCTGTAAGCAATGCTTGTGCAAACCAGGCATTCGCGGATAGCACTTTTAGCCATTTTCAGGTAAAAGATAAACTGGCTTTTGTTTCGCGATGAACCTTCGGCAATGTAAAAAGCAATGTTCCTGGCCGATGCATTGAAACGTTTAATGAGATCAGTCTTGTCATTCTCGGGATATAACATGCTTACATCCTGTAACCAGTTAGTGTAGTCGAGAGACTTGTGATAAACTCTCAGATCTTCAAACCTAAAAAACGTAACGGTTCTCTCTACTCTTTCTCTGTTTTCTTCTTCTTGCTGTGACATGATTTAATTAGTTTAGTTTAATAAATTGTATTTCACACTTTTATCTTTCCGCAGCATCGGAAAGATAAATAAGACCATTTAGTTTTTAGTTTGAATTGGCCGGTGCTTAGACCACTAATTTACAACAAAAGTTGTATCCCCATGCTCAAAAAAGTTAATAATCTGCCTGGCGGCTGCAATTCCTGCATTGATATTTGCCTCAGCCGTCTGGGCACCCATCTTTTTTGGCGTGAAAAAACAACGGTTGCCATATTTATTAGATAATATTTTTGCATTGTCAGGAGCAATATCTGAAACATATTGAAACCCTGAACGTTCTTCAAATATTTTTAATAACCCTTCTTCGTTAATAACTTCTTTTCGGGCGGTATTAACAAGAACGGCATCTTCTTTCATTTTTGAAAGCAGTTCGTAATTGATGGAGTCTTTTGTTTTCTCATTGGCAGGGATGTGCAGGCTCACATAATCGCTTATGGCATACATATCTTCTGCCGTTGAACAAACTATAACGCCATCTTTTTCAATTTCTTCGGCCGGGATAAAAGGGTCAAAAGCATAAATCCCTATTCCAAACCCTTTGGCAATGCGGGCCACCAGTTTACCCACATGTCCGTAAGCATGGATACCTAATTTTTTCCCTTTCAATTCCCTGCCGGAAGTACCGTTAAAGTGGTTTCGTGCCTGGTAAACCATCATGCCCAGAGCCAGCTCGGCCACGGCATTCGAGTTTTGCCCGGGTGTGTTCATCACCGCCACACCGTGTTCCGTGGCAGCTTTCAGGTCAATGTTGTCATAACCGGCACCGGCCCTGACAACAATTTTCAGGTTATCGGCAGCGTTAATTACTTCGGAAGTGATTTTGTCGCTCCTGACGATCAAAGCTTCTGCCTCTTTTACCGCTGCAACCAGTTCGTCCTGGTTACCATATTTTTCAAAAAAATCACACGCATATCCGGCTTTGTCAAATGCTTCCCTGATCTGGTTTACAGCCACAGGAGCGAAGGGCTTCTCAGTTGCCACCAAAACTTTTTTCATAATAGTTTTATTTATCAGTCGTTAAAAGTAATACAAAAAATATTAATTAAGCATGTTGTTGTGCAAATTCCTGCATGGTTTCGATAAGTGCCTTCACGCTTTCAACCGGAAGGGCATTGTATGTGGAAGCCCTGAACCCGCCGACGGACCTGTGACCTTTGATGCCTATCATTCCACGGCTTGTTGCAAAATCAAGAAACGGTTTTTCAAGTTCCTGAAAGCTGTCCTTCATAACAAAACAGATATTCATCAACGAACGGTCACCGACCTCGGGAATCGTACTTCTGAAAATGGGATTCCTGTCAATTTCATCATATAACAACCCTGCTTTGTACTCATCTTTTTTCTGCATCTCGCCGATTCCGCCGTTATCTTTAAGCCATATTAATGTTTGTAATGCAGAAAATACAGGCAAAACAGGTGGTGTATTGAACATGCTTTCTTTTTCGATGTGCGTTTTATAATTCAGCATGGTAGGAATATACCTGTCCACTTTACCAAGAATATCTTCCCTGATAATAACAAAAGTAACACCGGCCGGTGCCAGGTTCTTTTGAGCCCCGCCATAAATAATTGCGTATTTTGAAATATCCACCGGGCGGCTGAAAATATCGGATGACATGTCGGCCACCAAAGGAACGGGTGAATCCATATCTTCTTTGATCTCTGTGCCGTAAATGGTGTTGTTGGTGGTGATATGGAAATAATCGGCATCCGCAGGGATGGTATAATTCCTGGGGATATAATTAAAGTTTTTATCTTCGGAAGAAGCGGAAATTTCCACCTCGCCAAAGCCCTGTGCTTCTTTTATGGCCTTTTTTGACCATGCTCCCGTGTTGAGATAAGCTGCTTTTTTGTTCAGCAGGTTAAACGGCACCATGGCAAATTGTGTGCTGGCACCTCCACCAAGGAACAACACATGATAACCATCGGGTATGTCAAGCAATTCCTTGAAAAGTTGTTGTGCCTCTTCCATGACAGCGACAAACTCTTTGCTGCGATGAGAGATTTCCATTATGGACAAACCGGTATCTGCAAAATCACGGACTGCCCTGGCCGTTTCGTCAATGGTAAATTCCGGCAGGATGGAAGGGCCGGCAGAGAAATTATGTTTTTTCATTTGATGAATTTTTTTGATGTTCCTTTAAGGGCTGACAAAAATAATCATTATTCAGGTGAGAAATTCATGAATTATAATTTTAGAATGGTTCTAATTTTATGGAGGTAAACCGGGAAGTTGCCGGATTGACCATCGTGTTCTTTTTCCTGAATGTTGAATATCTTTGCAAAAAGGCTTTGTTATGGTTTCTTACGAAAAAAGAATTAAGGCATTTTCCCAACTGGGTTTGGTACTGGCTTCTGTTGTGGATGGCGATGCGGATTCCCTTTCAGGTTTGCCTGTTTCACATGAACAACTCCAGTCGTTTACCGAAAAGGTTGATGCTGCCCGTCAATACAACGGTTGGTTTACCCCCGGTAATGTACGGTATATGATTGCCTCAATAGCGGAGAGCCTGCAAAAGGAAAAACTTGAAACCTGGCTTAAACCTTACGGGGAAGCCATTGAAAATAAAAAAGCCGTGAACAAGGTGGGGGTAGTTATGGCCGGGAACCTGCCGCTGGTGGGGTTTCATGATTTTTTGTCAGTGTTGATTACGGGCAACCGGATCATCGCCAAATTATCGGCTGATGACCATAAACTTTTGCCTGCTGTTGCCACATTACTTTTGGATATTGAACCCGGTTTTAGGGATCATATTGAATTTACAGAACAACAGTTGAAAGATTTTCAGGCCCTTATAGCCACCGGAAGCAACAACACTTCACGCTATTTTGAGTATTATTTTAGTAAATATCCCAACATCATCAGGCGCAACAGGAACGGGATTGCCGTGCTAAGCGGAAAGGAAAGCGATAGTGAACTGGAAAAACTGTCTGAAGATATTTTTTTCTATTACGGACTTGGATGCCGGAATGTGTCCAAACTTTTTGTTCCGCGCGGTTATGACTTTGATGGTTTAATTGAAGTTCTCGGCCGGAATAAAGAGGTGACAGAGCACCATAAATATTTCCATAACTACGAGTATAACAAAGCCATTTACCTTGTGAACGGACAGGCTCATCTTGACCCGGGAAATCTGCTGCTGACGGAAGATGCGCGGTTTGCTTCGCCCGTCAGTGTGGTTTATTACGAATATTACGGTGACATGCGTTTGGTCAATGAACTTTTAAAAGCCAACAATGAAAAGGTGCAATGTGTGGTTTCGGGAATTGATGAAATTATAAATAGTGTGCCGTTCGGCAAAAGCCAGCAGCCCGAATTGTGGGATTATGCCGACGGGGTGGACACCATTAAATTTTTGTTATCGTTTTAACGTTTCGCATTGCAGGGGCATTTGTTGTGTTTGGCTTCTTATTTAAAACGAGACCTGAAGCGTGTTTTTCATCGAAGTGTTATCTTTTTTTTTCATCGAATTTAACAAATTTGATGAGCTTTAAGGTTTTCGCCTGCGAAAACCCCATTCGCGTAATTTGGGAAATTCGATGAGGAGAAAAGAGTAGTGAATAGTGAATAGTGATTGAGGTTTTAAAACCCGAGGGGTTGTCCTGAAATCAGCGGGTACTAATGACAAAAAAAAAGTTTCACAAAAAAATTAGGATATTTAATTGAAAGCTGATATTTTTGCACCCCCAAAATCGAACCCTCGAAAAACATAGAAAAATGAAAAAAGATATTCACCCGAAAAATTACAGGTTGGTCGTTTTTAAGGACATGTCAAACGATTATGCTTTTCTGACCAAATCAACTGTTGATACGAAAGATACCATTGTGTGGGAGGACGGTAAAGAGTACCCCCTGGTAAAGCTTGAAATTTCACACACTTCACATCCGTTTTTCACCGGTAAAATGAAACTTGTGGATACAGCCGGACGTGTTGACAAATTCAAGAACCGCTACAAAAAGCATTTTGAAAAAAAGAAAAATTAGGTTTGAAAAATTTACCTGAAACAAACCCTTGTGCCGAGCAAGGGTTTTTTTTATGCGAAAGTGTTAAGATATCATGATGTTCTTATTTTTGCTAAAACAAATCGAGTAAAAAAGCTTCATAATGAACTATATCCTCTTTGATGATGACCGGCGTACAAATCTTCTCCCGTTGGTTTTCACCCGGCCGGTAGCTGATATCAGGATTGGCATATTGACCCTGCGTGAAAAATGGGAATGGTATCTGGGGGAAAAGACATCAACTTTAACCGAGAAGTATTTGTCGAAAAAATTCCCGTTGAAAAAAGAAAACGATAACCTGTTGATCAATGCTTCGGTTTTGCCTAATACATCTTTACTTAAACAAGTCCGTCAGCTAAAACCCGGCGAAAAGTTGGTTAGGGATGACATTATTATTGCTCTGAGGCTTGATGGTGATTCCCTGGACAGTTTCCCTTCCCTGAAGGATACCCATGAAACAGAAACGGATGTTGATTTCCTGACCATAAAGAATACCTGGGATATTTTTGCGAAAAACGACCGGGCACTCAGGGATGATTTTAACCTGATCACGCGCGGCCGGAAGTCGCAACCATTGAGCAAAACCAATTTTGTAAAGGGAAACCCCGAAAATATTTTTATGGAAGAAGGGGCTGATGTTGAATATGCTTTCCTCAATGCCGAAACGGGGCCGGTGTATATCGGGAAAAATGCTGTGGTTATGGAAGGAAGCAAGGTAAGGGGGCCTTTTGCCATGTGCGAAAATGCGCAACTGAAACTGGATGCCAAAATATACGGGGCTACCACGCTGGGCCCTTATGTGAAGGTGGGCGGAGAGGTGAACAATACGGTCTTTTTCGGTTTCTCCAACAAAGCCCACGACGGTTTTCTGGGAAATGCAGTTATTGGCGAGTGGTGCAACATTGGTGCCGACACCAACAACTCCAATTTGAAAAATACTTATGATTTTGTCAGGATATGGTCGTATAGTGAAAAAACTTTTGTGCAAACCAACCTGCAGTTTTGCGGAATGATCATGGGCGATCATTCCAAAACCGGCATCAACACCATGTTCAACACAGGCACTGTCGTGGGGGTATCCTGCAATTTGTATGGCCCGGGATTCCAGCGCAATTTTATCCCTTCATTCTCGTGGGGCAGCCCCCTGAAAATGACGTCATACAAATTGGCGAAGGTTTTTGATGTGGCAACCGCCGTAATGAAACGAAGAAATATCGAATTTGATGCGGTTGAAAAAGAAATACTTACACATCTTTACAATGAAACCATTAAATTAACCATTTGATAGCGGTAACAAAAACTCCTTTTTTTAGTATAAATTTTCAAAATGGCATATTAATTGACCCGCTTCTTTACGTTATGGATTTATTAGAGCGTATGAATATCGTAAAATAAACCGGATCAATTTATTAAGATATTGTCAGTTTTATTTTTACATAATGAGGCTGACATATTGACTGAAAAAGAAATATAAAAATATGAAAGACAGATTTGAGTTGTCGGATATAATGGATGCCGAAACAGAATTTTTCCCATTGCTTTCGAGTGAGGATGAAGAGATAATGAATGCGGAAGATACCCCCGATGAACTTCCGATTTTACCTTTGCGCAATACTGTTCTTTTCCCGGGGGTGGTTATTCCCATCACAGTGGGAAGGGACAAATCAATAAAACTGATAAGGGAAACCTATGAAGGTAACCGCACCATTGGCGTTGTGGCCCAAAAAGACCCGGAGATAGAAGACCCGAAAACCCATGACCTGAACAAAATTGGGACGGTTGCCCGGCTGATCAAAATATTGCGGATGCCCGATGGCAACACGACGGCAATCATACAGGGCAAAAAGCGGTTTGAAATGCTTAAAATGGTACAGGTTAAACCTTATTTTAAAGCAAAAGTAAAAGGGTTTGAACAGGATAACATCATCCCGGACAACGAAACTTTCCAGGCCCTCATCTCTTCGGTAAAAGACCTGAACCTGCAAATCATTGAAAAATCGCCTGCCATTCCAAGCGAGGCGGCTTTCGCCCTTAACAACATCGAAAGCCCTGTTTTCCTTATTAATTTTATTTGCTCAAACCTGAAAGTTGGAAATGAAGTCAAGCAGGAGTTGCTGGAAATGACCAACCTGGAAGAAAAAGCCCAAAGGGTGCTTGAACTTCTGGTTAAAGAATTGCAGTTGCTCGACCTGAAACATGATATCCAGAGCAAGGTAAAGGTGGACATGGATAAACAACAGCGTGATTTTTTACTGAACCAGCAGTTAAAGACCATACAGGAAGAACTTGGTGGTAGTCCTCACGAAACGGAGATCAACGAACTGAACGGGTTGGCCCGGAAAAAGAAATGGTCAACGGAAGTGGCCAGGGTTTTCGAAAATGAGATGACCCGTTTGCAGCGGATGAACCCCTCGGCAGCCGAGTATTCCATTCAATTAAATTATCTCGACTTGTTTGCCAAACTTCCCTGGAAGGAATACACAAAAGATAACCTTGATCTGAAACATGCAAGGAGAGTCCTTGATCACGATCATTTCGGCCTGGAAAAGATCAAGGAAAGGATACTGGAATACCTTGCCGTGCTGAAGCTTAAAAACGATATGAAAGCACCGATACTGTGTTTTGTCGGCCCTCCGGGTGTAGGGAAGACCTCTTTGGGTAAATCGGTAGCCAAAGCGCTTGGCCGCCGGTACATCAGGATGTCGCTGGGTGGTGTACGCGACGAGGCTGAACTCCGTGGCCACCGTAAAACTTACATTGGCGCCATGCCGGGAAGGATTATCCAGAACCTGAAAAAGGTCAATTCTTCCAATCCGGTATTTATGCTCGATGAAGTGGATAAAGTAAGCGGAAACACTTTTACCGGTGATCCACAGGCTGCTTTGCTTGAGATACTTGACCCGGAACAAAATTTTGGTTTCCACGACAATTACCTCGAGGTGGATTACGATCTGTCCCATGTTTTGTTTATCGCCACGGCCAATACCCTGTCAGGTATTCATCCGGCATTGCAGGACAGGATGGAACTTATTTTCCTGAGTGGTTATCTGCTTGAAGAGAAAATAGAGATTGCTAAACGGCACCTGATCCCCAAACAGCTCAAAGAACACGGGGTCGGCAAAAACCAGTTGCAGTTCAGCAAAAAGGTGTTGGAATCCATTATTGATAATCATACACGTGAAGCGGGTGTACGTGCCCTGGAAAAACAAATTGCCAAAGTGATCAGGAACCGGGCCAAGTATATTGCCATGAGGGAAGAATACAACCCCAAACTGACCACAGAGGATATCCAGAAGATATTGGGTGTTCCGCGCTATCAAAAAGAAAAAGACATCAACAACGATTTTGCCGGCGTGGTAACCGGCCTGGCATGGACGGCGGTTGGCGGTGAAATATTGTTTATTGAAGTCAGCCTCAGCAAGGGAAAAGGGGACCTGAAACTAACCGGTAACCTGGGCGATGTGATGAAAGAATCGGCAAGCATTGCGTTTGAATATCTGAAAGCCCATTCTTTCCGGCTGGGAATTGACCCGGACGTGTTCGGGAAATGGAATGTACACATCCATGTGCCGGAAGGGGCTACGCCCAAAGATGGCCCGTCGGCCGGTATCACTATGTTTACGGCGTTGGCCTCGGCATTCACCCAACGGAAAGTGAGGGCAAGGATGGCCATGACCGGCGAAATAACCTTACGTGGAAAAGTGATGCCGGTAGGAGGGATCAAAGAAAAAATCCTGGCTGCCAAAAGGGCAAAAATTACGGATATTGTCCTTTCAAAAGAAAATGAAAAAGACATTCTTGAAATCAAGGAGGATTACATCAAAGGGCTGAATTTCATTTATGTGGACAACATGAGGGAAGCCCTGGATCATGCTTTGCTGAAAGTGAAGGTCAGGGATCCCCTGAAGATTGATCAGGAGTAACGGATTGCAGTAAAATATTGAAGTCCATATTCAAAGCCGGAAAATGAATCGTCATTTAATGCCAGCCCAACTATTTTATCATCAAGTGGTAAAACATTCACTATCAATCGTAGTTTCCTTAAATTTCTTTTGCTTTTTTTGAGTCGGTTTGCCTTAACAAGGTATAACTGGTATTTGCAACTGTTAATGATGAAATATTAAGTTCAATAATCTTACGGTCTGCTAATGAAAAAAAGACTTGCTGACTCTTTATAAAAAGGTTCCCGGCGAGATAATAGAATCTATGACGATGTTGGTAAAATTTTCTTTTAGGCTTATTGCCAACTTGTTCTATCATCAACAAAGTTACTGAATAACAGTTAACCCGGAAAATTCATAAATTTTCTGTGATTAAGTAATGCAGGCTGTCTTTTATTTTGAGGGCTGTCTTTTACCGCGCCCCTAACTTCAATGAAATCTCCTGCTCCGTGCCATCCCTTTGAATGGTGAGTTTTACGGGGTCGCCGGGTTTGTATTTTTTAAGGATAACAGTATATCCCTGAAGGTTTTCCACTTTGTCATGGTTTACGGCCAGAATAATATCTCCCGCTTTCAGCCCGGCTTTATCACCTGTCGAACCCTCAATGACAGTACCGATTTTGACCCCGGTTCCGGTATAGGCAAAATCGGGGATTGAACCTGTAGCTACTTTTCTTCCCGGTTTGATTGTGGTTTTCGATAGCTGGCTGTTCCCCGGATGGGCTTTGCCCGTATATTCCATCGGTTCCTCCCGGTCGCCGAGGTATTCCACAACTTCTTTGGTAACTGCAGCCACTTTTACCAGCCCTTTTTCATCAATTTTTTCCCAGGTATCTGTCGGACGGTGATAATCGGGGGTAGCGCCTGTAAACAACTGGACGGCAGGAATCCCTTTTTCAATAAAAGCAAACTGGTCGCTGGCATCCAGTTCCTGTTGGATGATCTCGCTTTTTACGCCCGTTGTATAATCCGTCCCCATGAAAATAAATTTCCATTCCCTGGCCGTATTGGCATTGAGCACCATCAGTTTTTTGTCAAATAAGCCCCCGTCAGTATCAATATTGACATCGGCAAGGACATCCCCTTTGTAAAACTCTTTGATATGACTGACAAAATATCGCGAGCCGATCAACCCGGCTTCTTCGCCGGTGAAGGCAGCAAAAATGATGGTACGTTTGGGCTTGACGGTTTTACGCATTGTTTTGGCCAGTTCAAGCAGAATGGCAATTCCGCTGGCATTGTCATTGGCCCCGTGATGTATTTTTCCTTTATCCCCCTGATGGACATCCGGCCAGCCCAGCCCGAGGTGGTCGTAATGTGCTGAAACCACGACCGGCGAATCTTTTAACTTTTCGTCTGTTCCCGGAATGACGGCAATCACATTTTTCAAAGTCATTTTCCCTTTGTCGGAAAAAGTATGCGTAAAAGTCTGATAATAAGATTTACCCATTGGTATCAGGCCGTATTCCCTGAATTTCTCAGCGATGTATCCGGCAGCTTTGTCCAGTTCGGGCGTTCCCAGTCCGCGGCCTTTCAACTCATCGGAAGACAGGTATTTTATATGTTCCATCATCCTCTTCCCGGAAAATACCGGTTTTAACTCAGCCAGCGGTTGGCGGGGTTGAATGAGGTTTATTTTCTGCCCTTCAGGGCTGAAGACCTTCACCAGCGGTGAGTTGAAAACAGGCCACTGCCCCTTGGCGATGTTCGTGGGTTCATCCCCTTCGAAGGCAAGGTAGCTGTATTTGCCGTAATGCGGCAGTTTTCTGACCAGCCCGGGGATGGCTTCTTTTTTATCAAGTGAAATAAAAGCGATTTCCTGATTCACATCTTCCGGGTTAAAAACCGTAATGATGAAACTGTTGCCTGTCTTTGAGATCATCTTATTCTCAAACTTGACGGAGTCGCTGTCAATGGAAGAATGATAGGCTTGCAGGTTGTTATTGATCAAGGTTGCAAATTTATTTTCAAATCCGATGATCCAGGCGGTTTTATCCTTGGGAAGGGATTCCAGATTAGTGTCGTAAACAATTTCATATTGATCGTTGTCAGCGGCAACCCAGGCATTGGCAAAGGCTTTGTAAACTTCTTTGGCTTTTTTGTCAGTATTTGCCGGCAAAACGATTACGTTTACTTTGCTTGCCAGTACTTTGGAAAGGGCAGGCGGGACTTCCCGCGGATCGAGGATCCTGAAAACATCATATTGCGGATCAATGGCAAGTTTCAGGGGTTTGTTTTTTAAAGTATATTGAAATTCCTGTATTTTCCTGTTCATATTTTCAACATAAACTTCAACGCCTTTTTCAGTGGCAATATAAACGGGGATATCAATGTCAAAAGCGGGTGCGTTTTGTTTTTGTTCCAGCGTCAGGAAAACACGGTACAGATCATTGTATTTGTCATGACGCACCTCTTTTATGGTTAGTTCGGGAGCGCCGGTCCTGTTTACCCATTGGTCGAAAAACGGTTTTAAGTCGGTATTTGAAACCTGTTCAAGTGCTATCCTGATATCGGAAAAACCAGATTTTTTGAATTTGTTTTTTTCATAAAAGAGGCTCATCCCTTTTTTGAAATCAGCATCGCCCAGTTTTCTCCTGACCATGTGCCACATCATCAAGGCTTTCCCGTAACCGATGGCTTCGCTTGAGGCGTTGTAACGCGAAATAAATTTATTTAAGGGGAAGTCATTTTCGGGGGTAACAAAATTGGTAAATTTCTGAAGTGTTGACCTCCGGTAGCTTTCCCCCTGTCCGCGTTGTTCTTTTATCAAATGGTCGGCCATGTATGCCGTAATCCCTTCGCACCAGTTGCCGCCGCTAAAGTCAACATAAGCGCTGTTTCCCCACCAGTTGTGGAGCAGCTCGTGCGGATAGGAAGAGTAGAGGATAAAAGGAAAACGTATAATTTTTTCGCCCAACAGGGTGAAAGAAGGCATGCCGTAACCCGTTTCCCAGAAATTTTCAACCAGGGCAAATTTTGAGTAGGGATAAGGGGCAATCAGTCCCTGGTACATATCCATGAACTGTTCGGTTACTTCGAGGTATTTATTGGCCAGTCCCTCGTCGGGGGTGCGCAAAAAAGCCATGGCCGTGATGCCGTTGTTCATTTTGTAAGCATACTCGGTGAATTGTGCGCCAATCAGAAAAACCTCTTCCTGGGGCTTGTCGCACAGCCACACGTCATTATGACCGATATCATTGGAAAAATCTTTCGTTCTCGTCCCCTGCGACACGGTTTTCCATCCTTTTGGCAAAAGGGTCGTCAGTTGAAAAGTGACGAGTGTGTTTGCAATAAAAGGTGTCCAGTAAGTTGAACCGGCCAGGTATATCCCTTTGCTGCTGATAATTCCCGGCGACTCGCTGAACCCCCGCTGGTAATTTTCCCTGCTCTGCTCAAGGGCTGATGAAATTGTGCCTTCATAAGTTACCACAAAAGATGTTGTGCCCTTTTTCAGGGTAATCCTCCATTTGTTGAGTTTCAGGCTGCCGGTTTCCTGTCCGCTATCGTCCCTGTCCATGCCCACATCACTTGCGGGGATGTTTACGGCCACCTCTTTGATTTTAACATTTTTGGAAAACCGCAGGGGTTTCAGGGCCGCATTCAGGCTGAAAACAAAAGATGAAGTATCCAGACCGCTGACAGAGTCAGTTACCACCAGATGGGAAAACCCGGGGGCAATCTGAACGGTCAGGTGATGGTCAATGATTTTATCATGTTGCGAAAAGCCCAATGTGCTGAAAACAAGCAACAGGGCAGACAATGTTATTTTTTTCATTTTAATTGATTTATGTTTTAAAACGGTGAGTATAAGAATAGTAGCCGACTGCGGAACTCAAATCTTTCAATTTACAATGAAGTTTAAGCGGGCGACAAACCTTGAAGTTACAACTATCTCGGCTATTATTTTTATACAGTATTATGCCACGTTTTTATTCATCTTCATTATCTTCTTCTTCGTCTTCATAGTTAAATTCTACTTTGCTTTGCTTGATAATTTCAGATAAAACATTACCTAAATTCTTCTCTTTTTCTACTTTGTCAAGTGATTGCTTTAAACTGTCAATATTTATTATTTCTTCAATACAGTCCATATATTTCTCAACCACTTTTTCAACTGTGAATTGTTCAAGCGCACCGCCTCGGATACTTTCCTTTAATTCATCAATTGGAGTAGTTGATTTTACAACAAACGTTACAGGGAATTTTTCAAGTTTATCAATGTCTAAAAAGTATTTTTTAACATCTGTTGTTTCTGTTACTTGAAAAAATCGACCAATCGGTTTCATTACAAAGTCAATTCCTCCATCATTTGCATTTGTTCTACCAGTCTTATATAATTTCAGACTTTCTTCTTCTACCGTGTCAATAGAAAAACCAAAAAATATGCTTTGCTCCTTATAATCATATTTCAGTATTGAATAACTTACAATCTCAAAAATACGTGCATCTACATTTGGTTCAATAAGTGATAAGATAAACTCTTTTACTTTTTCAGGTTGTTGTGTTTCAATAGTTTTAAATTGCTCACTTGTTTTTATAAAGCTATCAAAGGCACTTTTCTTTGTTTCAACATATTTATCAATGATTTCAAGAGTTGCTTCTGCAATATTAAATGTCTCTTTATTTGCTTTTACGATTAATAAATTTTCATTTATCCAATATCTTTTGGTTTCAACCACCCTAATAATTGGTATGTAATCACATGTTGAAAAGTACTTTTTGAATTCTTGGTTCATTCTGTGATTTAATGCGTGGTTCTGTAATTTTGCTCCAAAAGGCAATTCTCTTTGTCTTTTAAAAAGGTCAGAGAATATTGCTCCGTCATATTTTGAGTATTTTCCTTTTTTGTGAAACCCATTGTTAATATAATCTTCAATCAGAACATATATTGCGTAAATATTTGCAAAACTTCCTCTTGATTTTGAACCTCTGTCTGCGGCTACGGTTTTAATATTCAAGTATTGGATTAATTCACTGTTTTTGAAAATTTGCTCTGAATTTTCTTCAAAATATTTCTCTAAAACTTCTTTTATTGTACTTGTAAAATTATGCTTCATATTCTTGCTTTGTCTCAAATAATGTTTGTTGTTGAGTATTTTTAATTTGATATGTTTTTGGTTCTGGGCTTAAATCCTCACCGTTTAATTTGAATTGTTCTAAGACACGCCTTATTCCAATTTTAGAAAAATCTTCATCTATTTCAATTCCAATACTTTTACGTTTAAGTTTTTTCGCTACATAAGAAGTCGTAAAAGTTCCAGAAAACGGGTCTAAAACGATATCACCTTCGTTTGTGCTTGCCTTAATAATTCTTTCTAATAGTGCAATTGGTTTTTGTGTTGGATGGTTTTCGTATTCAGCCATTCGGTATCTTACCCTTGGATAATTCCAAACATTACCAGGCACTTTTTTAGTATTATAGGGTTGTGGTGGATTTTTTCGATAGTCAATTAATTTTCTTTTTGAGCCAGTTTTGGCTTCGACTAATATTTCGTCAGAGTTAAAGGTGTAATTATTTCTATCTTTTACGCAAAATAAAATTGGCTCATACATTGAACCATAATAGTTTTTTGCTTGAACACCCGAACTATCATAAGACCAAACAATTCTTGATAATATTTCAATTTTATCTCTTAAATAAATATCAAAGTGTGGAATAAACTGTGTTGATGTCATTATGTAAAGACTTCCGGTTTTTTTGAGTTTCTTTAAAAGCAAGTCAATCCACTGGTAACACCAATTCAAATAATCTTCATCACTTTTCCACTTATCTTTTCGACCATTAAAGTTTTTTCCAATATTATATGGTGGGTCAACAAATATCAAATCAACGCTATTATTTTCAATATTGTTTTGAAGAATTTCAATAGCATCTCCTTGATATATTTTATGTCCGTTATTTTCAAATATTTTCATTGAAACCCTTTTATAATTTTTAAAGTACAAAGATACTTCATATTATCAATGTCTGCAATTTTATCGTCTTTCTTCAAATATGGCATAACGTATTGCGGCTATGACTCGTGGCCGGTTTTTTACTTTATGTTTTGAGTTGAAACATCTTGCTTTCAAATATACTGTTTTCTTTTCAAACGAAGCGCTGAACCGGCCATTGACCATGAGCCGCTGTTGTGTTTTCGTGCTTTGCAATGCATCAAATTCTTATTAAGGATATATGTCAATAATTATATGATACACTATTTTTTCTTTTGCTCCAAATTTATGAGATGAAACAAAATATGTAAAGTTAATATTTTCCTCATTTCGCTTTTCCCCTTTTGTATTCGTCTTTGGTAATGGATTTTCCCGATTCGTCATAGTATTGCCATTTTCCGGTTTCCATGCCTGCTTTATACCATCCTTTCAGTTCTGTTTTTCCATTGTCATAATACAGGATAAACTCACCTTCCAGCGTGTCGTTTTTATAAATTCCCTTGGTCATGAGTTTGCCGTCGGGAAAAAACTTTTTAAAATCGCCTTCTTTTACCCCGTTTTTATAAATCACTATTTGCGCAGGCTGTAAGGTTTTCGGATAATACGAAATGCTTTTGCCGTTGAGCACCCCTTTTTTATATTCCTCACTGGCAACCAATGAACTGTCAACATCGCTGTAATACAGCCAGGTGCTGTCTTTCAGCCGGTTGATAAATTTTCCTTCCGCCATGATCTGTCCGGTTTCAAAATAGGTTTTGGTGTGGGCCACGATCCCGTCATTTGAGAAAACCGTTACGGCTTTGGGTTTGGTATCATCATAAAAATATTTGAAAATACCATAAGGTTTGTCATTATAAAACTGCCCCTCGTAACGGATGGTTCCGTTGGGATAGGTTTTTACCCATTTGCCCTGTTTCCGGTTCAGGTCGTCAACCTGGTTAACATCCTGCGAAAGCATGAATAACGGCATGCCAAGAAACAGAATGGTGATAAGAAAATACCTGATCATTTTATCTTGTTTAAGGTGGTGGCAAAATTATCTATTTTTGCTTTGGGTTAAAGCTTATATTGTGAACGAATACTCATCAAAATTATTGGAGGCTGCCGTGAATGAATTATCGCGGCTGCCGGGCATCGGGAAAAAGACTGCGCTGAGGCTTGCTTTGTTTATCCTGCGTGAAGATACTTCTTTTGCTGAGAACCTGGGCCGTGCGGTTGAACGCATGCGGCGGGAAATTGTTTTTTGCAAAAAGTGCAACAACATTTCCGATGCCGATCTGTGTGATATTTGCTCCAATCCCAAAAGGGATGAAAACACGGTATGTGTGGTTGAAGATATCCGCGATGTGCTGGCCATTGAAAACACGGCGCAGTACAACGGGCTTTATCATGTGCTGGGCGGGTTGATCAGCCCCATTGAGAACATCGGCCCCAATGATCTGAACATAAGCCACCTGGTGCAGCGGTTGAACACAGAAAATATCCATGAACTGATCCTGGCCCTGCCGGCCACCGTGGAAGGGGATACCACAAACTATTACATCTTCCGGCTGATCCGTGATTTTAAACTAAAAGTGACCATGCTTGCCCGTGGTGTGGCCATTGGCGACGACCTGGAATATACCGATGAGATTACCCTGGGACGGTCCATACTGAACCGGCAGTTGTTCGAGGATTCGATGAGCAGGAAATAGATGAATGGGTGAATAATTTCTAATTTATTATTCACCCATAACCCGCATTATTAAAAAAGCAGCCCTTTTTCTGAAAGGGCTGCTATCCTCTTAAAATGACAAACTAACCAACATGTTGTTTATATTGAAGTTTGATGTTAATGCCACGAATGCACGAATATTCATTCGTGCATTCGTAGCTATCTTTTTAAGTTCCGTTTGCGGTTTCAATTCCAATTGATTTAGATTATTAGAAAACAAAAACCAATAAACTAAAACTTAATTTAACCTGACAACTTTGCGGTTGGCAACATTTACGTTGTTGACCAGCATGCGCAGGTAGTAAATTCCGTTATTGGTTGTTGAAGCTGGTGACCAGATGACCGAATTCTGTCCTTTGTCCATTGTCCCGTTGAAAACGGTTTCAACTACCTGTCCGTTGATATTATATACCTGTATGTTGACATTGGCCGACTCAGGTAAGTTAAATATCAGTTTGGTGGATTCTTTAAACGGGTTTGGATAATTGGATATGCTTTCGCTGCTGATCAGGTCTTCGTAGTTTCTAATGCCGGTGATGGTCATGTCCATGGTAGCTTCGCTTGCAAAAACAGGTGGCAGGTTATCGGGTTGTTGGGGAATGAACGGGATGCCGTCACCATCAGAATCGTTTCCTGTTTCCCCGGTAGGCGCACCTTCTGATAATTGCATGCTGTTGGCTACTTTTTTGAAGAATCTTGTATAAATCGCAGCTGCTTCATCATGGTTTCCAACCAGTGACCCTTCGCGTAAAGCGCCGGCAATGACTGCAAAATTAAATGGTGTATAAGTTGCTTCATCGTTGTTAAGCTCCGTTTTGAATGCCATGAGCTGGGGAACATAATAGTTGTCAACAAGGAAGTTGTAAGCTGCATCGGCTCTGTCAAGATAATCTGAGTTTCCTGTTTTGTCGTAAGCTGCATACAATCCTCTTGCAATTGTAGCTTGTGCAACAGCGGTTTTATCCGAATCATCCCGGCTATTGTTTAGGTCAACCGAATTCATAAAACCGCCGTCAGTATCCTGAAAATTGTTCAGAATGAACGTAGCTTGTGCATTCAGCATATTCAGTGCCATTGGTTCCAATGGGGTTCCTGCAAACTCATTTGTAAATTTTGCCATCATCACCAAAGCATATCCGGCATTGACCGCAGAAATCGTGCTGCCGGGGGTTGGTGCCCCGTTGTTCAGTCCCGATTCATCCACAAAGGTACCTTCCGCACTGTTGAAGTGCATGGCATTGAGGTTCATAAAGATGACTTTGCTGGCTCCCATCATCAGGTCGAAAGGGCCGGGGACACCTGTTTCGGACATGGGCCCCGGGAACGGATCCCCATCGAAAACAGATTTATAGGCAATATGTGGCGGGTCGTCAAAATTAGTGGGATCCATCATGTTTCTAAAGTTCAGTGTTCCCCATAAAAATGAAAGCTGGTCCCAGAGGTTACTTGAATTATCGGTTACCGTAAAACTTTCGGCAATCGGGGGAAGCCCTTCTGCAACTGCGCCTTCGGTAACTTCAATTCCATGGGGGAAAAACTGGATGCCGTTGTCCGGGTCATAAGTAGCCGGATCAATCATACCCAGTTCAATGCCATCGAAAGCCAGGGAAGTAATGATAAATTTTACTTTGTTGACGGCTTCAGCCGTGAGTACCTGTCCGATAAAACCGTCAAGGTTATCTCCACCGTAATAGATGTTGTTGTTGGGGTCGAATGCGGAACTGTCAGGATAATCAGGGGTATTGATCTCATCGGGAACCACTTCATTTTCATCTCCGTCGTGGAAAGTACCCAGCATATCCTGGGCCCACAGGTATTGTTTCATCAGTGTCTGGCCCATGGCTGCGGGATTGAGGGTTTTATCCATCAGACTCCTGTCCCAGCGCAAAGTGGCAAAATCGTGGGTGAAATTGTCCGGGTCAATATCCTGCGGAAGATGCGGGTTCCCCGATTTGAATTCCGCATATTGCGGCCATGGGTGTTGCGGTGCCATACCGTTGGAGAGCATTGCGAAATGCATGATGTTTTTTATCAGTTCATCATCTTCGTTGTAACCGTTCGGCGTTCCTGTAAAAGAACCGTCAAATCCATCAGGTTCCATCGCTGCCATTTGCATGATAATGGGCGCCCACATCATGTGGAGGCCTATTCCCGAACGTGAAATGACTGTTCCCAGTTGATAACGTGAGTATTCATAATTCTCAATTCCAAATGTATAGGAAATGGAATCGGGCTGGTTTAAAACCATGGGGTCAAGATCATCAAGGTCGTAACCCAGTGTTTCGGCAAAAGGTTCGCCGCTTTCGTTGATCTCGTTGGCCAGTAGCATCTGGTCTTTGGTAATATAATGATCGGTATCGGTGATCACTACCTGTGCATTCGTTTGAAAAGCAATTGCCATGAAAGCAATTGTTAACCGTGTAATAATTCGTCTCATTTTTATTGATTTTAAATTGTTTGTAAATAGCATTACTTAACGATTGTGTAGTAACTGTTTTGATACTTTTGACGAACCACAGGATGGCAACTTACAAATTAACGGTTTTTTAACAAATGGGGTATTTAGGCAGGGTGTTGGTGCCTGGAGTAAAAATTTCCCTAATTGCCCGAATCTCTAATTAATTACAAATGGTTAAAGCTAAAACCGAACAATCGGTTTGGCTATGCGTAGTTTGGGATTTTGAAACGATTAATTTTCAATTTATTACTAATCACATTTAATACTATAAACTTCAATATTAGCACATTACCCAAATTACGTATCGCCTTTGTTACCCACTGGCATTTTCTATTTTCAATCATTTTATCTTTCAAATTTGCTACCATTTTCATTTCTCACGGTGCGTTGGCAAGACATACTTATTGACAAGTTTTGGCTCGTGTGGTGGGCTTTTCGAGCGACTTGGCAATGTGTATGGCTTTCGGGCTGGCTATAATTGTTCATAGTTTCTTTCATTTAGCAATTCTTCCAATTGTCCGTTTTTTGTTTTATAACCAACTATTATTTTGTCACAAATCTTTATCATTTCTTGATTCCGTTTTTTTGCAGTTTCTCTTGTTATCCTTTTTACTTCTTTTTCAAAGGGACTAATTACTAAAAGTCTTTTTTTGTTTATTGCATTTTTAATTTCAGATTCCCAGTTTGTTTTCAAACTTCTGGCAAGAACAAGTATTAATGGTTGTTTTCCTTTTAGCAATATTTCAAAAACATCTTTTTCTATTTGAGAATGGTTTCCACAAACAATACAATTCCCCTGTTCTCTTTGTTCTTTTGCCCAGTCATAACTTTTTAGAACAACTTCAGCCGGACATTTTTGAGAACACAGGAAAGCAACCTTATGCAAATCTAATATCTTTATATTCCCTTTATGCTCCATATTATACTGCATTTATAATTGTACCTATATCTATTTCATTATCTACTTTAATAATATCATGGACACTATGTCTATGAGAATGTCTATGAGCATCTTTTCTATCTTAATTTCTATCTTGGCTTCTAATAATAATTATACGCCTAATTCCTTTATATCAATATACTACACAATAATTCTATCTTACACTCTATCTTAAATCCTATCTTATTCTATCTTATTATAACTAACTTCCATTCAGGCTTATTAGTTGTCAAACCCTTTCTCGCCAAAATGGCGGGATAATGGCGAAAAACTATCCTTTAAGCAAATATTTTGTACTCGTAAAACCATAGTGCTTGGCTAATACGGTATCTATTTGGTCCATTTGTCGGGGCTTTCTTGTTATTTATCATTATTTTCTTCAAGTTGCTTTTTTATCATTTTATCAAAATCGCTTTCAAACAAACTATCCTGAATGGGCTTATACCTGTCGTATTCTTTTTCGGCAAATGATTTTGCTATTGCGGCAGTTACTTTTCCAGCATCATGCAAAATATCTTTTTGGTTAAATTGCAAAAAGGCATTCAATTTTTCTTCCCAATCTTTCATTGTCATCACAATGCCTTGTTCGGCCTGGTCTTCGGCATAATCAAGATACATTGTAACAATACGGTTCAATGGTTTAAGTTCTTTTTCAGATAAGTAGTTCTTCGCAATTGAAACATCCGATTTCCTTATTTTGCCATCGGGTGAATTTTTCCAGGATGTTAAGCCCATTTTATCTTTATTGTGGTCGGCTCTCGAAAAAATAATCTCAGCAGCGGTTTTACCGGTAATAGCCCAATGAAGTTTATTTTGTACTGTGGCAAAAAACCTTTTTGTGGTTTCCGACTCATATTCATAGTCGATGCTGCACTCGGCATAGATGTCTGTGATTTGTTGGTACAACCGCCTTTCGCTGCTGCGTATATCCCTGATTTTTTCTAACTGCTCTTTAAAATAGTCTTCCCCAAAAAGTGGCTGTGGGTTTTTCAATCTTTCCACATCCATAGTGTAGCCCTTAATTATATATTCTTTAAGAACTGCAGTTGCCCAAATTCTAAATTGTGTTGCCCTGTTAGAGTTTACCCTGTAACCAACTGCAATAATGGCATCGAGATTATAAAATTCGGTGTTTCTTTTAACTTCCCTGCCACTTTCGTTTTGAACTATTTCCAAAATGGAAACAGTTGCTTTTTTCAGAAGTTCCCCACTCTCAAAAATATTTTTTAAATGCTTTGAAACTGCCGGAACATTTACATCAAAAAGTTCCGCAATCTTTTTTTGGGGCATCCAGATAGTTTCGTTTTGCAGAAGCACATCTACTTTAACATCTCCGTTTGATGTTTTGTAAAGCAAAAACTCCCTGTTCGGTTTATATTTTTTTAAATCCATATTTTTATTCCTCATCCTCTCCATTATTCAACTCCTTGCCCATCCTATACTTAATATCGTAATTGATAATAAAATCCAACTCCATTTCGGAGAAACTATATTCAATCGCAAGACTCTCATCTATTCTGTTAATCAATTGCTTACAAGGAGCTATTGAGTACTGATCGACTTCAGCATTTCCATACCGAATCCTTTTCTTATTTTCATTCATTAATTTTTCCAACTCATTTGAGATTGTACCTAAACTGTTTACTATATATTCCTGAAATGGCAATCCAACTGGCATTAGTGCAATATCAGATGGATAAAGATGCCTTGCATCGGTAACTGATTTCCAGAAGAAGTAAAATAGATTACTATTTAAAATAGCAAAATAAACCAATGCATCTTTCGCATTATTAAAGTTCAATTTGGAAATAGTTGTGTGTGTTTTGTTTGGATCTGTAAGTGATTTGTAATACGGTCTGATCCTAAAGGTCTTAATCCAATAACCTCCAGCATTGTGATAGTATATTATTTGTGACCCCGAGAATTGGTTTTTAGAAAAATATTTTGCCTTTACCGTTAAGACTTTGAATAATGCCGAAATTCCATTTTTATGAGATATTTTCGGTACGCTATACTTAAATTTCAAAATATCAGCAGTTAGATAACTTAAGTTGTCAAATAAGATACTTCGTTCGTCAGAATACCATGTGATGTATTCGGATGTGAAAACATTGGCAGAATCTCCCTTTTTTGCCAGACAAATTGTAAGTCTTTGCATAACCCCTGGAAAGAGAGAAGCTGGTCTAAGAGCAAAATTTGACAGGTAAAGATATGTAGTGTTTTTTCTTATGTACTCTTGTAACACTTTCATTCTTTGAGCTGCTACAAATGATATTGGAACGATAACTCCGAACCACGATTTTAGCGAGCATATCTGATAGGACCGTTCAATTATTGGTGCGTATAGATTTCCACAAGCGTGACTGAACAAACCTTGAATCTTATATCTTTTCTCAACCGATTTAATTTCTAAGTAAGGCGGATTACCAATAATACAATCAAACCCGCCTCCGCTTTGCTTCGGACGGGCAGGGCCACCATTATCTGCCACAATCTGGTAAAACTCGGCAAACCAATGAAAGGGTTGGTGGGTAGTGAGCCATTCCTGGAATTTATCGGGTTTAAGTGCTGCATCAATGCCATAATTGGTGGCAAGATATACGTTTAGTTTGTGGTTGAGTGTGTTCAGTCGTTTGTTCAGTTCCGCTTTGGCGGGTCTTATATCTGAATATGTACTTTCTGATTTTAATTGGTCTTCAACAAATCTTCTGTAAAACTTATTCAGATTTCCTAATTCTTCATTAAAGAAATCTAATTTATCTTGTGCAAAAAGTCCGTCTTTTTTCTCAATGGTAGTAAGCAATTCTTTTTCGGTGGCAAAACCAATTAATGTGTTTCCTGAACGAATGTTAAAATCAATATCGGGCAGTGGCTCCAATCCAAAATTTACTTTACGTGGGTTTACATCAACGGTGGCAACTAATTTTAGAAACAGACGAAGTTTTGCTATCTCTACTGCTTCTTTCATAATGTCAACACCATACAAATTATTTAGGATAATATTTTTGAAAATATAGTATTGCAGATTGGGGTGTTGCTCCGGGTTTATTTCTTCCAACTGTTGTCTGAACCATGATTTTTTATGATTTATTGATTGCCATGATTTTTTTTGTTGGTCAGGCAGGTGTGCATAATTGTTTTCATCTTTGGCTTCATCAATAAAAAAACCAATTCGCTGAATACAGGCTTCGTACAGTGGTTCCAAAATATTTAAGGCAGCAAATAAAAAGGCGCCCGAGCCACAGGTGGGGTCGAGAATAGTTATCTTTTTTATTGCATTAAAAAATGCTTTTATAAATTCAGGGTCTTGAGTGTTTTCAATAATATCTTGCGTAAACTGCCTTATGTTTAAGTTGTAGGTAATAAAATCGTTGATGTGGTTGATTTCGCCATTTTCGATTTTCGATTTTATTTCGGCATATCGTTTTCTGCGTTCTATGAGTTCACGGTAAATTTCGGTAGGCAAAGCAATATTTTCGGGTGCTTTTGTATTCCATATTTTACGGGTTTCCCATAAGTGGGGCGAAGTACTTTCCTGTACTATTTCTTTTTCAAATTCAGGCTGAAATCCTGCCTTTATTTCATCGGGTAAGTCGTCAAACAAATCACCTTCCGGTACTCCCTTTTTTACTGCATCGTAAATATAGGTATCGTTACTTTGGCTTAATGAGTTCCATAATTCGCTGTTTGCATCAAATCCTTTTTTGTAGTGTCTTTCGGTTTCATCAAACAGAAAAGGGATAATTGTATTTTTGCCAATATAATCGGTAATATCTTCCTTGGTGTAATAGGCACCCATCGAAGCACGGTCGTTAATATATTTCTCAAAAATATAACCAATCACATCGGGGTTTATATCGCGCCCTGTCGCTTCAATGCTGTTGTCGAGATGCCAATTCCATTGGTCGAAAAAACCAAATAATTTTGTAAAAGCATCATCGCTGATATTTATTTCTGCGAATTGCTGTTCCAGTTCGTGTACATCAAACAAACAGCCATTAAGATACGGTATCTTTCCTAAATCAATTGGGTGTTTGTGTCTGTGCTTTTCAGGTTTGCCCAGTCCATCGTGAAAAAGTTCCAATAAAAAACTGCGGTAGAAACTGTAGAAATTATCTTTGCCCGTTTTTTCAGAACTCTCATTCAGTTTGTTTTGTAAATAATTAAAATCCTGATTTAAAAACCCTTTTTTTTGAATGAAATAGCAAAACATCAGGCGGTTGAGCATTAAAGAAGCATACCATTGTTTGTTGGTATTTTCTTTATCGCCAATATGGTCATCAATGCCTTGAATAAAATCAAGAAAAACGGTGTGTTGTTTCTTGAATTCAGTGTAAAATTTCTTGGTTACTTTATCGGTATTTTTTGCAAAGTTTTCAGAGATTCGTTGCTTTACATCAACAATTGTAATTTGTTCTTCTTCGTCAAGGGTGAACAATAGATTTTTTAATCGCTGAAAAAGTATTTCTGTATCCTGATGGCTATACCATGATATTTCACGCACCTGCTTTGGTTTGTTCTCTTCTTTTATGGCAATCTGCCAAATCTGATGATTTTGATTTTGGTCGGAATAGATTATCAGATGTTCAAAATAATGTTTGGCAACTTTTGCTTCAATCTGTTTGCGGATATTGCTTAACGGGATTTTCCCATTTGGCAATGATGGACAATGCAGTATTACAAAACCCTTTTTCTCGACAATGCCTTTTAGCATAAAAGCATCTTCATTAACTGCAATGGGCAAATTATTGTCGAAATTATCCCAACCTAATTCATTAAACAGGTTTTTAAAATCGAACGACTTTATGTATTCCGAAAATCTATTCTTCTTCATATTACTTAACTCTTAATCCCATTGAACAAATTATTTGAGGGTCTTTTGTAACCGATTCATCCTCGTTAATCAGACTTAGTTTGCCATCTTCACGAAGCGAAACAACTAAGTTTGCTAAATCTTCATCATTAATTCCGGTTTTCAATTGCCGGTTTATTGTTTCTCTGGCATATTCCCTCAATGGATGGTCATAAATATCCTGAATGGTTCTTTTTAGTTCTTCAGTAATCCATAAAGTACCAACATTTCTTTCTGCATAATTATTCAAACGCATATAAGCACGATAGCGAGCCCCTGTTTTTTTACCTAATTGTCCGCCAATTTTCGACTCGGTTTCTTTTATATGATTTAAACCGGATTTCACCAATTCGTGATGTTTTTCAAAACGTTCAAGTGCTGGTTCGTCAGGTTTGCATTTTATTGCCTTTAATATTTCGAATTGTGATTGCGTTACTATTTTATATTTTTCTTTTCCACTTTCATCTTTAATCTTTTCCTCAGATACCCATGCCAACACATCATTTTCGCTTGAAGTTTTTGTGTAAACGATAGAGCCGTTTATTTTCTGTTCTTCATCGCCTTTTTTTGTGGCATAAATTACATTAGGTAAATCAGGAATTATTTTGGCTAATTTTGGGTCAGCATCGATTGCGTTTTTCCAAATTTGAAATGCATAAGAAGCCAAATCAACTTCAATATCTTCTTCTTCATCTAACAAACCTGATTTCTCATTGTAAAGGTCGGCAATATTAATTGGGTCACCTTCAAAGAAAACTTCATCTGAGCCGACTGTTTCGGCATTTTCCCTAATTCGTTGGCTTAACCGTCCTCTCAAATTTATAATGTTTTCAATACCGTCTTCAGGCAGAAATGAGTACACCAAAATTTCGTGATGTTTTTGTCCAATCCTGTCAACACGCCCTGCTCTTTGAATTAAACGGATAATTGCCCAGGGTAAGTCGTAATTTAAAACAATGTGTGCATCTTGTAAATTTTGCCCTTCACTTAACACATCGGTTGTAATTAGTACTCTGATTTGTTGCTCATTTGGAATGACTTTTTCGTTGCTTAAAGGACTAAAACGGTAAGCGAGTGCAGTTGGGTCATCCGAAGCACCCGTTACACATTCCATTTTCTTAACGCCTCTTTTTTTCAAAGATTCAAATAAATAAAATGCTGTATCGGAATATTGAGTGAATATTAATATTTTTTCGCCTTTATGCTTTATATTAATTAAATCATCAAGGGCATTTAATTGTCTGTCATTTTCTTGCTTCCAGTTTTTACCAATTTTCAGAATTTTCATCAATTCTTTACTGTCAGTTTCCAAGTCCTTTTTCATTTGGTCGTTGAACAACTGGCTCTTAATCCATTGGTATTTGTGTTCTTTAGTATAAAGCGATGCGTAATACTTTTCGGCTTGCGCTAAGTATTCCTTTGGTTTTGTGAGGATTTCAATGTTATTATCATCTTCTTCATCCTTATCAGAATACATAAAATCATCAATTAAACCAGCCTCTTGTTTACCAATCGGAAAAGCAAGATTATTCTCCATTGCATAAATAAAAAGATAGTTTCTTAAAATATGTCTGCTGATTGATAACAAGAAAGAGTATCCACTACTTTCAAGCCTTTTAAAAAGATTGGTTCGGGCAAAACCTATTAAACGTGTTCCTGCTCTGCTTAAATTTTCTTTTATTAAAATATCTTCGCTGGTAATTTCAACATCTGACTTTTTATTTTCGTAACCTTCTTGTCCTAATC
Organism: uncultured Bacteroidia bacterium; assembly: GCA_913009755.1. Lineage (GTDB taxonomy): Bacteria > Bacteroidota > Bacteroidia > Bacteroidales > F082 > JAADID01. The sequence continues at coordinate 30,108 of CAJVWU010000038.1, forward strand.
CATATCTTGGTAAGATTAAACCGTCAATAATATCAATAATCTTGTTAGAGTAAAGTTGTGCATATTGGTCGTTTGGGTCTTTAGGGTTAAATGCATAATCAACCTTTTTAGGAAGCCTGTCAGGAAAATAAGAGCGGTCGCCATTGGGGAATTCTAAATATTTCCTATTTAACTCGTCATCGTGAATTGCATAGTTGTTTTTTATAAAACTACGTGTCCTTCTAACCAAGAACAATCGCATTAATTCTGCCCAATCATCCGGAAATTGACTTTTTTCAAATGCAGAGATTGATGTTTCCGGTACCTGATGATTTGCGAGAAAATGAATTCTTCCACCAATTTGTTCAATATATCGCTCAGGACTTATTCCCAAATTATATGTTTCATCTATAAATAGCCTTAATTGATTACTTAAATCCAGATAAGTTTTATTGTATGGCGTTGCAGTGAGCAAAATAATTTTACTGTCGTTAAGTTGAATATACTCCTGAATTGCTCTGTATCTTTTCCCATCTCTATTTCTCAGGTTATGACTTTCATCGATAATTACAAGTCTGTATCTTCTCTTTTTCGCCAGTTCTGTTTGTACTTGAGTTATGGATATTACATCTGCACGTAATTGATATTTGTTTTTATAGTCTTTCCACATCTCTACTAAATTCTTTGGGCAAATAATTAATGTTTCCAGGAAGAAATCATCTTCAAACATTTTTGCTAATGCTGTCGCTGTATAGGTTTTCCCCAAACCAACTACATCTCCGATTATTACTCCGCCTCTTTTGTATAGGTGATGAGCCGCAACTTGAACAGCACTTTGCTGATATGGTAATAATATATTTTCAAAAACTTTTGGCAGATTGAATTCTGAGATTCCTGCTCTTGCTTCTCTCGATAAATGATAGGCTATTTTTAAATATAAATGATATGGCTTGTAAAGTTCATCTGCTGCCCAACTGTTTTCAATTATTTCTGCAAGTTCCTCTGTTATATCAATGCTCCATCTATCTTCCCACCTGTCCTGATACCATTTTGATAATTTCTCAGCGGCATCTCCTTCAACCACATCTACATTTAATTCGCCTTGTTTTGAAATTCCTGCAAATGTTAAGTTAGAACTACCAACAAATCCAATTGTAGGACTATTAAAGTCATTACGATGTGCTAAATATAGTTTTGCATGTAATTGATGTTTTAGGTGCAGTTTTACTATCACCTTTTTTTCTTTCAGTTGTTTTGCAAGTTGTTTAAGTGCTTTTTCATCTTCATTGGTTGGGTTACCAATTGTTAATTGTTCTTTAAATTCCTGAGCAATCTTCTTCCTGAATTTTAATGCTTCGTTGTTGTCTAAAGTCTTATGATAACTACCTGAAAAAAACTCTTTTATTTCTTCCTCGGGAAGTCTTTGCATGCCAATTAATACACGACAATGATATTTGTTGTCATCTTCAAATTCTTCAGGTAAATAGTCGCCTTCAAGATTATTCACTTGCTTAGAAACCTTTCGCCATCCCCTTAAATTGAAATAGCCAATACAAAAGTCTGCTCGTTTTGATGTTTCTAACGTTTTTGTTAATCCTTCTTCAAGGTGTTTTTTTATGTTATCGTATATTGTTGGCATATTCTATTCTTTTTTTTCTTTTTCAGGCGTTGGCAAGAAATTGCTCTTTTGGTTTTTTAGTGTTTGCCTTTGTGTCGGCAAAAAACCAAATGTGCAATTTGTGCGGTGGCTTTCTATTTCTTTATTTTCTTGTAGCAAATTTATCATTCTGGTTTTGTTTCTTTTGCTTGTGGGTAACAGGTGATTTGTTAATGGATTAATTTTTTTTTTTTTGATGTGTTTTGATTATTTTGAAATTGGAAATCAGAATACAAGAAATTTTAAATTATACCAAAGGCATTTCATGAGGAGAAATTATTGCTTACATCCTTTCTATGCGGGCACCAAGTTTTCTGAGGCGGAGGTCAATATCCTGGTAACCCCGGTCAATTTGTTCAATATTTTCGATGATGCTTTCGCCTTTGGCCGACAGGGCGGCAATGAGCAGGGCTACCCCGGCGCGGATATCGGGTGATGACATTTTTATTCCACGCAACGGTGATTCATGGTTCAGGCCGATAACCGTAGCCCGGTGCGGGTCGCACAAAATGATCCGTGCCCCCATATCAATCAGCTTGTCAACAAAAAACAAACGGCTCTCGAACATTTTCTGGTGGATCAGTACGCTGCCTTTGGCCTGGATGGCGACAACCAGCACAATGCTGATCAGGTCTGGGGTGAATCCCGGCCAGGGGGCGTCATCTATTTTCATGATGGAACCGTCAATGAAAGTTTCAATAACATATTCTTTTTTTGCCGGCACAAACAAATTATGGCCTTTTTGTTCAACACTTACCCCAAGCCGTCTGAAAATATCAGGAATACGGCCCAGGTCATTCAGGTTTACGTTTTTAATGGTCAGCGACGATTGGGTCATGGCAGCAAGGCCGATAAAACTGCCCACTTCTATCATGTCGGCCAGCAGGGTATGCGAGGTGCCATGAAGCTCTTTCACCCCTTCAATGGTCAGTAAATTGGAACCAATCCCTGAAATTGCGGCACCCATGCTGTTGAGCATTTTGCAAAGTTGTACGATGTAGGGCTCGGAGGCTGCATTAAAAATAGTTGTTTTGCCTTCGGCCATCACAGAGGCCATCACGATGTTGGCTGTTCCGGTCACCGAAGCTTCCTCAAGTAACATATAATCTCCTGTCAGGCCGGATGTACTGATATCGTAGGATTTATTTTCTGCATCATAATGGAAACGGGCTCCCAGTTTTTCCAGGCCTTTGAAATGAGTGTCCAGTCTTCTCCGTCCTATTTTGTCGCCTCCCGGTTGTGGAAGAAAACCGGTGCCGAACCTGGCCAGCAATGGCCCGATGATCATAACACTGCCCCTGATGCTGGTTGCTTTTTGGTAATATTCCGGGGTTTTAAGATATTCCGGGTTAATGTTATCGGCCTGAAAAAGAAAGGTGTTTGCATCCGTTTTTTTGACTTTTACCCCGAGGCCTTTTAACAATTCGATCAAACGGTTGACATCAAGGATGTTGGGGACATTGCTTATTTTTACTTCATCGGCCGTCAGCAAAACGGCACAGATAACCTGCAAAGCTTCGTTTTTTGCACCCTGAGGAATGATCTCCCCTGACAAGGGAACGCCCCCTGTTATTTTAAATGATCCCATTGCTCATTTTTTTAGATGTATAAATAAACAAAAAAACAACCACTTCAGGGTTGTTTTTTGTGAATAATTTATCTAAACCGTGAAAAAAAAACATGAACCGGCCGGTGAGTGTTAAAAGTTTCTTTGCCCGTAACTTTTTCTTCTTCCCCCGTTATTGCTCCGGCGTGGTTGATGCGGTTTGGTGCGTTTTTGTTTATTTCTTGAAAGGAATTCACTTGTGCTGGTCAGGACAGTGTCCTCCGGCAATTCCAGTTTGCCTCCTGACAGTTCTTTTAAATGTTTAAAGATGGTTGCGTCATTTACCGATTCCCTGTTCCAGGCGAGATATGATTTTTTCATGTGATTGGCAATTGTTTTTATCAGGATCATTTTATCTTCACCTTCGTAATCAATGGCCTTTTTGATGATATCTTCAATATTTTTACCGTAATGCCTGTATTTTATCTTGCCTTCACTGTACGGGATCTTTTCGGGTTTGTGCATCAATTTTTCCCGTGATGGCGGGGGAAACGGGCCGTCAACCTCCAGTTTGAAACCGGAGATGATGATCATGTGGTCCCAGAGTGTCCTTTGATAATCACTCGATTCGCGTACCCCCGGATTGATCTGCGACATAATACTTACAATAGCATAAGCTGTCCTGTTTCGTTGTTCCCTGTCCTCAAGCAAAGCAGTCTGCTCAATCATTTTCTGAACGTTTCGGCCATATCCGGGAATTCTTAATTTTTCGCGTGTCGTATTGTATTCCATGATGTTTTCTTTGAAAATAAATTAACCGGTTGGAAAATAATTTATTGCGCAAAAGTACACTTTTTTATTTTCCAATTGAATTGATTGACTTAAAATAAATCTTTCTGACAAAAGACCGGAGAATCCTGAACAACGGAAAAAGAAAAACAAAAACAAAGCACAACCTTTCTCTCAGGGGATTTCTCACCGCCACCGCACAGGCCAACTCACAAGGGTTCGGAATGACAGCCGCTTTCTTTTTTGCTTTTTTATGTAAAAACACAAATGCTTTAGGAGATGATCTTTAACCGGGCAAACCGCAGCAACAAATTCTTATTTCCGATTTCACTAAAAAATATCGTTGCCTTTTTGTTGGGGCCGTTCCCTTCGACAGCCACAACCTTTCCGTTGCCGAATTTGGGATGCTCAACATTCATGCCCGTTTGCAAGGTTGATGTATCGGAAGCATCAAAAGAAGTGGCAGGAAGGTTATTGTTGACTTTTGAAAATCCCGGTCCCGGAGGAACGCGGGTTCCCGCTTTTCCTTTTTGCCCCATCCTGAAATCATGGGTGGTGTGAAGTTCGGCCCTTTTGGGTTTATCAATTAACGATTCATCCACTTCATCCAAAAACCTGCTGGGTTCGGTAATGCTAAACTCTCCCCACCGGTAACGGCTCTCGGCAAATGAAAGGGTTACTTTTTTCATGGCCCTTGTCAATGCAACGTAAAACAGGCGGCGTTCTTCTTCCAGTTCTGCCCGTGTGCTGATGGACCGGATGGACGGGAAAAGGTTTTCCTCAAGTCCCACAATAAAAACATAAGGGAACTCGAGGCCTTTGGCTGCATGGATAGTCATCAGCGACACTTTTTCGGTATCATCGTCATCGTTGTCGGCATCGGTCAGCAGGGCCACATCCTGCATAAATTCTTCCAGTGTCCCCTGATGCGACAGGTCCCCTTCATTTTCCTCAGTCCCTTTTACCGCAAATTCTTTAATGGCATTCAGCAGTTCCTCAATGTTTTCCACCCGGCTGATGCCTTCCGGTGTGTCTTCCTCCCTGTACATCCTGACCAGCCCTGACGAATTGGCAATTTGCTGGGCTACTTCAAAAGCATCTTTCTTTTTTAGCATGGCCCGAAAACTTTTGATCATGGTGGCAAAGCTTTCCAGTTTTAACAGCGTGCCGCCATGAACATTCAACCGGTAACTTTGGGGTTTGTTGATCACCTCCCACGGGCTGACATTGTTTTCGTTAGCTGCTACCATGATCTTTTCGATGGTGGTTTTTCCGATACCCCTGGCCGGGGTGTTGATGATCCGTTGCAGGGCGTCTTCATCATTGGTGTTAACGGTCAGCCGGATATAAGCCAGGATGTCCTTGATCTCTTTGCGGTTATAAAATGAAAGCCCACTGTATATTTTATAAGGGATATTCAGCTTTCGTAAGGCTTCTTCCAATGAGCGCGACTGGGCATTGGTGCGGTATAAAATGGCAAAAGCATGGTTTGGTAACTGGTGGTTCATTTTACTTTCGAAAATGGCGTTGGCCACCATGTTGCCTTCTTCATTGTCGGAAGAAGCCCTGATGTAGCCAATCTTCACCCCTTCATCATTGTCGGTCCAGACGGTTTTTTTTATCTGGTCCTTGTTGAAAGTGATGACTTTGTTGGCCGCTTTCACAATGTTTTTGGTGGAGCGGTAATTTTGTTCGAGCTTAAAAAGCTGATAGTCGGGATAATCGTTTTTAAAATTGAGGATGTTCCCGATGTGTGCCCCGCGAAAACCGTAAATGCTCTGTGCATCGTCGCCCACCACGCAAATATTTTCAAAACGAGCGGCCAGCCGGTTCAATATCAGGTATTGGGCATGGTTGGTGTCCTGGTATTCGTCAACCAGGATGTATTTGAATTTTTGCTGGTATTTGTAAAGGATGTTCTCAAACCGGGTGAACAGGATATAGGTGTTGAACAACAGGTCGTCGAAGTCCATGGCATCAGCCCGTTTCAGCCGTATTTCGTAAGTTTTGTAAATGTCTTTGATCAGCGGCTTCCGGGCACTTTCGTCGGCTGAAATAATATCCGGGTCGTTTACATATTCTTTCGCATTGATCAGGTTTGACTTGGCCATTGAAATACGGTGTGCCACGTACGAAGGGGAGTAAACTTTATTATCCAGTTCTTTTTCCTTGATGATCTGCCGTATCAGCCGTTTGGTGTCGTCCGAATCGTAAATACTGTAATTGGAAGGATAGCCGAGATGATGGCCTTCAATGCGCAGGATACGCGCAAAGACGGCATGAAAGGTACCCATCCAGACATTTCGCCCCTCATTGTCGCCAACCAGCCTGATCACCCTGTCTTTCATTTCGCGGGCAGCCTTGTTGGTAAAGGTCAGGGCCAGGATGTTGAAAGCATCCATTCCTTTTGACAACAAATAAGCAATGCGGTAAGTCAGCACACGGGTTTTTCCTGCTCCGGCACCGGCAATAACCATCACCGGACCGTCAGTGTGCACCACGGCATCGTATTGTTCCCGGTTGAGGTCTTTGAGAAAATCGTTCATGCATCAAAAATTGATGGCGCAAAATTATAGATTTAGACCATTGTTTTTAAGGAATGGATGACGGGTTTTTAACAATTTGATGAAGTATTCATGATCAGGATAATTATTATCCTGATAAGTTCCCCGGGTAACTTTATGTCTTGTACGAATACCCGCTTTTGATCTTTACAGCGTCTGAATTGATTGAGAAGCTTCCGTAAAGAGGGTTGCTTAATCCGGACAGCACATCACTCTTATTTTTTCACCACCTTCAGGCTCTCCGTTTCTTTGCCGTCAATGTACATGACGATGTGGTAGATGCCTGCTGGCAGGTAGTTGCCGTTCTCGTCGGTACCGTTCCATTGAATTTCCGATTGGCCGGGCGGGGTGTAGCCTGATTTCAGCACTTTCACCCGAAGTCCGCCGTTGTTGTAAACCTCAATGCGTACCCTGCCTGCCTTTTCCCATTTAGCGGTGATGTAAGTGCCCCAGTCGAACGGGTTGGGGGCAGCGGAAAGGTGTTTTTCTTTTTGCTTTTTTATGGGTTTGTATTCAGGTGTTCCCACGGTGGGGTCCCACTCGTAAGCACCCATGTCAATCTTACCGTTGAAAATGCGGGGGTTGCCGGCGAGGTCTTTGTCGGGTAATTCAATAAAATCCGGCAATTCCAGTGTTCCCGCATCAATGCATGGGGAGTTATCTGAAAGATTATAGGGATATTCTTCACCGCCATAAAACATGGGATCGGCATTGATGTTGGTTTCGTCGTAATGATATTTGCACCAATTGCTTTGTGAAGGAGAAACATGAATGGCATTTTCCCCTCCATCTACTAACGAATTATAAATATTTAGCCGTGTTGTATCCAAATGTTCAATATTCGACATCAGGATGGAATAGTCCCCGCCTTCATCATAAACAATACAATTGTACATGTTTGTTGTTGATTCACTGAGCCATAAAGAGGGTGTGTTTTCGAGATGGCTGTTTCCGGTGAATGTACAATTAACAAGGTAACTTTTGGATGGATATATGGAGATAAAGGAATTCCAGTCATTGTCATAAAAAAGAGAATTGGTTGTAACGCTCAGACCCTGACCACCACCGACTGAAAGTGCCCTCCCGATTTGGTGATAGGGATCGGGGTTGTTAAGGTCAGGATAATTATGATAAAAAATACAATTATTAATCCAACATGTATCATATTTTTCCCAAAAAGCGATATTTAAAGCCGCATCTCCTTTGTTATATGAAAACATACAATCATTAAATATTGTATTATTTGAACCCAACGTGGACAAGCCACAACCAAACAGGGATTTTTTGCATCTTTGAGACATGGAATTACTTACAACAACATACAAGAATAAAATCAATGGCACCTTGGGCTGTTTTGACAGGGTAATCATAAC
>CAJVWU010000039.1 GCA_913009755.1 uncultured Bacteroidia bacterium
TTTATCACCGTTAGTTTATTTAACAGCACTAAAATAGGTGATGAGATTTACCGGTCAAATACTGTGTAAAGAACTTTTGCACAGTTATTTGCCGGTTTTGTTAATAACTATCTTGCGGATTTAAGGACATATAGTGTTCGACGGCAAACCGTGTCAGACCTTACATAATTACAAGACTTTTAACAAGCTGATAACATTTCAGATTAATACTGTCAATGCATTGATGGTTTTACATATTTTTTCTGTCAATGTCTTGATGGTCTCTTGTTTTTATTACTTTTGCAAAATCAAACGCATTTAACAATTATGGAAAAGCTTGTTCAAAGATTTTACGAAAAATATGCCCAAACCAAAACTGACAATGTCAGGGATTTTATCCATACTGTTGATTGGGACAACAGAATGATTGGCATCAAAGGTCCCAGAGGTGTTGGAAAAACAACCCTTTTAATGCAATACATCAAAAAAAACTTTCTGCCTGATAACAAGATTCTATATGTTTCACTGGACAATTTTTATTTTGCAGAAAACAGAATTTATGATTTAGCAGACAATTTCAGGAAAAAAGGCGGCGAAATACTCGTGATGGATGAAGTCCACAGATATAAAGGCTGGGCCATTGAGATGAAAAATATTTATGATGATTTTGCCGGTTTGAAACTTATATTTACAGGATCGTCGTTGTTGCATCTGCAACATGCCAGGGCCGATCTGAGCCGGAGGGCCGTGATGTACGATATGCCGGGTTTATCGTTCAGGGAATTTGTTTTCTTTGAAACAGGCCTGCGATTCCCCGCCTTTAATCTTGATTCTTTGCTGACTGACCACATTAAAATAGCTGTGGAAATGATCGGTAAATTTAAACCGGTCCATCTGTTCAGCAATTATTTGCAATATGGATATTACCCTTATTATCTTGAAAACATAAACAGCTTTCATCAGAAATTGCTTGAAGCCATTCATCTTGTTGTGGAAGTGGATATACCCCAGTTTGAGATGATACAAACGTCCCATATTGTTTATCTGAAAAAGCTTTTGCAGATCATCGCTTCATCAGTACCTTTTAAACCAAATTTATCGGCTGTCAGCCAAAGGACCGGAATTAGTCTGAATACTTTAAAAACCTATCTGAATTACCTTGAGAAAGCCGGAATAATTTCTTTTTTACATTTTAAGGCCAAAGCAATGAACAGCCTGAACAAACCGGAGAAATTATATCTCGACAATACAAACATAATGTATTCACTATCAGAAATGAACATTAATACTGGCAGTCTGAGAGAAACCTTTTTACTGAATCAGTTAAAACAAGTTTCTACAGTTTATGCATCCGAACAGGCTGACTTTTACGTAAATGATAAATATACTTTTGAAGTAGGGGGGGAAAGTAAAACCAGAAAACAGATTAAAGATGTTTCACATTCTTTTATGGTAAAAGATAATGTTGAAGTTGGATATGAAAATGTCATTCCATTATGGCTTTTTGGTTTTTTATATTAATGATCTGTTTTTGTCAATGCATTGACATTTTTTATAAACATATCTGTCAATATATTGATAGATTTATTAAATCTGTTTCACTTTCCTTCTCGCAACAGGTTTGTATATTTCGGATTTGTTCATTTTAAACAGGGCGCTTTCTGTGTGATGAACTTTAATTATTTTTGGGGAAAATTACCAACTGCTGAAATCAAGATGATGAACTCAAACTACCTGATACTCGGCGCTACCGGAAGCATCGGCTATGCTTTTACCCGGCTCCTGCTGGATGAAAACATTCCTGTCACCGTATTGGTCAGGAATAGAGAAAAAGCGGAAAAACTTTTCGGGAAGAATGATCTGCTTGGAATTGAAGAAGGAGACGTAACAGACCTTGAAAAACTGAAAAGTGTTTCAAAAGGCAAACCATTCATCTTTCACGGGATCAACTATCCTTACAACCTGTGGGAAGGGAATATGCAAAAGGCAACACAAAATGTGATCGGGGCGGCATCGCAAAACAAAGCCACCATTCTTTTCCCGGGAAATATTTATGAATTCGGGCCGGTGGATGAGATCACTGAAGATATGACAGCGAAACCGGAAACCAAAAAAGGAAAAATACGACTTGATCTTTTCAATATGCTGAAACAGGCGGCAGAGGAAAGCAAGTGTAAAGTTATTTTTGTTCGGTTGCCCGATTTTTTCGGACCCAACGTGACCAACGGGCTGATCAAACCGGTCTTTGGTAATGCGGCCAAAAAGAAAGCCGTTAACTGGCTGGTGAATGCCGATGTGCCGCATCAGTTTGTATTTACACCCGATGCTGCCCGTGTGATGTTTCTGTTGAGCAAAAAGAAAAAGCTGCCTGCGTTTGCCAATTATAATTTCGGAGGTTATGAAGTGGCTTCTGTTAAAGAGCTGGCCAAACAGATCAGTCACATTACCGGCGGTCCTGCCAAAGTGAGTGTGATCCCCAAATGGTTGATCGGCATCCTGGCGCTATTCAATCCGGTGGTCAAAGAGTTGAAAGAGAACTTCTACCTGTTTGAAAAAAATGTCCGGCTGAATGATGAAAAACTGAAAAAAGACCTCCCGGCATTTAAACCCGTATCGCTTGAAGAAGCCATCCGTGAAACCGTGGAATGGTTCCGGGAAAACCCGTAAGCCGACTTACTGAACAACTTCAACTTACACAAATATCTGTAATCCGGTTTTACGACGACATTGCAATTTCCGGCGAGCTTATCGAATACTTTACCAAAAAACTTTGCGTTCCTTGCGGTTAATTTACTTTCCTGACAACCCCGGCAATGGTAAAAGCGTTTTATTTTTTACTGTTTTCCTCAAAAATAGTTAATATTTGCAACACAATATCCGCATTATTGGCTATTGTTTTATCCTCACCGGATTGGAGGCGTTGGATTTCCTTTTTATTAAATTCCGATAGTTTCATATCCCACAAAAGCACCATGGTCGTGAGCCGAAGATACTCGTTTTTTTCTTTGGCGCTGCGCAGGCCTACGGGCTCGGTGTTCACATAATCCCGGATTTTACCCTGGCTCTCGCCGATGTATTTTCCGTTTACCGCTGCCGGCCGGTTATCAAAACGCAACTGCATGAGGTTGCGCGGGTACATCAGCGGCAACAGCCGGAAATTCATGGCCTGTTGCGGGTTGGATACGCTGTAAATGATCTTGCCGTTTTCAAACTTTGCATCGGCGTAAGGCGTGAGCCAGCCGGCGGGTTTTTGTTGGGCTATTGCCAGCAAGGGAAACAGGAGGAAGAGGATTGTTATTTTTTTCATTGAGTTTGTTTTTAATTCATTGTTTCAATTCATTTTGCGAGGGGCGTAAGCCCCGAAGCCTGTCTGCCGACGAGGCAGGCAATCTCATTCAACGAACGCTTATTCTTTTAACAGAACCTTTCAGGTCGCCTCCCGCAAGGCCTGCCTCGATCTGAAAGGTTAGCGCACCACAAACACCGTCTTCCCAAGCACCTTTTTGCCGTTGTTTACCACCGCCACGTACATGCCGGGTGAAAAACCGCTTGTGTTGAGCGACAGTTCCTTTTGGCCGGTGGCAACAGGCAGTGCAGCCATTGGCCTGCCGCTCACATCATACACCGTGAGCTGCATGTTTTGGTGGTATTGTGTGTATTTCAGTTTAAAGTCAACGCGTCCTGCCGTGGCGGGGTTGGGATAAGCTGTTAGATTTACCTTTTGTTTGGCTTCAAAGTAGGCTTTGGGCGAAGGGTACTCGACCATGCCGGTGATGACATTGCAGCCCGTTACATAAATGGTATCGGAGACGATGGGCAGATCGGGACACAGGCTGTCGTAGTTGTAGGTAGCAGTATCTATGGGGACACTGTTCAGGTCGGCATCGAACTTGTACAACATGATGTTCCAGTTGTTGTCGTTGGAGTTATACGCCAAATAATATTGGTTGTTTACAGTATCTTTAGCCATGGGAAACATGCCGCTACTCATGGTTGCCTCTGGATGTAACTGATGACTGTAAACATTACACAAAGTATCAATAATAAGCTCACCTACTGGATTTTGACCTGCACCCTGATTACCGTATTTTGTAGGTGCGAAATAGCTGGTGTCGTCACGAATAGCAAGGTCAACAAAAAAGTTATCGGTAACCGTGGGATCAATGCTGCTATTTTCAAGGGTATAATACGAGGTTTCGTTTCCCGCCGTATCAAAGTTCATTAGCGTAGAGTTTACATAACCATAGACTTTATGTATTAACCTGCCCCAACCATGAAGGATTCCGTTTTTATACGAAATTACCCCGATGGTACTGCCAAGTATGGTATCGGTAGAGCTACTGTCGGTAACACCGTAAGGCAACAACCACTCCTCGTTAAAAACAGTATCGGTTTTTATATACATGGGTTTTAAAAAACCGAGGTTGGGTTTATCAGGATGGGCATAATAGCCCCATCCGGAAAGCACAACAAAACCGTCAAACTCACTTATACCAAACTCATATATAAAACTTAAAAGAGGGTACTTTTGCAGCAGGTTAAAAGGGTGAAACCAGAGGAAATTACCGGCGGTATCGAAAGATATCAGGCCGATATCATAATCGGAGTTGCCGCTAACCACACTGGTGGTGGCCACAATATTGCCATCTGAAGTAAAAATAGCATTGGCAAAAGCGGTTTCATAATAATTGTAAGGGTCAACAAACTCGCGGCACCAAAGCAGGTTACCGCAGGCATCAAGATAAACCAGAGAAGCTTTATTTTCCGTTACCCCGTAAACAATCATGTCGCCTGAGGCATTTTGTTTTATGCCCTCGGGGGAAATCCAATTATCATAAAAAAGATGCTTTTGCCATAAAACACCTCCGTTTCTGTCAAGTTTAAAAATAGAGGTATGTGTATGTATATTTTCTCTAATAGAGATTAATTGACCATAATCGTATGAAAGAATATTGTGCAACGATACATATTCATCTCCGCTAATAATCTTTTCCCACCTTTGCTGCCCAAAGGACAGCAAAGGGAGAAATAAAATTACGATTAAATAAACCGTGTTACGCATGGCTTATTGTTTTACGAGTTTGGCACTTTGCAACGTTTTACCGTTGTCCGATAAGCGTATCAGATAAGTACCGGGTGTGTAATCGCGCAGGTCAATAATTTTAACACCTTGGTTGTTGAACAGACGGAAGGTGTTAACATGAATGCCTTCAAGGGTATAAATTTCAATAACCGGTTTTTTGGCTGTTAATTCAAGTTTGTACTCCAAAGTAATATAATTGTTGGCAGGGTTGGGATAGAGTGTAAAATAATTATCGATCTTCCAAAACCGTGAATTATTGCTTAAATAAGCTACAGCCGACTTGTTGGTATTGGTATCGGGCAACAGGTAGGGTTCGTTATAAACCAACCCGTCGGTTTTAATCAGAATATTGCGGGCTAAAGCCTGAACCATGCCGTGTGCATTTTGCACGATGTCATACAATACTGCTTTTTGCGTGCTGTCGATTTCAGATACGTTCTTCCCTTCCGACTGCAAAGCAAGTATCACCTTAAAATAATCTTCAAAACCGGTATGGACATCGTTTTCATACCCGTTTAAATCGAAATCGGAGGTAACATCCGAAAGTTTGTTCAGCACGCCTGTACTATCTCCTTTGTTGTACCGTGCAAAAGCCTGTAGATAGTATGAACCAGGCGTTGAAACATGAGCAAGTGCCGTTTCAATACTGTCATTCACGTTTGTCAGGGTAGTATCGCTCATAAACAATCTTACCAAATCATTTACATTTTGTTGTTTTTGTGAAGCATAATAGGCCTCTTTCGATTCCAGTTTTTCTTTGGCACCCAGCACCGTGTCGTTGGCATGGATAAGTGCCATTTCGTTATTATTGGGCGGGGTGGTGCGCTCGTTAAGCTTGTTCAACACGTTTTCGGCTTTGGCCGATTGCGGGTTTTCGGCAAGTATCTCGATAACAATACTGTTGGGCAACACCGCCTCTTTTTCGGCGGCATTTACCATTACCGTGTCGCTCAGGTAAGGCGATGCACTTAGCAGTTGGTCGCGCAGTTGCATGGTTTCGGGGGGCATGCTGGTTACCACATCAAGGTTAAGCCCCGTGGTGTTGCCGGCATCGGTTTTGGTATTTAGCGAGTCGGCATATACCGAACGGTCAGCCTCGTTTTGTGCAATGGAGTTGTTCAGTTCACTACGCGCTTTGCCAGAAAGATGTGAAGGACAACCCGTCTCTACTGTCCATGGATTGATATCAAAATTAAAATCCCGTTCCACTTTATTGGGGTCGCTGTTCACGGGGATTAATCCTAGCGGCCATGAAACGGATTGATTAGGCATGTGGTAATGAATAAACTCCCCTTCATTATCAAAGTCGCTGTAATCCCAGGAACCGAGTTGGCTAAACCGGTTCCCTGCGGGTGCGGTTACCTCTGTTGCCGCGCTGCCCTGGTGTTCGGCAATGCCATTCATTAAGGAAGGGTTGCCGTCCCATGTAACGGAGATGTCCTGGTAGTTATTGTTAAAGTCGTTGCAGAGTATTTGCAGGCCGGTGCTTCCGTCTTCGCTGCGGTTTTTGTTTTGGGCAAGTGTGGCATAATCAAGGCCATGGAAATAATTGTTATAAATCATATTATTTTCGGGGCCTGAATTATTTATAACAGCACCGATAGCTATATAATTATGATTGCCTATATTTGGACTGTAATCCGAATAAAACTCATTTTCTTCCACATGAAAGCCGGTGCCGGCATCTAAATATAAACCGCAATAATCATCAGACGAGTAAGAAAAACCTGTGGTAATATTAAAGGTATTGTTGGTTACCGAGGCATAGGTTTCGGCGCCGAGGTAACAACCGGTGAGGTTTTGGTTAAATTCCGAATGATCAATGATGATGGTGCGGTGTGCACCGTAATAGGAAAAAGTCTGCACCCCGTAATCCAGGTTGTTAAAAACATTGCCTGTGGGCGTATTGCCATCGTTCAACAGTTTAAACCCGGCGTTCCAGCCGTTAATCCCCACGCCCCGTTTTCCTGCAGGGGCAAAATCAAGCGAAACGTTGTTTTCGAAAACATTGTTTATAAACAAAACACCGGTTACCTCCTGCAGGTTGACATGCGTTACGGGGTAGTTGCTGAAATAATAATAGCTGCTGTCGTAATCAAAAGTACAGTTTTTAAAATAGCTTTTGTTATCTTCCAGTGCAAAATTAGGATAGTACATCGGGTAAGGGAACATCATCACCGAATAGGTATTGTTTTTAAAATGTGAGTCGTCCGCCTGGATGATGCCGCCTGCATAAGTCAGGTCACTTGTGTTGTTATCATTTTTTATCGTTGCAACGGCCTGTTCGGCATTTTCGAGGGTCGCACCGTTTTTCAGGATCACCCATCCCTGGTGGTACGTGTCCTGCGCGGCATTTGAATTGCCCCATACTTCTATTCCGTGCCACATATCGGGGCAGGCATTGGTGATGGTTCCCCCGTCAACGATTAGTTTTGCGCTTCTTTCCACAATGATACTTGCGCCGATGCCCATCTTCAACGTTCCGTAAATTGTGGCCGTGGTGCCGGGTAGAATCCTGATATCGCTGTAATAACTTTCAACATGACCCTGCCCGACAATAACTCCTGACAGCGTTACCTCACCTGCACTATAACAATCCGGCGCCGATGCTTCCCATACGCCCCGTCCGTAAGTGCCCACATACACACGGTTGTTTTCAACGCGGATATCTTTCACTTCCACGTTGGGCAGGTTTTCGTTGTAATCAACCCAGTTTGTTTCACCGTCATTCAGGTAATATACACCCAGGTCGGTGCCGATCCACACCCTGGCGTTGCCGCGTTCGATACAGTTGACCACAATGCCGTCGGGCAAATTATAGTCAAGCACGTTCCAAACAGCATTTTCAGGGTCTCCGGCTTCCACGAGGTAAACGGCATGCGTCTGTTCTTGCTGATTTAACCGCATACCCACATAAACCTGATGTGAGAACTTTCCAATTTCCACTGCATTGATCCATTTATCGGTAATAGGCTGGTTTTTTACCAGAACCCAGTCGGCTTTGTTTTCGGTAGCCTGTTTGTAAACAAAATAAGGGTTTTCATCGTCACTGTTGCCAAAAGTACTGATATATTTTGTACCGTTACTTGCAACGGCAATGTTCCAGACCCCTGAGCGGCCGCAGCCCATATCGGGGTATAAATCGCTGTCGGTGAACAGGGACCACTCCTGCCAGTTACCGTTATTTGTGCTTTTTACAACGCCCTGTGGCCCAACGCCGTATAAACGACTTCCTGCCCGTTCGAAATATGTATTATCATTAAGCGGATTGCTTAAGGTATTTTGGGGGTTTTTACAATCGGGGACATCTGAAGAAATATATTCATGAGGGTTATTACCATGAAAATAATATAACTCATTTTGAGAGCTTAAATAATAGTTGTTTTTGTCAACTATATCATTTTTAAATCCGTCGCCGCCCCATTTGTTTATAATATCCCATTGTATTTCATCGGCAGAGCGGTACACGTTGCTGCCGCAATCGAACTGTCCGCTGGTGATCATCACGGAGTCGGAACCGGGGTAATGGTAAACATCAATATTTTCAATGGTGTTCACTGCCAGCCCGTTGCATTTCGATTCCCATTGTATGGTGTTATCGTTGACGAATGTCCCTTTGTAAACCCCGCCATCTGTTCCTGCCCAGATAATGCTGTCATTGTCTTCAACCATTAAATAATGATAATCAACGTGTGTTTCATTGCTATAGTCAACCTTTATTTTTTCTCCAACAACATTGTTGTCCAAGTCATCATAATATAAATACATGGGGCTAACAATTCGTCCGTATATCCTTATTTTCCCATCGCTGGTTTTTTTCGGCCTGATGGCCCACCCCAATGTACGTCCATATCCGCTTATCAATGGGGCCTCTCCTTTGTCAACCCATTCGCTGTTAGAAATCTGATAACGGTATAGATGACTCTCTAACCCCCGTCCTGTAAAAACAGCATAAAGATAATCATTTCCGGCAGGGGATATTTTCAGTGAAAACCTTCGATAATCCGAATTGGGCATTGAATACATTGAAAGCAGTTCATTGTAATTCCCGGTACTTAGATCAACTCTGTAAATTCCGGTATTTTGAGAGCCTGAAGCATAAATGATGTTGGTATTGACCGGATCAGCCACCACATCGTAAAAGTCACCGTTTATCAGTGAACTAATGGTCGGATTGGCCGTGTTCGCATCATCAATCCTGTATAAACCGGAAGTGGTGGTAACAATAAGAGTAGTATTTTGTGTTGATTTGACCTGGATTACCTTCCGCATGCTTCGTACCAGTTTTTGATCTATGCTATCCAGCCCAATCAATTCCCAGGTAGTTCCATTGTCATTTGTGCGGTAAACACCGATGGCTTGCTGCCATTGAATATTATTTTTAAAATTTTCACCATTTCCTGTTGTAACATACCAGGTGGCCTCATTATGGCTGTCAACTACCACACTGGAGACCCCCGAACGGGGAAGGCCTTTGTCGGTTCCGGCATTTTGCCAGGTCTCGCCATCATCGGTTGACCGGAACAGGCCGCCGACAGGCGAACAGGCAAACATTGTTTTTCCGCTTTGATCAAAAGGGTCTTTATAGATGTAGTGTATCTGGCCGACACCCCTGGCAGGTGTTCCCATTTCAGGGATATCGTTGGGGCCGATCAGGTGCCATTTCGGAATAGCGCCGTCAGCAGAACCGGTAGGCGAATAGTTCCGGGCATAATCCAGGATGTTGTTCTGGTAATCGTCGTAGTCAAGGTCGGGCATCAGCTTGGGCGCCCAGTACCTGAACCACTGCTGGTATTGTTCATAGCCCGTGCCCTGCATGCTGTCAATTCCCCTGATGCTGATCAGCGAATCGTAATAGTGCCGGTTTTGTAATAAATCGTTGTAGAAATCAGTTTGTGCGTTAAGGGTTAATACAATTGAAGAAAAGATCAACAGCAACAATTTTGAAATCATTGTTGTTTTTGCAGCTTTGTTTAAGCTAACTGTCTGGGGGGGGGGGGTAGTTGTGTTTTCATTTGAGTAAAATTTTTAATTGATTATTTTTTTGGTTAACATTTCACCCCGAAGTTACACCGGTTTCAGGTGCCCGTCAAGGAAGGAGTAATATAGTGTTACCACTATGTTAAAGCATAGGTTTTTCATAATTTATTTCGTTTATCATTCTGAATTACTTCGTATTGACATTTTAATTTCCGGATTTTGTTCAAATGTTACGCAAGGCCGGACAGGATATCACTGCATGTTCATACCGTGTTATTTTATTTCCGGATTACACCTGCCCGACTGCGTCATTCAGGCGGGAATCCGGAAGAACAGCAGGAAATAAATTTACTCATTCAGCACTTTCCAGAGCATATCCTTCAGTGTTACAAGGCCTTTTCCCGAAACGGAGGAAATGAAAATATAGGGAACATCAGGCAGCTCTTTTTTAATCTCATCCTGCAGTTCATCATCCAGCAGATCGGATTTGGTGATGGCAAGCAGACGTTGTTTGTCGAGCAGTTCCGGGTTGTATTGTTTCAGTTCATTAAGCAATATCCCGTATTCTTTTTTGATGTCGTTGCTGTCGGAAGGCACCATAAACAGCAAAACGGCGTTTCTTTCAATGTGCCTCAAAAACCGGATGCCCAGCCCTTTCCCCTGGTGAGCCCCTTCGATGATTCCGGGAATGTCAGCCATGACAAATGAAAAGTGGTCGCGGTAGGACACAATGCCCAGGTTGGGTGTCAGTGTGGTAAACGGATAATCGGCAATTTCGGGTTTAGCAGCCGACACCACAGAAAGCAAGGTTGATTTGCCCGCGTTGGGGAAGCCCACCAGCCCCACATCGGCAAGTATTTTCAGTTCAAAGATGATATCCGATTCAATACCCTGTTCCCCCGGCTGGGCATAGCGTGGTGCCTGGTTTGTGGAAGTTTTAAAATGATCGTTGCCCAGCCCCCCGCGTCCTCCTTTGAGCAAGACAATCCGCTGTCCGGGTTCCGTAATTTCACCCAATACCACGCCTGTATCCGGGTCTTTGGCGAGGGTTCCCAACGGAACTTCGATAATAATGTTTTTCCCAGACGCTCCGGTACTCCGCTGCGCTCCACCCCGTTGACCGTTTTCTGCCCTCAGGTGCCTGGTATATCGCAAATGCAACAACGTCCATAACTGGGCATTCCCAACCATCACAATGTCACCGCCTTTTCCCCCGTCACCGCCATCGGGGCCGCCTTTGGGTAAATATTTTTCGCGCCTGAAATGGACAGAACCTGCTCCCCCGTTTCCTGAACGACAGTAAATTTTTACATAATCCACAAAGTTGGAACCGGCCATATTTTAGATTTGCATGCAAAGATACTTTGTTATTTCGATGTAAGAAAAAATATAAGTGGAGAATAGGGGGTATAAGGTGGACAGGCCGGTTGAAAGGCAAGTGCAAAACCTGTGGTAAGGTTCTTATTTGGAGAAAGAGTCTGTGCAAAAAAAACTAACTTTGCATCATAACCTGAAACGATATGATACCTTTTAAGAAAGAACATAAAATCAGGGTAGGGATTACCCATGGCGATTTGAACGGGATCAGCTATGAAGTCATCATCAAATCCCTGAACGACAACCGGCTTTTCGAGATGTTCACACCCGTTATTTACGGCCTGTCGAAAGTTTTGTCTTATCACCGGAAAAATCTGAAATTCAACGACTTTAATTATAAGGTGATCAGGGATGCCAGGCAAGCCTTAAATCAAAAAATCAACATTGTAAACCTTAGTAATGATGAGGTTAGGATTGAATACGGAAAAACAACCGATGTGGCCGGTGAATTTGCATTCCAGGCTCTTGATATGGCTGCCAGCGACCTGAAAGAAAACAAAATTGATGTTGTGGTTACCGCACCCATCAACAAAGCGGGAATCCATTCGGACAAGTTTCATTTTCCGGGGCATACCGAATTTTTTACCGACCGTTTTCACTGCGACGATTCGCTGATGCTGATGGTTCACGAGAACCTGAAAATAGGGACTGTTACCGGCCACATTCCTTTGCGCGATGTTGTCCCCACGCTCAGTCAGGAGCTCATCATTAGGAAAATCAGGATATTGAACGATTCACTTGTTCGTGATTTTGGGATCAACCGCCCGAAAATTGCAGTGCTGGGCATCAACCCGCATGCCGGGGATCACGGTTTAATCGGAGATGAAGACGAACACATTGTATCCGCTGCTGTTATTTCCACCAAGAAAAGCGGCCTGTTGGTTTACGGTCCTTTTCCTGCCGACGGATTTTTCGGCACGGACGAATACACAAAGTTCGATGCTATCCTCGCCATGTACCACGACCAGGGCCTTATCCCGTTTAAAGTACTGGCTTTTGAAAACGGTGTTAATTTTACTGCCGGCCTTCCCATCGTAAGGACATCACCCGTCCACGGAACCGCTTATGAAATTGCGGGTAAAAACGTGGCTTCCGCCGTTTCCATGCGACAAGCCATCTATCTTGCCGTCAACATTTTCAAAACCCGGAAATCGTATGATGAAATGACAAAAGACCCGCTCCCTGCCGGATTGATCAATGAATACGGAAATGGAAGAAATGCCAGGGAAAACGAGGAACTAAAAGAAGCGGAAGATTAGCTTCCCTAAACAATTAACCGATGGTCCACAGAATTTATAACGGGAACGAATTAACTGATATTCTCGGTGCCCGTATCATCTCGCCCGATGTCAGCCGGATTGCCGTAAAAGATATCCTGATTGACAGCCGGCGTTTGATCACACCGGAGCAATGTATGTTTTTCGCCCTGGTATCTAAACGAAACGACGGACATAAATATATACCGGAACTTTACCGGAAAGGTCTCAGATTTTTTGTTGTGTCAACCCTTCCCAATGAAACAGTCAACATGAAGGAAGGTCATTTTTTTGTTGTTGGCAACACACGGGAAGCTTTACAAAAACTGGCTGCATGGCACCGGAATCAATATGATATTCCTGTTGTGGGCATTACCGGAAGCAATGGTAAAACCATTGTCAAAGAATGGCTTTTTCAGCTTTTGAGCCCTGACAAAAAGATTGTGCGCAGCCCGAAAAGCTATAACTCACAAATCGGTGTTCCCCTTTCGGTTTGGCAGATCAATTCCGGACATCAAATGGCAATCATAGAAGCCGGCATCTCAGAACCCGATGAAATGGACAACCTCAGGGCCATAATCAATCCCACCATCGGGATATTTACAAATATCGGGCAGGCTCATGACGAGAATTTTATCAGTACCGCACAAAAGATTGGAGAGAAGTTAAAACTTTTTACACAAGTTGACACGCTGATCTATAACGCCGACCAGGGTGAAATTCAGGAAGTACTGGTCCGTTCGGGCATTTTAAACTATATAAAAACATTTTGCTGGGGAAAAGATGAATCGTGCAACCTCCGGATAACGGCCACACAAACGGATAAACAGGGAACTTTAATAAAAGGGGTATTTGAAAAAAAGGAACATGAAATCAGGATTCCTTTTAAAGACAAAGCGAGCATTGAAAATGCCATTCATTGCTGGGCAACCCTGCTTTTCCTGAGATATGAAAATGAGGTCATTGCCCGACGGATGATCAACCTCTCCCCCATTGCCATGCGGCTTGAACTGAAAGAAGGCATCAACAACTGCACGCTCATCAACGATACCTACAATTCGGATTTTAACTCACTGAGCATCGCCATTGATTTTTTGGTCCAGCAAAACCAGCACCGGAAAAAAACACTGATCCTTTCGGATATTTTACAGAGCGGGCGTAACGAGGATGACCTGTACGGGGATGTGGCCCAGCTTGTTGACAAAAAAGATATTGACCGGATCATTGGTATAGGGCCGGCTATCAACCGTCAGAAAGAATTGTTCACTATCCGGAAATCATTTTTCAAAACAACCGCTGATTTTCTTTCTTTATTCCCGATGGGCAGCCTGAGCAACCAAACTATCCTGCTGAAAGGTGCCCGTATTTTTGAATTTGAACAGATCAGCCGTCGCCTTCAGCAAAAACTACACGAAACCGTGCTGGAGATAAACCTGGATGCTTTGGTTGAGAACCTGAATTATTTCAGGACAAAAATCCCTGCCGGCACAAAAGTAATGGCCATGGTAAAAGCGTTCTCTTATGGCAGCGGTGGTTTTGAGATTGCCAACATTCTTCAGTTTCATCATGTTGATTATCTCGCTGTGGCTTATGCCGACGAAGGGGTTGACTTGCGTAAATCCGGAGTGAAACTTCCGCTAATGGTGATGAACCCGGAAGAATACGCTTTTGATACGATGATTAAATATCATCTGGAACCTGAGATATTCAGTTTCAGAGCGTTGGACATGCTTGAAAAATCCATACTACAAAATGCCATTCCCCAAAACAAACCGGTTAAAGTGCATATCAAACTGGAAACGGGCATGAACCGGCTGGGATTTACAGAAGACGAAATTGATGAATTGATCAACCGGCTGAAAAACAATCCGCTGATCTTTGTTCAGTCGGTATTTTCACATCTTGCTGCCAGCGACAAACCGGAGTATGATGATTTTACGAAAGAACAAATCCGCCGTTTCCGGGAATCGGGTACACGTATTGCCGATGCTTTCAATCACAAAGTGCTGCTCCACATCCTAAATTCTGCAGGCATCAGCCGTTTCCCTGAGGCGTCATTCGACATGGTGAGGCTTGGGATAGGTTTATACGGCATTCCAACTGTTGATGCAGACAGGGATAAGCTGAACCCGGCCACAAGATTGCGTTCGGTAGTTGCCCAGATCAAACAGGTTAAACAAGGGGAATCGGTGGGTTATAACCGGAGTTTTGTTGCAGGAAAGGATATGCCGGTGGGTGTTGTTTCAATTGGCTACGCCGACGGGCTGATCAGGAACCTGGGGAACGGCAGGGCTTCGCTATATGTGAATGGACAGAAAGCCCCCATAGTCGGTGATATCTGTATGGATATGTGCATGATTGACCTAACCGGTATTGATGCCCGCGAAGGGGAAGATGTGATCATCTTCGACCGGGAACATGCTGTATCATCCCTTGCCCAACTTGCCAACACTATTCCTTATGAGTTGCTAAGCCGTATTTCAAGGAGGGTAAAACGGGTTTATTTCCACGAATAAAAAAAACGCAGGCATCTCTACCCGCGTATTTTCCTTATTAAAAAACCATTTTCATTACAAGGGTTCTACAGTAATTTTTGTCTTCATTTTTACTTTTAACGTAAATGTAACACCTCCTTCGCTGGATTCACCTTCAACTTTTTCAGTAAATATTTTCTTGTCACTTAACATGTCGGAAATTGTATTCCACTGGCCATCATCGTTGTTCAATTCGATTGTATTTCCCACTGCCAGCGGAACATTTTTCAGTGTCCATTGCGTGGTCCTGTTATCGTTAAAAACACTTACTGTACCCGAAACAATGTCTATTTCTTTAGAGATGCTGGTGATCTCGGCACTAAGACTTACAATTTCAATTTTCCTGATCTTATCTTCATATTTTTTATACGTGCTGCTTGAAAAAGGGTCAATCTCCTTACTGTTACTGAAGAACATGTTCCTTGACCCGTCCGGAATATCAAAATTCATGCTGGTCTCATAATTGACACCGATTTTAACATTAATGCTTTCTTTGATCTTGTTACAAGCGCTGAAGAGGATGCCGGTAAAAAAGATCCCGATGAACAGATACTGATATTTTTTCATGACAAGTTATTTTTAAAATTATTAATCCCCGTTTTAATCTTATACGTAAACAACACAAACAGTTTCATTATTTGACATAAAAAAAAACGCCTGCAGGATTTATTACAGGCGTTTTTTTTATTTTCAGCTATCTGATCTTATAATGGGCTGGCCGTCACTTTTGTTTTGATTTTTATTTTAATGGTAAATGAAACATCACCTTCACTTACCTCACCTTCAACACGTACGGTAAAAACCTGCTTATCTTTCAGGATTTGTGAAACCGTATCCCATCCGCCGCCGCTGTCATCCAGTGTCAAAACAGTACCTTTCGTAAGCGGGACATTGTTCAACGTCCAACTTGCATTTCTGTTTTCATTATAAATACTCAATGTACCCGTAACCAGGGTAACCTCTTTTGAGATGCTCGTTATTTCCCCGGTGATTTCCTGTATTTCGAATTTTTTAATCTTATCGAAATATTTGGAAACATTGGGATCGGAAGCCGGGTCAATGGTTGTGCTTTTGCTAAAAGCCACATTCCTTAAAGCGGGCGGAACATCAACATTGATATCTGCATCATACGTTGCATCAAATTTTACATCAAGGGCTTCTTCGGCTTTTTTACAACCGCTAAACAGGAGTCCTGTTAAGAAAACCCCTGCTAATAAGTACTTTAAATTTTTCATAATTGATCTGGTTTTAAATTTACATTAAGGTTCATAAGTTTTTGCAAAGATACTGCTTATACGAAGATTTGTCAAACGGTTACGAAATTTTTAAAATAGAGTATTAAAATCGGGAGAAGCATAATGAACCCGTTGAAAGCCGGGTCTAACACAAGGCCGGGTGCAACAGTTCAATTCCGTTTACATACTTTGAACTTTTGGTTAAACGGAAGGGCAGATTCCCCGATACTGCTGCTGCCCGATCATCCATCGTTTTATCGTATTTCAGTTCCACGATCACATCATGGCTGCGATAGTTTTCCATTGTTGTGTTCCCTGATGCTGCCAGTCCGTAATAATCCAGTTCATCGTCCAGGGTAAGCCTGAAGTCGCTATCAAAACTCATAAAATATGCTCTCCTGTACCGGTTGAACAGTGAAGGTTTCAGATGGAACAATACTTCACGGGCCCAAACGGGCAAACCGGATTCTCTGAAAACCCGTGAAAATTTTTCAACATCAAGTGTTTCATCTACCCTGAACGGTTTCAATGTAAAAGAAAGTTTATTGCCCAATACCCCTTCGCGCACTTTAAATTCAAGAACAGGCTTTCCGATAAAACCGGATTTCTCACCATACCACCGGATACGTACCTTTTTCCGGCTTCCTTTCCCCATTATGTTATCATAAAAAAAGTCAAGTTCATGGCTATCGAAATAAATATTGTTGATGTAACGCGGATAAAAAACGGGCGAAAAGGCAGACGGATGCAACCGTATTTGTTGTTCTATATCATGGTAGTGCATGTCGCTCACCAGGAATTTGCGTTCATAGCGGCTGTTTTCTTCGTCAAAAGGGGGAAAGAACATCAATGTCGGACTTTAAAATGATTTGCTTTCCACAAAGGACACGCTGACAGTACCGAATTTTTCAATCTGGCCTTTAAAACGGCTGAGGCTTTCGGGTTTGGGTGAATCAATCAGGAAAGAAGCTTCGATGCGGTCGCTGTTTTCATCGTATCTTTTCAGGTACGATTTGCCGAACACCTGTTTAACGGTAGCCACCACATCATCGAGTTTTACCTCGCCCGGAGAGGCTGAAACATTGAGGTAAAGGTTTTGTTTATCCGAATACCGGGTCTTGATAAAATAACGTCCCCATAAAATCACCATGCCGATGACAAAAGCCTCCACCACAACCATGGTTTGGTTGGCACCCAGTCCCAGACCGATTGAAATGGCAAAAAACAGATAGGCCAGCTCCTCGGGCTCTTTGATGGCCGCCCTGAACCTGACGATGGACAAAGCACCAACCAGGCCGAGCGATAAGGCCAGCGATGATTTCACGATGGAGATGATCAGCATGGTGGTAAATGCAATGATCAGAAATACTCCCGCAAACTGTCGCCTGTTGGATATAGTCCGCGAACATTTTATGTAAGTAAACTCAAGAATTACCGATAACACAATGATTACAAGGGCATTGATTGCAAAATCGGTTAATGATATCTGCTGCTCCTGGGTGATCAGGAATTTTTGGAAAAGATTCCACCGGTTGTCCATTTTCTAACGCTTTATTTATCAGCTACGAATATTGCGGCGCAAAGATAGAAAAATCTTTTGAGCCTCAAAGGAATTCAAATATCCAATATTCAGGCATCTGTTTGTGTACACATTCTATTATCTCTGAAAAACACAAGCCCTTTTACGGATATGCCGTTCCTACGGAACTGGATTTTTCTGCTTTTTCTTTCCAGAGACTCACGTCTCTGGCTATAATAATTGCTTCCTACGGAAGCGGTGGACGGGGTTTTATACTCATTGCACCCTTTTTGAATATTATTACTGGCCGGCAAGAATTAATTTATCTCTTACGGGTAAAGATGATATTCTTATTATCCTATTTTACAATACTTTACCTGCTACGCGGAATTCGCTGCAGACGATGAAGTATTGTAGAACAAATTCACACCACACAGCATTATACATCGTAGAGGTTAAACTTTCGTACCGGCGACTGAAGTCGCCGAACCAGGTTTTAATAAACAAAAACTTTTTTGAAAGGATTTTTGCCCCGGGCTTTAGGCCGGGGATTAAAAGATAGAAATAAAAAACGGCTTTAGCCATTAATGTGCCATTTTGCAAAACAGGTATTGTTTCAGGACTTAAGACTGGAGGGGCCCGGCGACTGAAGTCGGTGGTACATTTATGTTCAACAATATAATTTAATGTCTCCAGAAAACAATCCCGTAGGGATGAAATGTTCTTGCACCAGGGACGTAAGTCACTGGAATAAAAGGAGGTATAATCAGTTCCGTAGGAACGAAATATTTTTACCCGTAAAATCCAGGACAATCACGCATTCCCGGTTTTCAATTATCAAACAACAAAATAAGGTTATACTTCTTCGATATGATCATTAAGGCATTTTGAAATCTTCCAGTTTTCCCAGCCTGTGAGGGTCGCCCTGCAGGGCGATCAGATCAAATGTTACTTTTCCGTCGCGGTTTACGTTGACAAAAATGAAATTGTCGTTTTTCATATTGCCCATCCCGCTGGCAATGTAAACAATATTGTTCTTTTTGAAATACATATACGGTGTTGCCTCTTTGTTAGCTCCGACATCGCCTGCAAAAAGATCAGTCTCTTCATTTGTAAAAAATATCTGCCAGTTTTTCCATTTTCCCTTTAATGACCTTTCCGTCAAAGGTCACCGTCGAACCTTTTTCGATCAGCATACGGGTTTTGGGGTTAATTATTTCGGTATTGTTCAATGTCATCGTTGCCGGGCCGTATTCCGGTTTTTTCTGTAGTAAAACCAGCCCGTAATTGCAATCACGTATTTGGGAATCATCCACTTTTACCACCGACAAATCTTTGGAGGCAATACCGATGTTGGCCCTGATAATGGTTGTGTTTTCAACCGTCAAATTTGAATGCTCACCCCCGCTGACCCCTTTGTCGCTTACGTCTTCCATCCGGCAATGGCTGATCATTATCCGGCTGCCCGAAAAATCAACGGCATCGTTGCCGATGTTTTTAAATGTTGTATTCTCAACAAGACCGGTACTGAAATCCGAGTCGAAGGCATCGCTAAAAGTGTAATCAAATTCACAATCCTTAACGGTAATATCGGAACGTACACTGTTCAGCGCATCCTCGCACTGGTTGCGGTAAAATTTTGTGTTTGAAATGTCCACATCCGACTCATAAAATGTGACCGACCCTGACAATGTCCAGCCTTTGTAATCCAGCGTATTCATATTTTCAAAAACAACATGATTGAGTACTGATCTTTTACCGGCCTGCAAAACGGTAAAGCCGTTGCCCGAAAAATCGGAAGAGGTGATAGTGACCGGATTTTCTTTGGTGCCTTTCATAAAAACCGGTGAGTACGAAATAATCATTGCTTTTTTGACCAGGTCAATTTTTGTGCCCGGGCTGAAAACCACTTCATATCCTGCCGGGATGATTACCGGATGATCTAATTGAATATCACCGTGTCTGACAATAACTTTATTTTGTTGCACCGATTCAATGAGTTGGGGATCAGGAAAAATATTTTTGCCAAGCAAATCCTGCAAAGGGGAAACCTGCCCGTCAGGTTCAGGCCATTGCAGAATTTCCACTGTTTCTGTTTCGTTATCCTTTCGGGCCATTACAAAAAGATAGTTCGCCGTTTGATGGGCCCAAAATTCATATTTATCTTTTTGATTGTATTGATAGGGTTTTAATTCGGGCTCGGGATGAAGGAATTCATGTATCTTTTTTTCCTTTTTACCAGTGCCCAATAACAAAACCGGATCGGGGAAATAGCTGACAACCCTGATCAGCGTTGAATCGCCTTGTTGTTTCTCTTTGTAAGCCACAACCAGGTCTTTTATAAAATAGTTTTCCAGGCCTTCGGTAAACTTTTTTTCAGCTAGGGAAACATCCTTCCATTTTTTGTTATTGGCCTCCCTGTTTTTTACTTTTTGTTTGAAATCTGGAAGTTCTTTTCTGATCTGCACAGCATTTTCGTATAATTTCGGGATGTTTAATTTAAGATCCGGAAATTCCATCCGGATCAGCGAATCGTACCGCATCGCCCCGTGTTTATACTTCTGTGTCATCCGTGCCAGGAAGTCTTTGGAAGAATATAATTCAAGATATTTTATATACTTATTTAAAAAATCAAAATCGTTGAACAACTCCCTCATCATCAAAAACTGGTCACCGGTTGCATTGACGGAATTGCCGGTAAGATCGCCGTAAAATGTCCGGTGGACCCAGGGATAAAAACCTTGCTCGGTATAATTATCATAGGCAATGGGTTCCAGTTTGCACAAAACCGGGTTATAATAAAAACGCTGATTATGCCAGACAAGGCTATGGTAAGCTTTAAATACATCGCACAAAGCATAATACCTGGCGAGGGCATCAATATTGAAAATTTCCGATGCCGTCCTTGTTCTTTTTTTGTATTGAAACAGCAGGTTTTGTGCAATTAAAAACTGATTGAACATTGCCGTATCCCTGACGACTTTTGAGGATGAGAACGGTTTGATGACAGCCGCTTCAAAAACCGGAATTTCAATATCTTCAATCCCCTCAATCTTTCCCCTGACCTTATCCCAGTAAACCCCTTCATAAAAGCGGATGATCGGGCCCTCGCGTTTATCCTGGCTTTCAACCAACTGTTTGGCAAAATGTTCTTCCCAGGCATAGAGGCCGAGATTTTTGTGGTTCAGGTAAACCGGTACAAAACCATACCTCGTGGTGAGCAGGCCCTGCGATTCATAAACCTTGTGCAGGAACCATTCATCCACGCCGTGTCGTGCCATCGGATTTTGTAACGAAAAGACCCTTAACCTTTTCCAGGCATTCCCTTTTTTCAGCTTGAGCCTGAACGACCATTTATCCCCATATAAATGATCGAGCCAGTCGCCTTTCAGGCGCAGCTTTGTCTTCATCATTTTTCCATCACCAAAAACAAAGCCCTTTACCCAGTCATCGTCTTCCGTTTGCAAAATACCCACATCAAAAGCCCTTTCTCTGACTTCAAAAAGTTTTAAATAAGCCGACGTATCCATCTCAATATAAATGGCCGGTTCTTGGTAAACCGGATGTGGTTTTTTTGATTTTACAATAATGGACAGATCATCGAAAAAGACCGTATCGTTGCTGTTGTTCCAAACATAGATCTTTAATTTGTCATCCCGGTAATTAGGCGGCAGAAAAAACTCAAGTTTAAGCTTTTCCCAACCATCAATCAGGGTATCCCCTTTATTTGCCGATTTGTACAATAAATTCTTCTTTACACTTGAAGCCACCAAATGGATTTCGGGGTTAGCCCCTTTTCTCCAAACACTGACCTCAACATAATCATCAGGGCCCACATCCGGGATGAGCGTCATGAACGAAAATCTATTCCCGGGACCGCTTATATAACTGTAATTGCCGCTATGGCTGGTTAAACCGGTTCTGAATTTTGCTCGTTTAAAAATAATTGATGAATCATTATCGGCATAAAAATTTTTACCGCTTTCAGTTAACTTTTCAGCACCAAAAAGGATTTTAACATCAATATTTTTGTTGCTCCTTCTGACACACGAAGAAAACACCAGGATTAAAAATAAAAAAGCCGGAAAAAACAGGGCTGTCCGATATGTTCTCATTTCCGGCATATTAATAAAACTTTTTGGCTAAATTTTTCCCTGTCCCCTTGATGGTTACTCCGTCAAAGATTACTGTTGATCCTTTTTCAATCAACATTCTTGTTTTTGCATTGGTGATTTTTGTGTGGTTCAAAATCATGGTTGCCGGGCCGTATTCCGGTTTCTTCTGCAACAAGACCAGCCCGTAATTGCAATCACGTATTTGGGAATCATCCACTTTTACCACCGACATATCTTTGGAGGCAATACCGATGTTGGCCCTGATAATGACCGTATTGTCAACCGTTAACCTGGAGTTCTCGCCCCCGCTGACCCCTTTGTCGCTCACGTCTTCCATCCGGCAATGGCTGATCATTATCCGGCTGCCGGAAAAATCAATGGCATCGTTGCCGATGTTTTTAAATGTTGTATTCTCAACAAGACCGGTACTGAAATCCGAGTCGAAGGCATCGCTAAAAGTGTAATCAAATTCACAATCCTTAACGGTAATATCGGAACGTACACTGTTCAGCGCATCCTCGCACTGGTTGCGGTAAAATTTTGTGTTTGAAATGTCCACATCCGACTCATAAAATGTAACCGACCCTGACAATGTCCAGCCTTTGTAATCCAGCGTATTCATATTTTCAAAAACAACATGATTGAGTACTGATCTTTTCCCGGCCTGCAAAACGGTAAAGCCGTTGCCCGAAAAATCGGAAGAGGTGATGATCACCGGGTTTTCTTTGGTCCCGGTCATCTTAACCGGCGAATAAGAAATAATCATTGCCTTGTTGATCAGGTCAATTTTTGTACCCGGAAGAAAACGGACAATATATCCTGCAGGAATAATGACAGGCCCGTCAATCGTTAGTTCCCCGCGTTTGATAAAAATTGTTTTGCCTGAAACATGATCAATGGCCGGGTTATTTTCCAGACCGGCATACGTCATCAATTCCTGCTGAGGGGTAATCCCCCTGGGATAAGGCCAGGGATGAATCTGCGTTTTGTAGGTTTCATCACTCCCCTTAACCATAAAGAACAGATACCTTGAACTGGTGTCTGTACCCAGGGTCAAAATCCGGTCGTTTCCGTTATATTTTTTCATGCGTGATTCGGGAACCTGAAAATAATTGACATACTTTTTCTTTCTTCCGGTTCCCAGAATGATCAGATCATGCGGATAATAGTTATAAATGCTGATCCAAAGGCTGTCGTTTTTTACAGAATCGGCATAAACATCAACATAATAGTCAGGTGTGTTTTCAAAAATCAGCGAATCGTAATACTTTTGATGGATTTCTTTTAAAGCATAGGCCGTATCATTTTGCCTTTCGGTAATTATTTTTTCCAGTTCCGGTAAATACTCCCTGACATCGTTGGCACTTTTTCTGATGAAGGATGAATCGAAAACATAATGGAAAAATTCCAGTTTAAGCAATGAATCGTAATAAATCATTTCAGGCCTGATTGAATCCATCAACGACTCCACAAAAGCAGAATCGCTGAACGTATGCAAATAATGGAAATATTTGCGGGTAAAAGCACTATCAAGAAAAAGATATTTCATCAGATTTTCCTGACCTTTAAGCGGAGAGTCTTGCAGAATCCAGATTGCAAAATTGTTTGATATCCCATATTCTATATTAGATTTATCACCAAAACCGTCAAAAGCGATCGGTTCAAGTTTACACAGTACCGGGTTGTAATAAAACCGCTGGTTATGCCATACCATGCCGTGCCGTCCGTGCGAGAAATCAAGTATGGCATAATATTTTGCCAGTTTATCCAAATCAAAAATATCGGCAACCGGCCTTGAATGGTCTTTGTATTGTTTCATCAGTTTCTGGCCATCAAAAAACTCCTGGCGAAGCCCAGGGGCTTCAATGGTTTTTCCTTGCCTGAAAGGTTCAATAACCGCCGCCTCATAATAAGGCAACAATATTTTGGACCCGAACCTCCCATATACTTTGTTGGATTGCCAAAAGGCATCTTCCGAAAATTTCAGGATGGGTCCCTCTCTTCTGTCCCGCCATTCAAGCAGTTGTTTTACAAAATGCTCCTCCCAGGCATACAATCCACGGGGCTGATTGTTAAAAGTCACCGGAATAAAACCATAACGGGTGGTCAGCACATCAACATGGTCATAAACCTGATGGGCAGTCCATTCATACAGGTAAGCCCTGGCCGAAGGCCGCTGGATTGAAAAGGTTTTCAGGTGATTCCAGGCGTATTTTTTTTTCAGTTTGATACGGTACGACCACTTTTCACCGCGCAGGTGATCCAGCCAGTCGCCTTTCAGCCGCAATCTGGCTTTCATCATCACGCCGTCGCCAAAAACAATTCCCTTTACCCAGTCATTATCCGATGTTTGTAAAATACCATTCCTGAAGGCCTCCTCCCGTTTTTTAGCAATTTTTAAGTAATCGGATGTGTCTATAAAAATAGCCAACGGGGTTTCTTTGTAAGCCGGATATATTTTCCTTCTCCGTCTTTCAATGGCCAGGTCGTCAAAATAAATCGTGTCGCGGGTGGTATTCATCACGTAAATTTTCACCTCGCTGTTGTTGAACCCGATGGGGGTAAACACCGCCAGTTCGAGTTTCTGCCATCCGTTTTTATCTTTTTCAACCGGAATGTTTGTGGCTTCATAAAGCTGGTTGATATTTTTGCCGGCAGCAACAAGATATCCATTTTCACTTTTGGTTTTCATCCAAACCGTAACGATAAAATACCAGTCGGCATTTACATTCCTGATGGTGTAGCCAAAACAATATTTTTTTTTCGGGGTCGTAAATACCGAATACTTCCCGCTGTGGGCAGCTTTACCGGTTTGCTGCCGGCCACCGTCAAAAAGAACCGTTGAATCATTGACCCCTAAAAACCTGTTCCCTTTTTTATTCAACCGTTCGGCATTACACTCCAGTTTTTTTCCAACCGGGAATTCAACTTTCCGTACACAGGCCGGTAACAGAAAAATAAGGGCAATAAACCCGAATCCAAATAATAATGTATTAAGTTTGTACACGTTGAATAACTTAAAAAAAAGCGGTTGCAAAGATATGGTTTTCATACTGCTTGTACCTTGTTCGGAATGATTTTAAAAGTAAAAAATTTTCTCCCCGTTATCTTTGTGTTTCAGAGTGGGTTTTTATTCCAACAAGATTTAAAACCTTATTGCCTTATTTTTTAGGTTTTGCTGATATGATGAACATTAAATAAATGGTTAAGAAAGGAACCCGGTTATTTACCAAAGGAACTACTTCATCAGGATTGATTTCCGTGCTGATCCTGTCAATAATTTTTGTCAGTGTGTTTTACGGCGACATTCTGATCTCACCCAACCATCATCAGTTCAGCAACAAAGGCGATGCCATTAAAAACTATTACACGTATGCCTATTACATAAAAGACAATCCGGAAACCATAAATTTTGAAGGATTAAACTATCCTTACGGCGAACATTTTTTATATACGGACTGCACTCCTGTTTTGGCGGTTACCCTGAAAGTGCTCTCAACCGTTTTCCCCGGGATTGCTTCATACAGCGTGGGCATCCTCAACTTTTTACTTATTTTCTCTTTCATTATTTCAGCCTTGTTCATTTACCTTATTTTCCGTCAACTGGAAATCAATGAACTCCTTGCGGTATTAAGTGCAATTGCCATTATGGCGCTTTCGCCGCAGGTTTTCAGGCTGACCGGCCACCTGGCACTGGGTTTTGGTTTTTTCATTCCCCTGACCTGGTACCTGCTTATCCGGTTTGAAAAAAGCCCGAAAAAAGCGAAATATGCCTCACTGTTGGGCATCAGTATTTTGCTTTTGTTTTTTGTCCATGCTTACCTCGGCATGATCGCTGCTTCACTTATCCTTGCTTATTTGCTGGCCGGATTTATTTTCGGACACAAAAGGTTTATGGCCGATATCAGGAACAATACCCTGCTAATCCTCTCATCCATCATTCCACTGATTATATTCAGGCTGTTTATCTTTTTTACAGATACACACTATGGGAGAACAGATAACCCCTGGGGATTTTTTGTTGCGTTTGCCGAATTTGAAACGGTTTTTTTACCCAATCACCGGCCACTGAAACCTGTAATTGACAGTTTTTTACCACCTTACGAGCAAACATGGGAAGGCTGGGCTTACATCGGAATTGTTTCGCTCGTCATCATTATTTTTTACTTTTTCGTTTCAGCCCGGCAGTCAATACAAAAAAAGAAGCTCATATTGGATTCACAGTGGCTGAACAGCAGGCATCTTCAGTTGATGATCATCGGCAGCGTTTTCCTGCTTTTTTTCTCCATGGCCTATCCTTTCCGGTTCCATCTCGAAGGCCTGCTCGATTATCTGAAAGTTTTAAAACAATTCAGGGCTGTGGGGCGGTTTGCCTGGGTATTTTATTTTGTGGTTACAGTTTCATCCGTTTATATCATCAACAATATTGCTGGTTATTTCAGGGCAAGGCAGAAAAAAATGATTGCTTTTTTGATTATTATTCTTGCCCCTTCACTTTATTTTGCCGAAGCACTTCCTTATCATATTGACGTATCCAAAAATATGAGGCAATCGGTCAATATGTTTGACAAAAGCCAGCTTGACAAACCGCTCCGTGAAGGTATCAACAGCATTAACCCCACCGAATATCAGGCCATCCTGCCCCTGCCGTTTTTTTACATCGGTTCCGAAAACTTCGTGAAACCGGCAACGGATAAGATTTATCTGCTTTCACAGGTTATTTCATACCACACCGGCCTCCCCATCCTGGGCGCCTATCTCACACGTACTTCAATCTGGGAAAGCAAAAACATCATGCAGGTGATGTCGCCCGGATATTATCAGAAAAAGATATTGCCGGACATCTATTCAAAAAAACCTTTTCTGATCGTTTACAGCGGCCAGGAGCTTTCGCAATATGAAAAAGCTATCCTCGACAGGGCGACACTGGTTTTTACCGGAAATGATTTTAAGCTTTTCAGCATCTCAAAATCCGCGCTTTTCAAAAATACTGCACGCGAAGAAATTGAGAATTTCGAAAAAATGAAACCTTCCCTGTTTTCAAAAGACGGTTTTCTGACCAACGACACGACCGGTTTTCTTTATTATAACAGCTTTGAACAAAGCCCTTCTAAAATTGCTTTCCGTGGAAAGGGCGCTTTCAAAGGACCGAAGAAAAACTGGAACAAGATCGCCGTGATCGAAAAAAACAAGCTGAAAAAGGGAGAGAAATATACGGTGGCTTTCTGGATTTACAATGAGGGCAGAAATTTCGGGCAGGATGTGGTGAACGCCCTGTTTTTGATCCAGGAAAGAAAAGACGGAAATGTCAACTGGATAGCCACTTCCAACCCGATGAACAGCGAAGTAATTGACGGGGACTGGTCGCTGGCGGAACAGGAATTCACCGTGAATGACCCGGGGGCACAAATCGAAATGATTATTAAAGGCAACGACCGTTCAAACAAAACCATCATCATTGATGATGTGTTTATTTATAAATCCAATACGCTGAATTATAAGGTGGAAAAGGTAAAAGAAGGCAAAATAGTTACGCTGTTTAAGAATGATCAGGAGATTGTGTTGCCTCAAAAATTACGGTAAAATATAATCCTCGAGTTTTCCAAAACGGTGTTTGTCACCCTGTAAAGCAATCAAATCGAAACCCACGTTTCCCATACTGTTTATCTGAACAAAAAGAAAGTTATCGTCAACCAGATTTCCCATTCCACTTCCGATATACGTAATATTATCATCTTTATAATACATAAAAGGTGTGGCTTGTTCGTTGGCCCCCAAATCGCCGGCAAAAATGTAAACAGGGCTTGAAATACTTTGCAATAAAGGTTCTATTTCCGTCCAGTAATTAGTTGTATCGGGAATATGCGGCGGCCACCAGTTGGTGTGGATGTTTTTAAAAGTATTTTCGTCATCCCACCAGATGAGCGCGTGAACGAACACAAAAATATTTCTCGAATCCTGCGCGTTTTCACTGAGTACAGTTTGTAAAAATGTTAATTGATTACCTGAGATGTTCCACTTATCCAACTCACTGTCTAAAACAATAAACAAATCCTTCCCATAATTAAAGTAACGGTATGACCGGTTATTGTTTACAGGATCGCCGTAGCGCTGTTCAAAAAGTTTCCTGTCGGTAACATCATGATTTCCCGGTGCAAAATAAACCGGAAAACCCAGGCTGGCAATGTCCTCATCCACAGCATCCCAGCTTTCAGCATTACTCAGGCGTACAATGTCTCCGGTCAAAACGCCAAAAGCCATGTCGGGATAATTTTTTATGTAGGAAAACTGATCTTTGAAAGGCGGGTGCAGATGAATGTTATCAGCCAAATGATTTCCGTAAGTATGTCCCGCAACAAAAAATGAATAGGGTTGTGTTGCGGGATCCGGCGAAGTGGAATCATTTTTTTTACAAGATGCAAGCAGGGAAATAAAAAAAACAAATATGAAGGATACTTTCAATATTTTTCTTTCAACGCGATATTCTTGCCTCATTTTCCTTTTGCTGCAGAATGAATCATTTTAAAAAGCGAAATTAATAATAATACTCAATCTGGAAATGATTGTTCCTTGTTATAAAAGCCGACTGCCTGACTTTTTCCTTTATAGTTTTTTTATATTTTCTTTTTCGTGTGAACATTCGAAAGGATGAATGAGATCAGATTGATATCCCTCCGGGAAAATTTCAAAACTCATTTGAATTAACCGGAACCTTTTACAAAAAGAATCGTTAACACTTAAAACGGTTTAGGGTTTAAACCGTGCCATTAAAAATTAATTAATATAAAAATGAAATATCTTATTCCCGTATTTTTGTTTGTGTCTTTTCTTTTTATTGAAACCGGATGCAAAAAAGTAATTGACGATGCTATTGATTGCAGTCTTGAATCTATCTTATTGTCTATTGATGCCAGGGTTGATACCAGCAACACAAAATTGGTTCATTTTGAGTTTATCAATGACAATACAACCGGTGACTTTACGCTGGATCAGCAAATAGACTGGAATTTTGGCGATGGAGAAACAGCTACCTCCACCAACAATAAAGTGGACCATACTTATACTTATGCCACGGATTTCCCTGTTACGGCAAATTACACGCTTCACAAGGGCAGTGCAAGCTGCACCGGCCAGAAAGAAAAAACCGTAACGGTTAAGTAAGATAAAGTAAATTCCGGATTTTATTGGTTTTTGACCTGTAACCGGACAGGCCCAGGCAACACCGGAAGAAATCCCGGGTGTAGTATCTCCCCTTTCAAGTAAGCATCTAAACAGACCACTTTCATTGCTATTTATAGTTGAGGGGGAAAAACAGTTTTGACATTGACAATATAAAAATTGAAATGTTTGAAAGAAAATAAAACTAAGGAAGGATATAGTCTTCAAGATTTCCAAGGGCATGAATATCATCCCCGTTTAAGGCGATCAGCTCAAAGCTTACTTTCCCGGTTTCATCCACATCAACAAAAACAAAATTATCCCCTTTCCCTTCCCCCATTCCACTGGCTACAAGGGTAATATTATCAAACTGATCATACATAAAATCATCACTCCAACTGGCCGCTCCTATATCACCGGCAAACATATAAACCTTGTTTTGCAGGTTTTGAAATAAAGGCTCCACTTCCGTCCAGAAATTGATTGTGTCGGCCCTGTCTTCATGGGAATTCAGGCGGACATTCCGGTATTTATTTGTTTTGTCCCACCACAGCAACTGATGAAAGAACACAAAAATGTTTCTTGCTTTATATCCAGAAGTATCAATGATGTTTTTTAAAAATGACAACTGCTCCCCGGAAATGTTCCAATGATCAATATTCGGGTCAAGAACAATAAACAGGTCGTCTTTGTGTATGAAACCGAAATAGGTCTTTCCGTACCTCGATTCAAAGAGCGGCCTGTTTTTCATATCATGGTTTCCGACGGCAAAATAAACTTTACAGTTCAGAAACTTCAACACGCTGTCCACTTCATTCCAGTTTTTTTCGGTACCAGCAGGGACAATATCACCGGTTAAAACACCCAAATCCGTTAAATGATCATTGATCAGGTTGAATTTATCCTGAAACGGAGGATACAACCCCGAATTGTCTGTACCGGGAGTACCGTATGTATGTCCTGCAACAAAAAATGAATAAGCCTCCGGTACGGGTTCCGGTGAAGGGGAATCATTTTTTTTACAAGATGCAAACAGGGTAATAAAAAAGACAAATATGAAGGATATTTTCAATATTTTTCTTTCAACGCGATCTTCTTGACTCATTTTTCTTTGCTCCCGAATGAATTGTTTTAAAGCACGAAGATAATAACTATAGTAATAAGTTTTGAACAATGTATTTCGAAATAGCTGTCTCCTGATTTTTTCCATTTCTTTGTGAACCCTGATCCTGAAAACTTCCGGGATAAAAGCAAAGTAGCGAAATTTGAAATACCACTCTTTTCCGGATTAACCCGCAACTATTCGCGAATAAAATCGTTAACACTTAAAATGATTTAGTATTTAAAAACCGAACAACTAACAACTAATTTATATAAAAATGAAATATCTTATTCCTGCATTTTTGCTTGTGTCTTTTCTTTTTATTGAAACCGGATGCAAAAAAATAATTGATGATGTTATTGATTGTGCTGCCGAGTCTATATTATTATCTATTGATGCGCAGATTGATACCGTCAATATAAAGTTAGTGCATTTTGAATTTATCAATGACGATACAGAAGGTAAATTTACCCTGGACAAAGATATTAATTGGAATTTTGGCGACGGAAAAACGGCTACATCTACTAACAATAAAGTTGACCATACCTATTCAGGTACGGGAGATTATGATGTGGTAGCCACTTACACACTCCACAGAGGTAGTTCTGAATGCACCGGCCCGAAAGAAAAAACCGTAACGATTAATTAAGGGCATTTACTAACGTTACGTGTCATAACCCGATAATTCATAAACTGCATTCTCTGATTAAAAATTGAAATGTTTGAAAGAAAATGACAGGCAAGATCAACTTTCAATAGAAGTTCCTGTTTCTGAAATCAGTAAAACCCAAAAAATTCGATGCGGCTGATGGTAACATAATACCATTGCTTTTAATATCTTTGCCCTTTCCAAAGTTTTTACGGCATGCCCAAAACGCTTTCCATCCTGATCCCTGCTTACAACGAAGCCAACACCATTCACCTGATCCTGAACAAAGTGCTGGATGTAAAACTCATCAATGGCATAAAAAAGGAGATCATCATTGTGGATGATTTTTCAACCGACGATACGCTGAAAGTAGTCGGGAAATACATCAATGACCATAAAGACCAGAACATCAAATTATTCAACCAGCCACAAAATACGGGAAAAGGGGCGGCACTTCATCGTGGCATAAAAGAAGCAACAGGTGATTACATCATTATACAGGATGCCGATCTGGAGTACGACCCGCAGGAATACAATAAGTTATTAAAACCTGTAACTGATGGCTTTGCCGATGTGGTTTACGGCTCACGTTTCCAGGGAGGGTCGCCACACCGCATTTTGTTTTTCTGGCATTCCCTTGGCAATAAATTCCTTACCTCTTTCTCCAATGTTTTCACCAACCTCAATCTGACCGATATGGAAACCTGTTACAAACTGTTCAGGTCGGATATCATCAAATCGCTGAACCTGGTTGAAAACAGATTTGGTTTTGAGCCGGAAGTTACCGCTAAGGTTTCACGTTACCCGGGAGTCAGAATTTATGAAGTGGGCATTTCCTATTATGGACGCACCTATGAAGATGGTAAAAAAATCGGATGGAAAGATGGTTTACGTGCAATGTTCAGTATATTAAAGTATAATTTAATCGTTCGCAAATAAAATTATTTATGAAAAAGTGGATTGGCATTTTATTTTTAACTGTAAGTATTTTATCCTGTAATCATCCGGAGAAGAAATCCGGTTTTGTTCCTAACCCAACTACCCTTGAAGAATTATTCCGGGGATTTAACAACACTGAACTTTCACCCGATACGGTTAATCTTGATAAGGAACCAATAGTGATTGTTGCAACGGGGCATCTATACCCTTTGTTAAAATATCCATTAGCATATAATGCTTTAATAGAAACAGCTAAAGAACAGAAACCAGACTATTTCTTTGCGCTTGGAGATATGGTTTTTAACAATACCGATGCGGAATGGGATACCGTTTTCAGTTATCTTAATAAATTGAATACCAGGGTTTATTTTTCTCCGGGGAATCATGATCTCAATTATCATTACGAAAGATATTACGGAAAAAGGGATCATGAAATTGAGGCTGAAATGCGTTTCCTTGACAAAGTAGGTTACAGGTATAAATTAGTAAAGGATAATCTTGCAAATTATGTTTTTATTAATGCTAATGATTCTGTTCAACGTATTCTTGCCTATATCAACCAAATAAAACCACAGCTTGATTATAATAAGCATTTGATAATCCTTTCCTCACAATCCCTTTGGATTAATCAACAACAGGAACCGGGTAAGCCCCACAGTTGGGTAAACCGGCCATTTCACCGTGATGAACTTTTGCCCAAAATACAAGAGTTTGATTACCTGATTCATGGCGACTGGGCTGCTAAGTTTTATCGCGGGAAATGGAAAAAGAAAAAAAATGGATATTTTGACGTAATGGCTGTTGGAAACAAAAAAGCCGGCGATTCATTATATATCACCAGAATTACGATATATAAAGATACTATACTGGCGAAACCAATTATGGTAAATATACCTGATAAAAGTCACTGGTATAAGTAATCATCAATATGTTTTTTCATTCTGATTTTTACAGATAAGGGACAAAGCAACTCAAAACTGATTATTCACATTTCGTTTTAAAGGAATAGTTTACAATTTATGCCAAAATTCCCGGAAAAATACCTGGTTTTTTCACTGTTGTCCCTGATGTTCGTGGCCTTTGCCATTGCAGTCTTTCTCACCCAAAATAACTTTGGGGGCGGTGATCATTACCAGCATTTCCTGCTGGCTTACTGGGGATGGAAGTATCCAGATATGTTGTTTAACTATTGGGGGAAACCGGTTTTCACCCTTCTGATCTCGCCTTTTGCACAACTGGGAATGAACGGCGCCCGGCTTTATAATGTGATCATGGGGCTGGCCACTGCTTTTCTTGCCTGGAAACTTTCCGTCCGTTTTCGTTTCAAACCGGCCTGGATGGCCATTTTCCTGGTAACGGGCATGCCGGTTTATTTCATCCTCATGTTCACTTCCCTTACCGAAGTAACGTTCAGCTTCTTCCTGATATTGGCTGTCTTTTTGTTTTTTAAAGAAAAATATATCGGTTCGGCGTTGGTGCTTTCATTTCTTCCCATGATCCGCACTGAAGGCATTGTGTTAATCCCGGTTTTTATTTTGGCTTACCTGCTTAAAAAACAATACAAAGCCCTTCCGTTTCTGCTTACCGGTTTTTTGGTGATCAGCCTGGCAGGCCTGCCGTTTCACAAAGGTTTTTTCTGGCTGGTTACCGAAATGCCATACACGGGCAATGCAAAGGACATTTACGGATCGGGAAGTCTTTTTCATTTTGTTGATTTAAGCCCGCAACTATTCGGACGGTTTTTCAGTTGGTTTATTATTATCGGGTTGTTTGCTGTTTTTTATCAATGGAAACGCGAAGGACGGCTCAGGCCGGATGATCATTTCTATTTTATCCTGATTGTTGCGGGCTCATTTTTTACTTTTTTTGCTGCACACAGCATTGCCTGGTGGAAGGGTATCGGCAATTCGCTGGGCTTGATTCGGGTAATCGGGTCGGTTACGCCGCTTGCCGCGTTGATGGCCATGGCCGGAATCAGCTTTGTTTTTAAAGCCCTTAAAAAACGATGGAAAGCTGCAGGAACAGTTGTGCTGATGCTGCTTATTGTCATCAATACCATTGGCATCATCAAAATGCAAAAGGGCCTTTTCGGGCCGTCAAACGAGGAAGCGGTTTTAAACCGCGCCTGTGGTTATATTGAGGAAAACGGCCTCGAAAAAAACCGTATTTACTATTACAGTTCGTATATCGTTTACAAACTGGGCCTTGACATCAGGAACAGTTCCCAATGCAGAAAGAATCTGCCCGGCGGCGACCATCCCGCTTCCAAAATACCCGTGGGCAGCATCATTGTCTGGGATGCCCATTTCGGGCCCAACGAGGGCAGGATGCCGCTGGAACGGTTGAGAAACCAAAAAGAGATGAAAGAGCTAAAAGTGTTCAAACCTAAAAAGCCATTCAAAGTACTGGGTGGCCATGAATATCAGGTGGTGGTTTTTCAGAAGCAATAAGGGGTCTTGATCTGTGGAAATTCTATTGAAATCCTGATCAAGACCTTCCAGAGTCTGCAAGACCTGGAAGAGTCGGCTACAATGGAATTTCTAATGTCGAATTGCACTAATTGACCTAACCTGAATAATTTATATAAACCAAAAAAAGGGAAAGAAATTAGGTTATCCCATTGATGTTCAATATCTTTGGGGTGTCAAAAACAAAAAATCCTTCCCATGAGCGAAGATACAAATAATTACAACAAACAAAATGAATTATTTTCAGAATCCGGTCAGGCAAGCTTGTTTGATTTAAGCTCTCCGGGCACAAAAAAAGTTGAAGTAAGGTTTAGTATGGAAGAAACCTCAAGCGATGGGGGCTTTCTTCTTTTAAATGAAGCAGATAAGTATTCAAAACAAAGGCAAGGATTGAACACCCTGCTGAATTTTACAGCAAATGGGATTTTGAGAAATGCTTTAAAATATTTGAAGCCATAAGGATTTAAATATCAA
Organism: uncultured Bacteroidia bacterium; assembly: GCA_913009755.1. Lineage (GTDB taxonomy): Bacteria > Bacteroidota > Bacteroidia > Bacteroidales > F082 > JAADID01. The sequence goes on from CAJVWU010000039.1 coordinate 34,869, forward strand.
CCTTAAACTACTGTTCTTTAATTTGTTGAATATTTAAGATAGTCCGCCAAGTTTGAAACCCCGATACTGACTGGGAGAATTATGCCCAAAAATGACGATAACCAACAGTAAATCAACTGAAAAACTAAAAGCAAACAAAAATGATGACCGTTTGGAAATCAATGCAGCAATTATTTGGTGTAAATTTGAGTTTATGAATTAATCAGGTTAAGTAACGCAGGAAATACTTCGCATATTTTTTTAATAAGTTTATCGCACCCAAACTTTAAAACATCCGTAACAGGTAGTTTATATCTGTTTTCATACTCCGCTATCATTTTTTCTAATTCAGCATCGGTCATGTCCTCATGGTTGATCGTAATGGCAATTACCTTTGAACTTGAGAAGACCTCATTAAGTTCTATCTCACTTTTTAGTGTAGGCATGGGGATGGCAGGATAATCACAACGGTTCTTTCTTTTTGGCGGGTGCTGGATAATTATTGCATTGGGCATTGCTCCCCTTATGATAGCACTTGATGAGGTAAATGCAGGATGGCTCAACGCACCTTGTCCTTCAACAAGGATTATGTCCGGGTGTTCTGTCTCGGAGGCATCCACAACAGCTTTTTCAACTTCCCCGGTTGCAAAGCCGGAAGATAAAACATCTAAGGCCATACCATACTTTGCCCCCTGAAGTAAGCCGGTTTGTCCCGTTGTTACAAATACTGCGTTTACACCCTTCTTTTTCAAGCCCTCAACAAGAATTCGTGTAGTAGTCCTTTTGCCAACAGCACAATCTGTACCCGTAACAACTATTACAGGAGTTTTGTTTTCGAAAATTTGTCCGCTGAAAAGATGCAGGTCTTTTCTTTGCGGAGATTTTCTAAAGTCATAGATTTTGACGCCATATTCACTCGCTTTTTGCATAAATTCGTCATCTTCAGTAAAGAATTCCGGCAAGCCATTTATGATATTCATCCCTTTTCTCATGGCAGTTATGATTATCTGTCTCTGTTCCTTGTCAAGAAGTGGAGATAGCGGTGCAATACCGTAAATAAAATATTTCGGGATGTAATTCAACTTGTCCAGGGCATCATCAATACTGCTAAATACAGGGATTCCATTTTTTATTCCATCGAGACATTCGCCTGCGTCAAGCCCTGCCTTTGTACTGTCTATAATACCAACGATTTTATATATTTCCGAATATCTGACAAGACCATTTGCAACTTTACCATCTATTTTTCCAAATTCATTTTCACTATATACTAATGCTTTATCTTTCATAGTTTATCTCTTTTATTCAATATCTCTGTTTTAATTCCAACTAATGTCAAAATTAGTCATTGATTTTCAATTGTTGATGTTTCTTGCAAATTTTCATTTTTTCACCTTTTTTAAGTCTTTTCTCCCGACGTTTGCGAATCAAGCATGGCCCAGGTATTTCCACCATCAGTTGATTTATATACCACACCATTACCTGTTGTACCATAGGATCCACAAATCCATATATTGGTTTTATTAACAATGCTTATGGATGTCAGATTCGCATCCGTGATTGTTGATGGCGCCTGTACCCTTGTCCAGTGCTGCCCTCCGTCTGTAGTTTTCAGTATTGTATTTTTACTTCCGCATGCCCAGGCATACTTTTTCTTTTCGACAGGAACGGGATTATCTTTTTTACAACTACCCACGGTGATGACAATAGCTATCAGCACAACTGAAATCAAAACTGTAATTTTCTTCATTCCAATATAATCTTAAGTGAATACCCGAATTTTTTATTGTTATTTTTTCCAATAAACGCTACCGTGTGCGGGTATGACACGTGCCGCATTTCTTGTTTAAATTTCTTTAAAGTTAAACCTTTTTTCTGAACAGGAACGACAACCGTAATTAATTCCGGCACCGGCAATAAACGAAGGAGATATGTCTATACATATATTTTACTATTTTTGTTGCAACCGTGCTCTTTATTCTGACAAAAAGTAAGGGGAAGCTCTTCTTAAAATAAAAACATGCCTTATACAAAAGTTAATGGTGTTAACCTCTATTACGAAATTCATGGAAAAGGAACCCCTTTGATTCTTGTTGCCGGCATGGTTAGTGATTCCCAAAGCTGGCTACCGGTAATAAAAGAATTATCAATGCATTACCGTGTTATCATCTTTGACAACAGAGGTGTAGGCAGGACGAAACCTCAGGATGCCGCAATGACCATACAGCAAATTACCGATGACTGTATTGCTCTGATCAAACATCTCGGCCTGCCGGTTGTTCACCTTCTCGGGCACTCAATGGGAGGCTTTGTTGCTCTTGATTGTGCCATCCGCTATCCGAAATATGTTTTACTGGATATTTTCAAAATCTTTCTTTGAAAATAATGAAAACCCGGAGAATGCTGTTCGGCTGGCAGTGGAATATCCTTTCCCTCAGTCTAAAACAGCATTTAAGCATCAGGTTGAAGCCATTAAAGCATTTAACTGCCAGGAGGGTTTATCCGGGATCACTTCAAAGACGATGATCCTGTGCGGAGAGAAAGACCTGCTGTTTTCTCCCGAAGAAAGTTTGCGTGTGTTGCAGGCAATTCCGGGAGCAGAGTTTTCCGTTGTCAAGCGGGCTGCGCATGCCATGTTTTTGGAAAAGCCCGATGAAACGACAAACCTTATTCTGAATTTTTTAAAAAGCTGATATTTTGCTTTTCGGAATTATCCAAACTTTATCTGTATCTTATCCGTATTAATAACACACAACGGCTTGAATTAAGTCTGGAGTATAAAAAAATGGATTTGTTCATAATCAATTCACCGTGTGTGGGTCTGTCTCATTAGTTTTCTTATTTCCTTAAATCCGCAAGATAGTTATTAACAAAACCGGCAAATAACTGTGCAAAAGTTCTTTACACAGTATTTGACCGGTAAATCTCATCACCTATTTTAGTGCTGTTAAATAAACTAACGGTGA
>CAJVWU010000040.1 GCA_913009755.1 uncultured Bacteroidia bacterium
TTTTTTCAATTCCTGGTTTAACAAGGCACTAACGGCCAATGATCTGTTGTTTTCCATTTTTTATCTTTGGTATGTTAAAATATTTTAGCAAAGATAATATTATTTTGTTAATGTTAGTGCCATTACCGCCGGCGGGGGCGGGGGGGTGGACAGGTTTCCAATGATTACGTCACATCCGGGATTCAACATTCGTCTTCAGTCAGCATCCGGTATCCTGCCACCCTTGCAAGTCTTCCGGCCCGGCTATATGCGTAAGCAGGTCTTGTGCCCCCAGGCCCCTATTCCTCAACAAGCATCAAATCAATCTCGATTTTCTTCCCCTGCCAGAAGCGGATCTTTGATGGATATTGAACCTCATATTCACCGGCTTCCATTCTGATTTTCGGCTTAAAAAGGCCGTTTTGCCTGACATCGGTAACCTGCCCGGAATGCTGTTCATAACCGTAAATTGCTTTTTCCCCCTTGTATTTAATCACTTTGATATTCCTGCCCGGTTGGCATTCAAAGGTGTATGTCCTGTCGTTTTCGGGATAATGCAGAAACAGCATCCCGAATGAGATTTCCAGCATTTTCATAACCGGCTTTCTGTTCATCAAATCAATCAAGTAATGAAAAGTGACCGCTGCCGTGTCGTTAGCGGGAACTTCGAGGTCAAAATATTTCAAACCGAATTCGGAGATAAAGGCAACCCGTGTTGAGCCCTTGCTTTTTTTAAACAACATCAGGCCTGACAATTCGCGCCCGTAAACTTTCATGTCGGCTTTGTACAATGCCTTCTTGAAATTCGGGGCAAATATCCGTGGCTGCGAAACCTTTATATTTTCCGGTCCGGCAGTCACCTTTTTCGAACCCGAACACCCGGCCAGCAAGCCAATGAGCAAAATAAACACAAAACCGTATATCCTTGCGGCACTATTCATGTTTAACCTTGAATTGATCATCAGGTAAGTCAATGTTCGTTTTCCTGTTTTCAAAACGGATCAGCGTAAAGTCTTCCCCCGGTTCAACAAATTTCACTTTCCTCACACCAAAATCCTTTTTGTCAAAATAAATATCAATGGACTGGATAATATCTTTAAGCCGCTCATTAACCGGGCTCAGCGAAACAAGGTAAAACGATCTGTTTTCATAAAATGAAGCCGTAAAATCAGGATTGTCAACGAAGTTCCCGCGGATGGCCATCACGATCATGTTGTTGATCTCTTTGAACAGTTTATTGGAGCCGGTATCAAACTCACTGATCTTGCCATCGTTGTTGATGACAAAATGATTTCCCCGGATAAGAATGGCATAATGAATCGGGGAAACATATTCCCATTTTACATTGTTCTCTTTTTTAAACAAAAACAGGCCTTTGCTTACCAGCACTTCGTCCATCATGGTCAGGTGCTTTTCCTGCACAAAGTCGCTGGACAAGCTAAAAGTGTTGGCTGATGCCTGCTTCACACCGTCTTTGATAATTTTTACGTTGGCTACGGCAGTAAATCCGTCGGGAACCTGGGCCATAGCCATTCCCGTAAAAATCACCAAAAAGAAAAAAGCCGTTATTTTAAATTTCTTCATACACTTCAATATTAAACATTTTATCCAGCCGTACCACTTCGAAATTATTTTCTTTCAGCCAGCCTGCATATTCTGCTACAACGCCGATAATTTTTTCACGGGTGTCGTGAAACAACACAATATCTCCGGGTTTTGTTTTTTTCTTCAGTTTCCTCAACACCTTTTCTTTATCATGCATGGTATCAAACGAACGCAGGCCCCACCCGACCGGAATCATGCCCGTTTGCTGCAAAGCTTTGGCCAGCATCGGATTGGTTACACCGTAAGGCGGCCTGAAAAGCAAAGGTTTTTTACCAACAGCCTGTTCAATTTCTTTGTTGGCAGCCAAAATTTCACCCACCATTTTTTTTGAGGAAAACAGGTCAAACCAACGGTGGTGGCTGTAACTGTGATTGGCCACCAGATGACCGCTTTCAACAATCTTTCTCAAAACCGGTTGATGCAGGTTAACATTTTTGCCAATGCAGAAAAATGCAGCCGGCAAATTATATTTCTCCAGTGTTTCGAGTAACTTCAGTGTAACTTCAGGATGGGGGCCATCGTCGAAGGTGAGGACGATTTTACGTTCCGTTGTAACGGCTTTGCAAACCGAATGAAAATAAAAATTGAAACCGATAAACACCGAACCCAGGACTATCAGGATCAAATACAAAACAACGGGGATAAAAACAATATAAAAAGGCCATTCCAGATACTCATACCCGATTATCATGATAAAAATAACGATAAGCGTTAATATGTTCACCGCTGAATACTTGGAAAACAAAGGACTGTTTTTAACCCGGTCTGTCATTTACGGTTACCGTTTACATTTAAACAGCGTGTGGCTCACGCCAATATCTTCATACGTTTTATCAATATACAAACCCGATTTTTCAATCAGTTTTTTCATATCACGCGAATGGTACATCTGGCTGTTGCCGTTGGCCATGGCTGTAAAATAAAGCGAAGTGGCATGGAGGCTGTACGTAGAAGCTTCAAACTGCTGTTTGTCCCAATAGGTTTCAAGAATAAACAGGGAACCGTTCCCGTCCAGGGCATCAAACGACCGGCGGAGCAGGCTCAATATCCCTTCCTGCGAAAAACAATCCAGAAACTGGCTCATCCATATCACATCATAACCTTTGGGAAAAGCAACTGATGAATCAAGCAGGTCCGCCGAAAGAGTATCTATTCTGTCGCTAAATCCTTTATCATCAATGTTTTTCAGCGCTTCTTTCACCTGTCCGGGAAGGTCGAGGATAGTAAGCCGGACATCCTGATCATAGCGGGCGCAAAAGATGGAAAACTTACCCGTATTGCCACCCACATCCAGGATACGTGCAGGCTTGTCTTGAAAGACATAATTCATTACTTCGGGAAAAGAATCATCAGAATAATAATGATCGAAAGCAAACCAGCTTTCCCGGATGTCATCAGGCAGTTCCGACAATCCTTCATAGATAGTGTTCCAGCCACCTAAAACTTTGAGTCCCTCCGGTTTGCCATTTTTCAAAGCTTCCTGAAGGTGAAAAAAACCAAGATAATTAACGTCGTTGGTGAAATTCATATTTACCCGGGTCAACTTATCATTCAGGATAAAGTAACCGGTTTTGGTGAGGCTCCATTTGTCATCCTCCACTTTTACCATTTCCAAGCTCAACCCGGCTTCCAGCAACACTTTAACGCTATATTCCGAAAGGTCGAGATGGTGTGCAATATCTTCGGAGAGGGCACCTTTCCTGCGATTTTTCATTAAATATTTAAGAATGCCCATGTCACGCAATGCTTTGGCCGCCTGAAACATAATGGGGGCAAAAGCTATTTTCTGGGCATCAAACCTGGCTTGCTGCCCCGTTTTATCATCTGATCCGTAAGTAAAACTCATTTTTCCATTTCATTATTCCGGAGGCTCCAAAAATAATAATAATTGAACCACTGTTCGGGAACCATTTGAAGTATCCGTCCCATTTCGTCTGTATAATCGTTTACTATTTTTTTCAATTGCCTGTCTTTTTCTGCGACATTCCCCGAAGAACCGTATTTTCGGGGTTGCGTGGCATAAAAATGATAATGGGTATCCGTTTCTTTGACAGCCGAAACAAACGAAACCGGGCGATTGTATTTCAACGCCATAAAAAAGGGACCGTAAGGAAAAAGGGCCTCACGTCCCAACAGTTTGCCGGTGATTGTTTTTGCCCCTTCCAGGAAACGGTCGCCGTGAATGGCAACGATCTCATGATTGTCCAGCGCATTTTTTATTTCGATAAGGTGCGAAAAATCATCTTTAATGGTGATGATATCCATACTTTTTTTTATCATCACTTCGTCCAGCAGGTCTTTTATTCGTTCGTGTTCGGCTTCCACCATAACAATATGCACCCTGGTTTGAATACGCTCAAGCAACTGTCCGGCGATTTCCCAGTTGCCGATGTGGGCGCCAATCAGAAACCCGCCTTCCCCTTCCGCCATTTGGTGCAAATATTTCTCCCCATCAAAATCAAAAGTAAATTTTGTACTGAACCCGGCCAGCAAGGCCACTTTATCGAGTAAAACCCGGCCGAGGACATAAAAATTTTTAAACAAATACCGAGTGGATTTCAAACGATTAAAACCGTGGATGTTTCGGAAGTACCAAAAAACAGGGTTTCGTGCTTTGGGTGCAAAAAATACAAAATACAAGACGACAAATCGAAGGAAAAAATATGAAAATTTAAGGCCGGCATATTTCAGGAGTATAATAAAAAAGCGATGCCCGGTCAGGCCGCCCCTGGTTTTGCCTTTCCACGAAGACATTAGTTTTTTGACCGTTCAAGAATAAAGTTATACAGGTCTTCCAGTTTTTTGATCTTTACCATCTGCTCACTGGTGACTTTAAGGCCGAATTGCTTCTCAATAATTACGGCAATATCAACGAAGTCCAGGCTTTCGATGTCCAGGTCTTCTTTCATCAGGGCATCCGGAATTAACTGTTCTTCTTCCAGTTCAAATTCGTCAATCAAAAAATCATTGACCTTAACAACTACATCATCTCTGCTCATATCCCATAATGTTCAATGTGTGCAAAAATAATATTTATTTGATATAAAAACTTCAGGTCTTTTTCCTTTTTATTCTCAATTTATCAAGCGGCTTTGCCCCAATAAATGATTGATTTTGCTAAGAAACCGGCCACCTGATTTTTCCCATTTGTTATGCCGGACTCCTTCGGTCGTTCCTCCCACGGAGATACGGTTTATTTTGTTTGATGTTTCCGTTATGTTTGTTTACGAACCACCCCTTAACCTGTAACCCGCTTCCCGAACCTGGCCAAAGGATGAATCCTGTGGCTGCCGTTCATTCTGTCCCTTGCACCTCCTCTGGCCACCGCGTAGCTTTGGCGAAACAGGGCGCTAAAGCGATGGCGACACACGGACGGGACGTTGATCCCTCTCGCAACATTGTATCCTGCACCTAACTTAAAACGAGAAAAATAAAGCGGGGTGTCAAACCACATTTCGGTTAATTTTGCGGAAAATTTCTGCCAAAGAATGAATCAATATCGAAACAATAGCGGCCTGCCACCTGTTTGGTTTTATACGATGGTGACAACTTTCAGGAATTTTCTTAAGAAGCTTTACTTTAAACTTGTCCCGCCCAATGTTGCTGTGTATGAAAAAGCTACGGATGTTTGGATTTCCAAGGCGATTGGGGTAGCTTGCGAACTTAATCTTGCCGATATCATCGGAAATGGCGAAAAAACCATTGATGACATTGCACAACAATCACAGGGCAACCCGGTTGCTTTGACCCGCTTAATGAGGGCACTGGCCGGAGAAGGTGTTTTTAAGGAAAAACGCAACCTGGTATTTGTCAATACACCCCTTTCAAAAGCATTAATGGATGAGGACAACGGCATGAAATACATGGTCAGGCATCAGTTGAGTGAAACCAACTTTAGCATAATAAATGAGATGACCCGGAGCATCAGAACAGGGAAAAGCGTTGCACATGATGTGCTGGGGATGGATATTTTTACCTTTCTTGAAAAAAATCCCGATAAAAATGAATTGTATAACAAGGCCATGACCAATACATCCCGCTTGATAAGTGCTGCGGTTTTATCGTCTTATGATTTTAAAGGGATCCATGTTCTGGTAGACCTGGGCGGGGGCGAAGGAACCCTGCTGTTTCGAATACTTCAGAAATATCCTGATATAAATGGAATCGTTTTTGACCTGCCTCAGGCTGTAATATCAACAAAGGCAAATGCTAAAAAATTTGGTGTTGAAAAAAGAATAAAGATTGATTCCGGTGATTTCTTTGATGGAATCCCAATCGGCGGTGATGCTTATTTATTAAAAAACATACTTCACATTTTTAACGATGATGCCAGTATCAGGTTATTAAAAATCATACACGAAGCCATGCTGGAAAAAGGCAGGGTGCTCCTCGTTGAATCGGTGATAAAAAACGACAACAAACCTGCCTACGGCAAAATCCTGGACCTCCAGATGCTGACAGGAACAGAAAACGGAAAAGAAAGGACAGAAAAAGAATTCAGGGCATTGTTTGGGGCATCAGGTTTTACTTTCAGCAGAATTGTAAAAACCGTTTCGCCTTTTAGTATTATTGAAGCCGTAAAAAACTAATCCCGATATGTCATTATCCAGGCCCGTTATCTCGATAAAAAACCTGCACAAAAGGTATAAAGGGCCTTCCATGGATGCGCTAAAGGGGATAAACCTTAACATCACTGCCGGCGAATTTTACGGCATCCTCGGCCCCAATGCAGCCGGAAAGACAACACTCATTTCGCTTTTATGCGGATTGTTCCCTCCAACGGCAGGAACCATTACTTTTAATTATAACGGTTTTGACAATACGCCATCTGCCGTAAAAAAAATCATCGGGCTGGTACCTCAGGAGATTGCCTTATTTGCCAGTCTCACGGTTCATGAAAACATCAGCTATTTCGGACAAATGCACGGCCTGTTCGGAAGAACCCTGCATAAAACCGTTGACGGCCTGCTCGACAGGTTACAACTGGAAATCCATGCCGGTAAAAAAACCAGTAAATGTTCGGGCGGGATAAAACGAAGGACAAACCTTGCTGCCGGTATGGTGCACAATCCGAAAGTCCTTGTTCTCGATGAACCGACCGTTGGGGTTGATGCCCAATCCAGAAACCTGATCTTTGAATACCTGAAAGAACTGAACCGTGACGGGACAACCATTTTATACACTACCCATTACATGAATGAAGCCGAAGAACTGTGTTCCGCCGTGAGTATTATTGACGACGGGCTTGTGATTGCCACAGGAACGCCTGAAAAACTTATCCGCCGTTGCGATGACTGTAACGACCTCGGTGAACTGTTTTTAAAACTGACCGGTAAGGCACTGAGGGAGTAAATTATGAGAAAGCTATACTTCAATATACGCCGTGAGATACTGACATTGATCAGGGATAAAGCCGGGCTGTCCATCCTTTTCCTGATGCCGCTGCTACTGATCATCGTGATTACTCTTACCCAGCAAAATGCAATTCAGTCAGTCAGCAGTGCAACTATCGAACTCCTTTTTATTGATCATGATCAAAGCACCATGGGCGAGCTTGTCCGGAAAGGGTTGTCCGGAAGCGATGAATTCAACCTGATCACGCAATACAAAAGCAAGCCGCTGACCGACAGTATGGTTAAAGCACTTGTTGCACGGGGAAAGTTCAGGGTGGGAATAATCATTTCTGAAAATACAACGGAAGAAGCAAAGCAAAAGATTATCTCCGGTTTGCAAACACTGATTGAGGGTGATGAAAAGGAGGGGGATACTGCTAAAGTCCACGGCATCCGGGTTTTGTTTGACCCGGCCATCAGGGACATCGTCAGAATTTCGATCCTCAATGCTGTAAAAATGGCCACCACCGGTGCCGAATCCAGCCTGATGACCAATGTGTTGTTCAGCCGGCTTTCGGAAGTCATTGAAACTAAGGATTCGGTTTCTTTGATGATTTTAAATGCCTTGCAGGATGTTGACGTGGATGAGCTGCCGCAACAAGTTGTGGAAGTTGGCGAAAGCTATCCGGGCAGTTCAAACGTGATTATCAAACCCAACATCACACAAAACAATGTGCCTGCCTTTTCCCTTTTCGCCATGTTTTTTATTGTTATCCCGCTGGCCGGCAGCCTGATCGCCGAAAAAAACGAAGGCACTTATGACCGCATCCGCACGCTGCCGGTTTCGTATCTCAATATCCTTACCGGCAAAACAGTGGCTTATCTCATGGTTTGCTTTTTGCAATTTTTACTGATGGTATTGGTTGGAATATTTGTATTTCCTTACCTGGGTTTGCCGGCACTTGAAACGGGAAACCATTACTTTGCCATATTTGTGGCCACCCTGGTCTCGGCCTTGTCTGCCATCGGGTTTGGCTTGCTGGTGGGGACCTATTCCACAACCCACAATCAGGCAGCCATGTTCGGGGCAATCCTTGTGGTGATCATGGCGGCTCTGGGCGGTATTTTTATGCCCGTCAACATGATGCCCGAAAACCTGAAACTGATTTCCAACCTGTCGCCGTTGCGCTGGGGAATAGACAGCTACCTGAATCTTTTTGCACGGGGTGCCGGACTGGTCGGCATCTGGAAAAACCTGGTGCTGTTGTTTGCGTTTTTCGTTGTTTCGCTTGGCATTGCGGCAAAAAGGTTTTCTTAATGATATTTCCTGAAAACCAATGTAGCATTATGTCCGCCAAAAGCAAAGGAATTAGACAAGGCAACCCGGACATTGGCCTGCCTGCTGACGTTGAGAACATAATCCAAATCCAGGTCAGGGTCGGGCTCCTCGAGGTTGATGGTGGGGGTCAACAAATTGTTTTTGATGCTCAATGCGGTAACGATCCCTTCGATGACACCGGCAGCACCCACCGTATGGCCGAGCATTGATTTTTGGGAAGAAACAGGAATATCGAAAGCCCGGTCTCCGAAAACTTTTTTGATTGCCAGGGTTTCATAAAGATCATTCAGTGTGGTGCCTGTTCCGTGGGCACTGATGTAACCCACTTCCGGTTTATCTGTCCCTGAGGCGGCAAGTGCTTTTTCCATGGTTTCGGCCATGCCTTCACCGTCTTTTTTCGGTGCCATGATGTTGTACCCTTCAGTTGTCAGGGCATAGCCGGCCAGTTCACCGTAAATTGTTGCCTTTCTCTTTTTTGCCGATGCTTCCGATTCGAGGATCATAATGCCTGCGCCTTCACCAATGACAAACCCGTCCCTGTTTTCAGCAAACGGTTTGCTCGCTTTTTCAGGGAATTCATTTTCAGTTGACAAAGCATACAGTGCATTAAAGCCGGTTATTTCTTCGGGATTAATTATGGAATCGGCGCCACCGGTGATGACCATGTCGGCATGGCCGCTTTTGATCAGGTCGTAACCCAGCCCGATGGCATAAGCTGATGAGGAACAGGCTGTGGCAACGGTATAGGCAGGGCCTGTCAGCCTGTATTCAATTGAAATCCAGGCAGCCATCGAATTGTTCATGCCTTTAAGTATCGGGTTTCGCAGATCGGATTTATCCTCCACGCTTGAATTACCCGTGTTGACCACACCCAGTATTACGGCACAACGGCTTTTGTCAAACCGGTCGAAATTGATCTGTTCCTTTTCAACGGTATCTTTGGCACATACGTAGCACATACGTGTTACCCGTGTCATCTGTCGCGATTGCCTTTTCCTGATTTTATTTTTTGCATATTCGTCAAAGGCCGGGGGTACCTGGGCTGCAATTTGTGTTTGCAGGGCAGACGGGTCGAACAAAGTAATTCTTTTCACGCCGCTTTTTCCCTGTACCAGGTTTTTCCAGTTTTCTTCCACATTCAGCCCCAGCGATGATATGATGTTCATTCCGGTGATGACGACTTTATCCTCCATTGTCCTGTTTTTATCAAATATTGCAATGGCAAAGAAAAGAATTATTTTACGATATTTCTATAACGAAAAGTTCGTTACGAAAAGTTCGTCATGAGAAAATAATAAGTAACTAAATCAATTGGGATTGAAACTGCAAATGGAACTTAAAAAGATAGCCACGAATGCACGAATATTTATTCGTGCATTCGTGGCATTATAATCAAACTACAATTTAAACAATATGTTGGTTAGTTCTGTGAATGAAGAGCCTGATAAGTTTTCGAACAATTATTGTAGAAAAATCAGCAATGATTCGTTACATTATTTGGAAACATATCCAATCTCCCCCGCCAGTTCAAAAGGGCTTTTCTCAACCATCAGGTATTCTTTTACGATCTGTTCCAGTTCGGATTTGCTGCACACTGACCTGTAAAGCACATCGAAAATGCCATCAAGACACCAACCGGTGATTTTCTGCAAAACATTTTTTATTTCCGGCTCATTGAAGGATACGGTTTCGTTCAAAGATGTTTTCAGGGGATAATCGTAAAAACCCGATTTTGTTTTTTTACCCAGCCTGCCTTCCCCGACTTTTTCTTCCAGGCATTCGATCAGGGGAAGAAAAAAACCGGGATCGTTTTCGTAACGGAGATAATTTTTTACCGATTGAAGCATCACGTCATTTCCCACCTGGTCAAAAAAATTAAAGATGCCTGCCGGGAAAAGACGGTCTTTGACCAAGGCATCAATTTCCGAAACATCCAAAATGCCTTCCTGCAACAATTGGCAACACCCGGCCTGCACTTTCAGGAACATCCGGTTGATGATGAAGTGGTCATTCCCTGTAAGAACGAGAAAGTTCTTTTTGATTGATTTGAGAAAATCCTCAACTTTCAAAACAGTTTTGTTACCAGTTTTGACCGCTACGTTTATTTCAACAAAGTTTTTCATGGTCACCGGGAAAAAGAAATGCAGCCCCAGGCATCTGCCCGGCATTTTCAATTCTTTGAACAATTCATCAGGCGGGATGGAGGAAGTGTTGCTGGCCAGCATACAGTCCGGGGAAACGACGGGTTCAATCTGCCGGAACAATTCCTTTTTCCTGTCCGCATTTTCGCTAATGGCCTCAATGACAAGATTACAATTTTTCAGCAGGTTTAAGTCGGATGTGATGATTGTATTCTGATTTCGAAAATTATACGTTCCCGGGTCAGTTAACCGGTATTTTAAAGCCCTGTTTTGTTTTTTTCTGAAAGTGTTCGCAAGTTTTTCAACAGCTTCATCTGTTCTGCAAACCAGCGTAACATGAAAACGAAAACCGGTCAGGAATTCAAACAGGTCTTTTCCCGTTTTCCCGCATCCGATGATACCGATATTGTATTCCGGTGGTGGTTTTTTTTTAATCATGAAGAAATGTTTATTTGTCGCTGGTTTGTTATGATGGTTTATCTGCGTTTTTCTGTGCCAATCTGCGTCAGTCTTTTTTAGACGCTGATGATCGCTGGTTTGTTATGATGGTTTATCTGCGTTTTTCTGTGCCAATCTGCGTCAGTCTTTTTTAGACGCTGATGATCACTGGTTTGTTATGATGGTTTATCTGCGTTTTTCTGTGCCAATCTGCGTCAGTCTTTTTTAGACGCTGATGATCACTGGTTTGTTATGATTATTATCCTATTCATATTTCAATAAAAACCCAGCCTGCATAAACTTACTGACTTCAGTGACAAAACTGAGGATCAAATCACCTTTGTTGAATTGTTCTTCCCTGATCATCCGGTCAATGCTCACGATGGCCATGGGTGGGCCGATATAACCCATTGTACTCATTTTGGAATACAATTTTTCCTTTGGGATACCCAGCTTTTCACACTCTTCCATCACCATTTCCGAAATGTGTTTGGAAGGAAAATTGACCTGGAAAAACCGTATGGCATCCACATCAAACGGATATTTCCCCATCATCCTTTTCAAACCTTTGTAAAACACCGAGCCGTCTTTTTCATTAAAATGAGTCCGCAACTGCTCATTAAACAACTGGGCGAGATGATGATAGCCTTTTTCGTATTCTTCCTTCGGGTTCATCCAATAGGCCGGGCGCCGGTTAAACATGGCAGCGGGTTTTTTTCCGCCGCCGGATTCCATATAAGTATGCTCAACAAACAATCCATGTTGGTCATCAGTGGCTTGTAGTAGCAATGCCCCTGCGCCATCGCTGAGGAAATACCGCAAAAGAACTTCCTCTTTTTTAACAAGTGCCTGGTTGTAATATTCGGCTCTAAGCTCTGACGAAGACATATTTGACGAAACGACCAGGGCTGTTTTATATCTTCCGTTTCTAAGCATGTCGTGGGCAATGAGTAAAGTTTTATATGCAGATGTGCAGTTGGCGTGGATGGAAACTTCGCCGCATTGTTCAATCCCCAGTTGTTCCTGTATCCTCACCGAAGCGGTAGGCATCTGGTCCTGGTGCGGGCTGCCGTAAGCAATCAAATCAATATCGCCGGCTTTAATTCCTGCTATGCTGATGGCTTTTTCAGCCGCTTTCACCGACATACTGATGTTGTCGTCGGTAAACTCACGGGTTACAGGGTCAATGGCAAAATGATAATATTCCACATCCAGCATCTGGCTCATCAGGCTTTTGGTCATTTTCATCCATTTCCTGATTTTGGACGGGGCATCGGTCAGTTCACCGAGGTAATAATCCACTTTGTCCAGTGGGATTCTTTCCCCCGGCAGGTAGGTTCCGGTTCCTGTTATTTTTATTTTTTGTTGGTTCATCATAGTGTTTTACCCCCGGCCTGAAGGCCAGGGTAACTGGTTTGGGTTTTATTTTTAGGGTTACCCTGGCCTTCAGTTTCCCCGGCTTTTAAGCCGGGGTCATGGGTTGGGTTAATCTTTTCAAATACTCCGCTTTCTTATATCTTCTGTATCCATCCACCGCAATCCCTGCCAACTGCACTGCCTTTTCCATCAATTCCTTTTTCGGGAAAAGCGCATCCGCGATATGCCATTTGCAGGCATCGGCAGCAGCAAAGTTACTCCCTTTTAATATCAATTCAATAGCCTTGGCTTTTCCGGAAAGCTGTAATATTTTTTGAATTCCTCCAACACCCGGTATCAGGCCAAAACCGGTTTCCGGCAATCCCAGCAGGGCATCGTTGGAACACAACCTGAAATGACAGTGCATGGCCAGTTCCAGTGCCGAGCCGAGGCATACACCCTGAATGGCGGCAATGACCGGGATGTCCAGATCACTAAAAAATTCAAATGTCAGGACATGAGATAACAGCATGGCCTTTGCCTCTTTCATGGGTTTGCCGTTACCTGTGCTGTCGGTTTTAATTGCAGCGATCAGGCTTTCAAGATCAGCCCCCGAAGAAAAATGACGCCCCCTTCCGGTAATAATCAATGCTTTGATGTGACTTTGCGTGATTGCGGTGGTTAGCCTTTTCAGTTCATCAAAGAACAGAGCTGTCATGCTGTTTCCCGGCGGATTGTCAAGCACCAGAAATCCAATATCCTGTTCCACCGTCCATGAAATCAAACTCTTTTTTTCTGTTTCACGTTTCACCATTTTTTTCTCCTTTGTTGAATTCCTCAAGGGCGAGTTGGCAAAACATTTCCACATCTTTTTCCACCGCTTTTTCAAAACTCATATTCCTGCTGTTGTTCAGCGATTCCATTACGCTGTTTATTACTTTAAGCGGCCGGTCACGGGTGATGGTTTTTAAAAAGTCAACCGCATAATTCATCACCTCTTTTTTGGGCAATACACGATCCACCAGCTTTAGTTCGTACGCTTTTTCAGCATTGATCAAATCCCCTTTCAGGATCAGTTCAAGTGCCGTTGCCTTTCCGGTTATTTCTTCCAGTTTCCTTATGCCGCCCATGCCGGGGAAAAGGTTACGGTTGACCTCGGGAAAGGCAAACAGGGCTGTTTTACTGCACACCCTGACATGACAGGACAAAGCTACCTCAAGTCCGCCACCGAAACAAGCGCCGGTTATGGCAGCCATAACCGGTATTTTCATGGTTTCGATAAAATTCAACAGTTCGTTCCCCTGCGTAAGTTGTTTCCTGAACCGGTGAATTTCACCCAGTTGTTTTTTTATCATTTTCAAATCGGCACCTGCCGAAAAATGGCGTCCCGAACCCGTTATGATCAGCCCTTTAATTCCGTTGTTTACCTTTTGTTGTAATTCATCAGTCGGGAAAAATTCAGGGATTGTCAAATAATTCCCAGGTGGATTATGAAGTTGCAGGATACCAATGGAACCTTCCTGTTTCCAACTTGTTGTATTCCGGCTATTCATCAGTTCCTGTATTGTTTTTGATGATGTTCATGAGCTCATGCGGGAAATCGCAGGGTTTGTTTTTTGCATCCAGAAAAAGCGATTTAACCTTTACTTTGGCAACGGTTTTTTTCGTCTTTTTATTTATCAGATGGTGATGAAAAATAAGAAATGGCAGAGAAGGTTCCATCCGGGTTTCAACAACAATCTCATCAAACAGAACCACCTGCCGGATATATTTTATCTTGATTTCGGTGATCACCAGTTTCATTCCCGATTCCCTGATGTTGTCCAATAATCCGATCTGGCCGAAAAGGTCCCATCGTGCCTGTTCGGTGTAGTTCAGGTAAACGGCATTGTTTACATGATTGTATGAATCGAGTTCGTAACCCCTGGCTTGCAGCGAGTAATTATATACTTTGGATTTTGTCATAATTTCAGTTGGCCGGTTTTTTTGTATTCATTTGATCCTTATATTTGCCAGACCAAAATAACACAATTTTCTGTTTGATTCAAAACTAAAAAATAGCAAATGGCTCGTGTGAATGATAAAATTACTGAGGAAGTGCGTGAAATAGTTTATGATTTCTTTGCCGAAGAATGTGAAGTTGATGTGGCTGATATAACGGATGACTCGAATATTATCACTGATATGGGAGGCGATTCCCTCATGTTTTTGGCATTGATAGAAATATTTACAAAAAAGTATAACCAGGATATTGATTTAAAGACCATCGGCAAATACAGTATTAAACATCCGGTGGAAACCATCGGGCAATTGATTGACATGCAGCTTCGTATTATTGAATATGGCAACAGGATCATTGAAGTTGATGCCTGAAGCATGAAGACCGCTTTTATTTTTCCTGCGTTTGTTTCCGAATATATCGGCACGGAGGATAAGATTCTGAATTCCTTTTCTGATAATTTTCAACAAAAACTTGCTTTGGTGACCCATCTCACCGGCGATGATTATTTGCACTTTTCGCTTGAAGATGCTGATTTTACCGAGGATGAATTATGCAGCCAGATCATCAGTTATATTTTCAGTTGTAGTTTGTCGGATGAGCTTGTTAATTGTGGATTAAAACCCGGTGCCGTTGCCGGGTACAGCATGGGGCTCTATGCTGCTTTGTATGGCAGCGGTGTTTTTGGTTTTGAACAAGGCCTCCGGCTGATCGAAAAAGCTTATACCGTTTCCCGGTCTGTGATTGACGGAACAGATTGCGGAATGGGTTCCATTATCGGATTGACACGGGATGAGATTGAAAGCATGATCAGCGGGCAAAAGCTGGAAGCTGAAATTGCCAACACAAACAGCGTGCATTCGCATCTGGTTACCGGCAAGTTGAAAGCCATTGACCGGCTACTTGACCGTGCTAAAGAAACCGGCGCTTTGAATACAGCATTTCTGCCGGTAAACACGCCTTATCATTCCCGGTTGTTGAAAGAAACACAAACAGAATTTAAGCAATTCATTACCGAGCACATCTCCCTGAAAAAACCGGTTTATCCGGTTATTTCATCCATTGACCAAATGATGTTGAAAACGTCCGAAAACATCCGTAACGAACTGTTACGCAACCTATACGAAAGATTAAACTGGATGCAAACTTTTGAAAAATTGTTGAGCATGGGGTGTACGCAGTTTGTTGAATGCGGGGCAGGGAAAAGCCTGCAAAAGATCAGCCGCTTTATGGCTGGTGATTTTAAAGTGTTTACGATGAATAAGATTGAGAAGATTATTACCTGCTAATGTGTTATTTATCACATCCGGATTGTGCCTGATAAAGAAACCTTGCTCCGTAAATGCAGTTGGTGTGGACGCCAACCTTCGCGGGGGTGATAAGGACAAAGTTTTAAATTAATTATTTCTGTTCAAAAATGACAGGGTTTTTAGAGACAAAAATTTTTTTGTCTAATTTCTGTCGCAATATGTCACTGTAAAGTTTACTTTTGCTTTTTTTAAAAAAAAGCTGTTTAAATAGAAACATTTTTTAAACCTGATACTATGAACAGTGAATATTTAATCATTTTCTTTATTCTCGGCTTAGCCCTTGTTGGAGGGGCCATTATTTTTTCTTCCCTTGTTAGCCCCCGTTCTTATAATTCCGAAAAGTTTGAGCCCTACGAATGTGGCATCCCCACCGAAGGCCCGGCGTGGATCCAGTTCAGGGTGGGTTATTATTTATTTGCAATTATTTATTTGGTTTTTGATGTGGAAACGGTGTTTCTGTTTCCCTTTGGTGTTGTCATGAAATCCATCGGCTTAAGGGCTTTTATTGAAATCGTCATTTTCGTTTTCATTCTCGGACTTGGCCTGTTGTATGCATGGAAGAAAGGAGCGTTAAAATGGATATAAAGATAAAATCAATGAAATACGAAGACTTCGGGGATAATGAAACCCTCGAAGCGATGAATGAACTGGGCGGTAACGTTTTTTTAACAACCATTGATAAAGTTTTAAACTGGGGCAGGTCCAACTCCATCTGGCCTTTAACTTTTGCTACGAGTTGCTGCGGCATTGAGATGATGGCTGCCGGCGCACCCCGTTACGATTTTGCCCGTTTTGGTATTGAAGTTTATCGTGCCACGCCCAGACAGGCGGATGTGATTGTGGTGGCAGGCACCATTGTTCATAAAATGGTCCCGGTACTCAAACGGCTTTATGACCAGATGGCAGAACCCAAGTATGTGATTGCCATGGGGGCTTGTGCTGTTTCCGGCGGGCCTTTTTTTTACAACACTTATTCTGTTGTCCGCGGTGTTGACCATGTTTTGCCTGTGGATGTGTATGTCCCGGGCTGCCCTCCCAGGCCGGAAGCCCTGCTCTACGGTGTGATGCAACTTCAACGCAAAATCAAAGCCAAAACGCAGGTAAGCAGAAAAAGAAAACTGAAAAATAATAACGGGCATGATGGAAAAAAATAACGAATTCATGGAATCTGTCAGCAAGGCCATTCCTTATTGTGCTTTGAGGCAGGACACTCAATATCCCGAATTAATTGTTCCGGCCGGTAAATTACATGAGGCGGCAGAAGTGCTTAAAAATTACAAAGAGCACCCCTTTGATTATCTGGTCAGCCTGACAGCCGTTGATCATCTGGAAAAATTTACCATGGTTTATCATCTTGAATCAACCCATACGCATACGATGATCGTACTGAAGGCTGACCTGGAAGACCGCGATAAAGCAAAAATAGATACCGTTTCCGACCTCTGGATTACAGCGGAATTCCACGAAAGGGAAGTGTTCGACCTGTTTGGTATCCGCTTCAACAACCATCCCGACCTGAGACGTTTCTTCCTTGAAGATGATTATGGCTACCCCTTGCGCAAAGATTTTAAAGATGAAGTGAATATTATTGAATACCCCAATTGATATGAGCGAAGAAACAGTTGAAAAAAAAATAATTTTAAAAGAGGAGGATGATTATATCGTTAATATGGGGCCTCAACACCCCTCTACCCATGGTGTATTAAGACTGGAAGTTTGCCTGAGCGGTGAAACGGTTAATTACATGATTCCTCATATAGGATATATTCACAGGGGTATTGAAAAAATGGCTGAATCAGATACTTACAAACAGGTCATTCATTTGACCGACCGTATGGATTATCTTTCATCACATATAAATAATGAGGCGGTTTGTCTTGCCGTTGAAGAGGCACTCGGTGTGGAGGTTCCTGAAAGGGTTCAATACATCCGGGCCATTTTGGACGAACTGACCCGTATTGCTTCTCACAATTTGTGGTGGAGCGCTTTTGGAATGGACCTGGGCGCATTGACCACTTTCTTTTATGGTATGCGCGACCGGGAAAAAATACTTTCCATTTTTGAGGAATCCTTTGGTTCACGTCTTCTCCACAGCTTCAATACACCGGGGGGGTTGTTGCATGATGTCCATCCGGATTTCCGGAAACACACCCTGGAATATGTAAAATATTTCCGCAAAAAGTTGCCGGATTATAAAAACCTGTTAACCGATAATGTAATTTTTCATAATCGTACCATAGGCATTGGGGTGATGGATAAAAAGATGGCCATCAACTATGGGGTTACGGGCCCTTCGGGCAGGGGTTCGGGGTTTTCCTGTGATATAAGAAAGGCTGCCCCTTATGGAATTTATGACAAAGTGAAGTTTAAAGAGATCCTTTATCACGAAGGGGATTCTTTTGCCCGTTACAAAGTCCGCATGGATGAAATGGTGGAATCCTTAAATATTTTAGAACAACTGGTGGATAACATGCCTGAAGAAGGAGGCTTTACCGCCAAAATGAAACCCGTTATTAAACTTCCGGAGGGGGAGTACTACCAACGGGTGGAAACGGCAAGAGGTGAACTCGGGGTTTATATTGTTAGTAAAGGTGCAAAATATCCTTACCGGATTAAATTCCGTTCTCCTAATTTTAGCAACCTTTTTGTGTTAAATACCCTGTCCAAAGGGGGAATAATTGCTGATCTGGTGGCAATCTGCGGCTCTCTTGATTTGGTTATCCCGGATATTGACCGATAAACATTTGAAATATGATTTTAGATATTTACAGTTTTTCAACATTAACATCTTCAATTGACAATAGCCTGCACAACATGATGTCGCCCTGGATGGCAACCTTAACGGAATTCGTTCTGGTGGGAATTGTCTTTCTGCTTTTTTATGCTTTACTCGGGTTGTTTTTGGTTTACCTGGAAAGGAAAGTCTGCGCGGTCATTCAAAACCGGATTGGGCCAAACCGTGTAGGGAGATGGGGGATATTTCAAACTTTTGCTGACTTTATTAAGCTGTTAATGAAGGAGTTGATTACTATTAAGCATGCAGATAAATTTTTGTTTAACCTGGCTCCGTTCATCGTGATCATTGCTTCGTTTATGGCAATGGCCGCCCTTCCTTTTGCAAAGGGGCTGCAAGCCATTGATTTTAATATAGGGATATTTTATGTCATTGCCGTCTCGTCGCTTGGTGTGGTCGGGATACTCATTGCAGGCTGGTCAAGTAACAGTAAATACTCCCTTATTGGCGCTATGCGGAGCGGTGCCCAAATTATAAGCTATGAACTTTCGGTGGGTTTGTCGTTGCTGGCAATCGTTATCTTTTCGGGAAGCATGCAGCTTTCCACCATCGTTGAAAGCCAGGCAGACGGATGGTGGATTTTTAAAGGCCATATTCCCGCTTTTATCGCTTTTGTTTTGTATCTGATTACCGCCACGGCTGAAATTAACAGGGGCCCTTTCGACCTGGCAGAAGCCGAATCGGAGTTGACGGCAGGTTTTCATACCGAGTATTCAGGGATAAAGTTCGCTTTTTTCTTTTTGGCCGAATACATGAACATGTTTATTGTGTCGGCCATTGCAGCCACACTATTTTTAGGGGGATGGATGCCCTTTCATATTGGCGGATGGGAAGGCTTTAACCAAATTATGGATTACATCCCTTCGATTCTTTGGTTTTTTGGAAAAACATTCGTGGTTATCTATATCATTATGTGGTTTAAATGGACTTTCCCGCGTTTAAGAATTGACCAAATGTTAAATCTGGAATGGAAATATCTTTTGCCGCTAAATTTAATGAATACCGTGATTATTTCTTTTGTGGTCTTGATGGGATTGTACTTTAAATAGTAATTTGAAAAAAGATGAACAGTACAATAAAATATTTTACCGACATATTTAAAGGAGTCCTCTCCCTTTGGGCCGGGATGCGGGTCACGGGAAAGTATTTCATAAGTCCGGGAGAAATAGTTACGGAGCAATACCCGGAAAACCGTGCTACCCTGAAAATGACAGGCCGTTTTAAAGGGGAAGTGATCATGCCTCACGATGAAAACAACCAGCACAAATGTACAGGTTGTGGAATTTGTGAGTTGAACTGCCCCAATGGCTCCATTGAAATTATAACCAAAAAAGTCCCCAATGAAGAGGGGAAGATGATAAGGGCCATTGACAAACATATTTATCATTTGTCAATGTGTACGTTCTGTGAACTGTGCATTAAAACCTGTCCGTTCGATGCGATTACCTGGGGACAGGATTTTGAACATGCTGTATTCGACCGGGCTAAGCTGACAAAAGTGTTAAACAAACCGGGTTCTTCATTAAAAAAGAAGGAGGTAAAGTCATGACGTTGGGTGTTTTTATGTTTTATTTGATATCCGCCACAATTTTATTTTTCTCGGTGTTAACCATTGCATCACGTAAAATGCTCCGGGCCGCCATCTATTTGCTCTTTGTTTTGGTTGCCACTGCCGGATTTTATTTTCTTTTGAATTATCAATTCCTGGCCGGTGTGCAATTAACCCTTTATGCCGGGGGCATCGTTGTGCTGATCATTTTCAGTATTTTACTGACGAGCCATATCAGCCATAAATTTGAAAGGCCTGCCGCCTGGAAATTATGGATGGGACTAAGTGTTTTAGTGGCTGGAAGCGGTACCGCTTTATGGGTGCTGCTTTTGCAACCGTTTTCAAAAAACCCTGCCGTGAAAGAAGTGCCTGTTACTATGCACTTGATAGGAAACCAACTCCTTAGTTTGGAAAAAAACGGTTATGTATTGCCTTTTGAACTGATCAGTATTTTATTACTGGCAGCCATGGTGGCTGCCATTGTTGTGGCGAAAAAAGAAAATAACTAAACTTTATATTTTGACATGATACAGGGACTATCTATTTATCATTTTCTTGTGGTCAGCACGCTGATGTTTTTTATCGGGGTTGCGGGATTTATTATCCGGCAGAACCTCATTACCATCTTATTGTCCGTCGAATTGATATTAAATTCGGTGGTAATCAATTTTTTGGTTTTCAACCGGTTTCTTTATCCAGACCAATTGCAGGGGCATTTTTTCTCCCTTTTTATTATTGGCATCGCCGCCGCGGAAGCTTCGGTTGCCATTGCCTTGATTATTAATATTTACAGGAGAATACATAACATTAATGCGGATAATGTCAATGAAATGAAATTTTAAATAAAAATATTTGAAATGACTGATTTTTCATATACCCTTCTTATACCACTCATTCCTTTATTAGTATTTATTTTTACAGGACTTTTTGGAATGAAGTGGAAGCCCATTGTGTCCGGTTTGATCGGAACGGTGGGCCTGGCAATTTCTTTTATGTTGTCGCTGTTGGCCGGTTATCAGTATTTTTTTGCAAGTGCCACTGAAAGTTTTCATTCCATTATCCCGTTTAACTGGCTTTGGCTTTCTTTATCGGACAGCCTGCAAATCCAAATGGGTGTTTTACTGGACCCTATTTCTGTCATGATGTTGGTGGTGGTCACAACCATCTCGTTTATGACCCATATTTACAGCCTGGGATACATGAAGGGGGAAAAAGGTTTTGCACGTTTTTATGCATTCCTTTCCCTGTTTACTTTTTCCATGCTGGGGTTGGTCATGGCCACCAATATTTTCCAGATGTTTATCTTTTATGAACTGGTCGGGGCCTGTTCCTTTTTGTTGATCGGGTTTTATTATCAAAAGCCCTCTGCCGTTGCCGCGGCAAAAAAAGCCTTTATCGTAACACGCTTTGCCGACCTTGGGTTTTTAATTGGTGTATTGATTTTGTCGTTTTACACAGGGACTTTTGACTTTGAGAAATTAACCCAACCCGGGTCAACCATCTTCACGCACGTGGCCGGTTTAAGTTTTATGGGGATTTCGGCCCTTTCATGGGCAATGGGGCTCATTTTTGCGGGGGCAGCAGGAAAATCTGCCATGTTCCCCTTTCATATCTGGCTGCCTGATGCCATGGAAGGTCCAACCCCGGTCTCCGCCCTGATTCATGCTGCCACTATGGTGGTGGCCGGTGTGTTTACCGTGGCCCGTTTGTTCCCTATTTATCATTTTTACACACCGGACGTGTTGATCTTTATTGGATATGTGGGTGGCTTTACTTCCTTGTTTGCGGCCATCATTGCCATTACCCAATTTGATATTAAAAGGGTACTCGCCTACTCAACCCTGTCGCAAATAGGTTATATGATGGTTGGGCTGGGGGTTTCGGGATATGGTGGCGAAGCCGGCCTGGGTTACATGGCTGCCATGTTCCACCTGTTTACCCATGCCATGTTTAAAGGATTGTTGTTTTTGGCTGCCGGCGCCATTATCCATGCCGTCCATTCCAATTATATGAAGGATATGGGTGGCCTGAGAAAACATCTTCCCATTACTCACATCACTTTTCTGGCGGCATCACTTGCCATATCGGGTATTCCCCCTTTTGCCGGGTTCTTTAGTAAAGATGAAATCCTGGCTGCTGCATTCCATTCCAATAAGTTGCTTTTCTACACGGAATATATCACTGCAGGCATTACCTCCTTCTATATTTTCAGGCTTTATTTTAATATTTTCTGGGGCAAAAACACACAGTATAAACATAAACCCCGTGAGGCACCACTCAATATGACCATTCCGTTAATCTTTCTTGCACTGGCTTCTACCTTTGGAGGTTTCATCCCGTTCCACAACCTGATTGCCCCCGACATGAAACCATTTGCCACCCATACGGACCTGTTGATTGTTTTGCCTTCGGTATTTATTGGTTTGCTGGGAATAGCAGGTGCCTGGATTTTATATAAAAAGGAAAATGATATCCCGGAAAAAATTACTGTCTGGATGGGAGGCCTTTATACGGTTACCTATCGGAAATTTTATATTGATGAAATCTATATGTTCGTAACTAAAAAAATAATTTTCAACCGGATTGCCCGGCCTGTTGCATGGTTCGACCGTCATATTGTGGATGGTTTTATGATGGGCATAGGTGCCGTAACGGTGATGGTCTCGAGAAAAATTAAAGGTTTACAGACGGGGGAGTTGCAGCAATATGCTTTTGTGTATGTTGCCGGGGTTATCCTGTTTGTTTTAACCTTTCTTTATTATTTGGGTTGATGAAACCCGAACGGTTAATAAGGAATAATTTCTGAACTTTAAAATAATTAACAAGTGAGTATATTGAGTCTGTTTGTACTGGTCCCTGTTTTAACAATAATCGGAATAATGTTTACCGCAGGCCTGAAAGGAACACGGATTGTTGCCGCTGTCGGTATGGGGGTACAGTTGTTGCTGGCTGCCTGTTTGATGTTTTATTACCTTTCGGTAAAAGGGGCCGGCGACCTGCATGAAATGATCTTAGTGTCTGATTATAACTGGTTCCCCAGCCTAAATATACATTATACCGTTGGAGTGGACGGCATTTCGGCTTCATTGATTGCGCTGACTGCAGTAGTGATTTTCGCCGGTATTTTCGCTTCCTGGGGAATGGAATACCTCCCGCGTGAATTTTTTATCACCCTTATCTTGCTGGCAACAGGTGTGTTTGGGTTTTTCATCTCACTTGACCTGTTCACCTTGTTCCTTTTTTATGAACTGGCGGTAATTCCCATGTATTTATTGATTGGCATTTGGGGAAGCGGCCCGAAAGAAATGGCTGCCATGAAACTGACCCTGATGCTGATGGGGGGCTCTGCCCTGCTGCTGGTGGGGTTACTGGGGCTCTATTTCTATTCTGCCCCGAACGGTGGGCCATATACGTTTAATATCCTTGAACTTGCCAAAGTACACATGCCTTATGAAGCCCAACGGTTCTTTTTCCCGCTTACCTTTGTCGGCTTTGGAGTGCTTGGCGCACTTTTCCCGTTTCATACCTGGTCACCTGACGGCCATGCGTCTGCACCAACAGCCGTATCTATGCTCCATGCCGGGGTGCTTATGAAACTGGGGGCTTACGGATGTTTCAGGGTTGCCATGTTCCTCATGCCGGAAGCTGCCACTGAAATGGCCTGGATATTTATCATCTTAACTTCAATCAGTGTGGTTTACGGGGCCTTTGGCGCACTCATGCAAAAGGACTTAAAATATATTAATGCCTATTCATCGGTCAGCCATGTAGGCTTAATCCTCTTTGCTTTGCTGATGATGAATCAAACTGCCATTGACGGAGCTATCCTGCAAATGATCTCTCACGGATTGATGACAGCCTTGTTCTTTGCCCTGATCGGAATGATTTACGGGCGTACCCATACCCGGAACATTTACGAAATGGGAGGCTTGATGAAAGTGATCCCTTTCCTGGGGACCATGTATATGATTGCCGGTTTTGCCTCTTTGGGCTTACCCGGGTTCAGTGGTTTTGTTGCTGAGATGACCATCTTTTTCGGCGCTTTCCAGCACCAGGATCTTTTCCATCGTGTGGCCACCATTTTGGTCGCTTCGTCTATTGTTGTGACGGCGGTTTATATTTTGCGGGTGATTGGTATCTTTTTGCTGGGGCAGATCAAGCATGAAGAACATCTCAGGCTGCAGGATGCAAAATGGCATGAAAAATTGAGTACCATTACGCTGATGATTGGCATTATCGGCATTGGTATCTTTCCCCTGTGGCTGTCCAATACCATAATGGGGAGCCTTCAGCCTATTATTGACAGGCTGACCGTGTATTTGCATTAAAAATAAAACCTGTTGAATTAAAGAAAATATAATTTTAATAAAATGACCGGATTTCAATCTATTTTACTTTTACGCCATGAACTGCTTCTGATCGTAGCAGCCCTTGCTATTATTGTTGTTGATCTTTCTCTTCCCGCAGGAAAAAAGACAAGGATTATTCATTTTTCATTGATACTCTTCAGTGTGGTATTCCTGTTGAGCTTTTTTCCAACCAAATCAGGGGAATTGTTCGGCGGTTCTTTTCAGGGGAATCAACTGACCGGTTTCATGAAAGATATTCTAAACCTGGCTGTACTGATCGTTTTCCTTCAATCGGGTGGTTATCTGAGAAAAAAGGAAAATGCGCATAAAATGGCTGAGTTTTTCGTTTTGATAATTTTCACTTTAATCGGAATGGACTTTATGATTTCCTCCGGTGATTTCCTGACTTTCTTCATCGGCCTTGAAACAGCCAGCATTCCCATTGCCGGATTGGCTGCTTATGATCAGCTTAAAAGCCGTTCTGCTGAAGCCGGCGTTAAACTCATTCTGTTGTCTGCACTTTCTTCCGGAGTGTTGCTTTATGGCATTTCTATGATTTACGGTGCAACCGGGTCAATCTATTTTAAAGATATCGCCCTGAAAATTTCCTCCTCGCCATTGATTATTTTAGGATTCATCTTCTTTGTAAGCGGAATGGGCTTTAAAATTTCCCTGGTACCTTTCCATTTGTGGACTGCGGATGTTTACGAAGGCGCTCCTATAAATGTAACGGCTTATCTTTCTGTAGTTTCCAAAGGGGCTGCTGTCTTTATCTTTGCAATTATTCTTTTTACGGTCTTTAAAAATGTAATCCATATATGGGAGAATGTTTTGTATGCACTTGCCGTCCTCACCATGACCATCGGTAACCTGTTTGCCTTGCGTCAAAACAACATTAAACGATTTCTTGCTTTTTCTTCCATAGCGCAGGCAGGTTTTATCATGCTGGGGATTATGGGAACCGGCGGCCTAGGTATGACAACCGTTGTGTATTTTTTGCTGATCTATGTTTTTACAAACCTTGCCGCCTTCGGTGTGGCTGCTGCAATATTCGATGCTTCCGGTGTTGAAACCATCTCCGGTTATAAAGGCCTTTATTCTACCAATCCCAAATTGAGCCTGGTGATGATGCTCGCTTTGTTTTCTCTGGCCGGCATCCCCCCTGTAGCCGGCTTTTTCGGTAAATTTTTCCTTTTTACCTCTGCCGGAAGTCAGGGATATTTTATTCTGATATTGATTGCCGTTATCAATGCCACCATATCCCTGTATTATTATCTGGGAGTGATTAAGGCTATGTTTATTGATAAAAACGATCAGCCCGTTGCTGCATTTAACAGTTCCGTAACCATGCGGATCAGCCTTTTAATATGCTCCACAGGCATCTTTTTTGTTGGCTTTGCCAGCGGGATTTTTGAATACATTATGTCCTTAAGCAGTATGCTGTTCTAATTAAAAAATGAAAAAAATGCCATTGAATAAAGGAGACCATATTGAAAAAGAAATTGCCGGCGTACGATGCCGCATGGTCGAAGAAAATATTTCAAAAAAAAGAGTTGGTTTTCTTGAGAAACTTTTGGTTCATAATGGTTTTGAGGTGAAAGTGGAACAAGATCAGGAAAACGGGGATTTGTTTACGGTAGGCGTAACGGATTTTCTGTTTAATCCTGTGATTTACGTTTACGAATTACGGCTCAAAACGCTAAAATCCAAAATTGTGACCCCTGCCTACTGGTTGCAAAAGTCAACGGATGGAATTGAAAAAGGCGAAGTAGATTATTATTGGGATTTAAAACTGGATTAAAACAGACTTTTTAACCTGTATTTCATTTACGCCAAACCATAAAACCTTCTGCGGGCCGGGTCAAAACAGAAAAGGCCGGGCATAAAAAAACCGGATAATTACAGCCGGCATGAAGAACCCTCTGTTCGGTGCCCTTCGCCGCGACGGTGTGCTTTCACTTGGCCACCACCGCTTTATTTCCGCAACGATGATACGTATCGTTGTTTTCTGGTGCAAAAATAATCCGGTTTCGAGAATGCTGTGTTATGAAAATGTTAAATCTTCCGATAAATTCCCGGCAACTAAATTCCTTTTTCCGAACTTCCTATCTTTGACGCTTTATAAAAAAAGCTGTTTTTTTGGATAACAAATACGACATTGTCATTATAGGAGCCGGGTTGGGAGGTCTTGAATGTGCTTATATATTGGGCAAAAAAGGCCACAAAGTATGCGTGCTGGAAAAGAACCCGAAAGCCGGCGGGACATTGCAGGGATTTCAACGCAACGGATGCGGGTTCAGCACAGGGATGCACTATATCGGCAGTCTGGATGATGGCCAGGTGATGAACCGCCTGTTCAGGTATTTTAATATCCTGGATAACCTGAAATTAAAACGTATGGATGATAACGGCTTTGATGTATTTCAGATAGCGGGGAAAGAATACAGGTATCCAATCGGCCATCAACAGTTTAAAGAACAGATGGTTCAATATTTTCCCGATGAAGAAAAAGCCGTTGAAACATACATCCGGGATATCAAAGCGGCTACTGACGAAGTGGATATTTACAATCTGCGTTATCCCGTAACCTATGACATCAGAAACAGCCAGTCGCTGAATACAGGTGCTTATCAATACATCCGGTCAATTACTAAAAACGTGGAATTGCAAAATGTGCTGGCAGCCCAGAACTTCAATTATGCCGGCACCAAAGAGGCTTCCCCATTTTATGCCCATGCACTTATCAATAACTATTACATTAACAGTGCTTACAAGCTGATTGGTGGAAGCGGTCAGTTGGTTGAACATCTTGTACGGAATATTGAAAAAACCGGCGGTTCGGTTTTGACCGGAAAAAAAGCAAAACGATTTGTTTTCAAAAACAATTTATTATCTGGTGTGGAAACTGATGCAGGGGAATCTTTTTTTGCCGGAAGGTTTATATCCAACATCCATCCTTCACTGACTTTCGGGATGATGGAGGAATCACGTTTACGTAAATCATACCGGAATAGGATATTAAATCTGAATAACACAATTTCTGTATTCGGCCTGCACATTCGGCTTAACAAAGACCGTTTCCCTTATTTGAATTACAATTATCACTATTGGTATCACAATGATGTCTGGTATGCCTCCAATTATGATCAGGAAAAATGGCCTGAACATTTCTTTTTATTTTCTGCTGCAAAAACAGGGAATGACCAATATTCCGACTGCGTTACCGTTTTAACCTACATGAAATTTGAGGAAGTGGAAAAATGGAAAAACCTTCCGCCATCCGAACGCGGGCAGGATTATACCGGCTGGAAGAATGAAAAAGCGGAAAAACTTCTAAACCTGGTGGGTGAACAATTCCCTGAAATAAAATACAATGTTATAAGTTATTCGGTCAGTACGCCGCTTACTTTGCGTGATTATATCGGTACGCCCGATGGCGGGATATACGGTACCCTGCGTGATTATAACAATCCGATGGGAACCTATATTTTTCCGAAAACCAAAATCCCCAACCTTTTTTTTACCGGGCAAAATGTCAACCTGCACGGGTTGCTTGGGGTCAGCATGACGGCAATAGTAACTTGTGGCGAATTTATGGACATGAACGAATTAATCAAGGAGATCAATGAAGCATAAAAAGAAAAGGTTTAGAAAAATTGTTTTGTACACATTGGGGGTAATCACCCTGGCATTGGTTGCTTTTGCCATTTATTTTAAGATTGACACCAAAATCACACCGCCTAAAATCAGGGATTTTTCGGCATTAAAAGAAGTCAGGGATACCCTGGGCACTGATTATTATGCCATTGGCAATAACTGGCTTCGTAAAAACAAATACGGGCTTTGGGAAATGTATCTTGAAGGGTCGCCTTTTGACATGGGGGTTGCCAGCGGAAAGCTTAGTAAAGAACTCATCTACGAACAGGAAGAAGCCTTTGTACAGCAAATAAAAACCATGATCCCTTCGTCTTTTTACCTGAAATTCCTCCGGTATTTTATTGCCTGGTTCAACCGCGACATTGACGAATGCATCATCCCCGAATACCAAAAAGAGATTTACGGCATATCATTTTCCGCATCTGACAAATTTGATTACATCGGCAGTAATTATGAGAGGATGCTGAATTATCATGCTGCCCACGACATCGGCCATGCACTGAAAGACCTGGCGCTGGTGGGCTGTACTTCGTTTGCAGCTAACCTCGGTTTCCCGGACAGCAGCCTGATCATTGGCAGGAATTTCGATTTTTATATCAATGATGCCTTTGCAAAAAATAAAATTGTGGTATTTGTCAACCCTGAGAAAGGGCACAAATTTGCTTACGTCACCTGGGCAAGCATGATTGGTGTGGTGTCGGGCATGAATGATGCGGGGCTGACGGTAACCATCAATGCCGGAAAATCGGACATCCCCACGAAAGCAGCCACGCCCATTTCACTGCTTGCCCGCGAGATAGTGCAATATGCCGGTAACTTTCAGGAAGCCATTGCCATTGCAAAAAAAAGAAAGATTTTTGTGTCCGAATCGCTGCTTATCGGTTCGGCGGCAAATGACAATGCCATTATCATCGAGAAATCACCTTCTAAAATGGATGTATTCAGGAGTGATAACAATTTTCTGGTTTGTGCAAACCATTTCCAGGGCAAAGTATTCTCACATGCACCCGGGAACGTAAAATATATTCGGGAATCGCCTTCTCTTTACAGGCAGGAAAGGGCTGAGCAACTGATCAAAAATTCGGACACGGTAAATTATCTGAAAGCCGCTTCCATATTGCGGGACCGCAAGGGCCTTGACGGCGTATCCATCGGCATTGGCAACGAAAAAGCCATGGCCCAGATGATATCTCATCACAGCGTGATCTTCATGCCGCTGAAACGGCAGATGTGGGTCTCCACCCATCCTTATCAGCTTGGCAAATACCTGGAATATAACCTGATCAAAGTTTTCGGCGGGGATTTTCCGGCCCCGCTTACCCACGGGGTTTACGATTCGGCATTTACCATCCCGGCAGATCCGTTTTTAAACTCCCGGGCTTTTGCCGATTTTAAACTTTTTAAAAAATACAAACAGCAAATTGAAGATGCCACCGATGCTGACCGCAGGCTGAATAATGAAGATCAGTTCATTAAACATTTTGTTGCGCTGGACCCCGATTATTATCTGGGCTATAAACTTGGCGGTGATTATTATTATAATTTTGACGAGCCCGAAAAGGCAAAAGATTATTATAACTTATCACTCACAAAGGTGTTTGAAAATACGGTTGCCAAAAAACACGTTATAGAACGCTTGAAATCAATTACCCCCTGATAGCTATCGGGGTTAAGTCCGGGAATGAAGAACATTAAAAAACTGTGTACTTATGTTCAACCCTGAAACAGAAAAGAAACCGCTGCCGGAATGGCCGGCTTAAAAACGGGCACATTTTTTTTTCGTGTACTGAAACTACAGAAAATGAAATTTTTCAATTGATGGCAGCCCTGGACAAACGGTTCATGGCGGGATTGACCTATTTCCAGGATTTGAGAAAACCTGGTGTCGGCAGCAAATGAAAAACAATAGCAGAAAACCTATTATCTTTGCAGACAATAGAGATCACTAAACATTTAAAGTTATGAAAAAAACTGTTTTTATTTTACTCTTTGGTATGCTGTTTGGAAGCCAGGCTTTTACCCAAACGGCAGAAAAGGTTTCCAGTGCCGGCGAATGGACGTGGTTTGGCATTGATTACACCCAATGTTATTTCATCCCTAAAATGGATTTTCCCAGTGTGAGCGACCTGAAGGCCAAGATATCAGCCTGGAATGACCTTGTTTTATCCGAAAGGGAAAAATATATTACTAAAGCCCTGGGCGGCAAAAACGTAAATTTTTATCTGGACGTTGTTACTCAAAGAAATGAAAAGATAGATGTAAGAAGCCGTTTATCTGATGATCCTTTTCTTTCCAGCCATCTCAACCCGGAAAAGGTTCAGGAGGTAATCAGCAGTTACAATATCCCCAAAGATAAAAGTGGGATCGGACTGGTGTTTGTTGCCGAAAGTTACAGTAAAACCGATGATAAAGGGGCATATTATGTTACTTTTTTCGACATGGCTACCAAAAAAGTGTTGATTACCAAAAGAATGCTTGGCAAAACACGGGGCTTTGGCCTCAGAAATTATTGGGCAAACACCTACTATGTTGTGTTGAAGGAGGTGGGAAAGAAATATTCGAAATGATAATTTTTTAATGATCCGGATTATTCTGATCATACCCTTGCTGCTTGCTGTTGTTTCCTGCTTTCCGCAGACAGCTGACCTGACTGTTATTCTTGAAAATGTCTGTTCCGACACGGCCATGCGTGTTGGTGAGTGTCATGCTTGTTTTAGTCAGGTTAATTATCAAATAGCGTAATTTATTGCCATACTCTCCCCTTTTTTTGTATTCATTATCAATGGACTGCATTTCATTACTTCAGCCCGAAACAAAAAAATCTAAAAAAACCTATCATTTTATTTGGTTTATATTATAAACTTATTTAGTTTTGTAACTTATTTATAATTTAAAAAGCACAATTATGAATTCAACTCTTTTTTCACAGGCATCCAACTGGGTTTTTATCGGATGTATGTTCATCGGGATAGCTACCGGATTGTATTTCAATGCCGTTGCTGTGGGCACGCTGGCCGGAATGGGTGTCGGCTTTATTGCCCGCGGGCTCATCAACCTTAAAGTCGATGAACAAAATGACAAAAATAATTCTCAACATTAAAAAAATAATAAAATGGAAAATGAAATGAATGAAAAGGAAAGCCTGGTATTAATCCAGGAAATGATTGAAAACTCAAAAGCCAGACTGGGCGAAAGCAGTTTCTTCTTTCTTCTTTGGGGCTGGCTGGTACTTTTTGCCAGCCTGATACACTTTGTTTTGTTATATACCGGTTTCAGGTACCCTTATCTGCCCTGGCCGGTAATGATGTTTTCAGGCGGTATTATCGCCGGCATTGCAGGATACAGGATGAAAAAAAGGACAAGGGTAAAAACCTATCTCGATACAACCATGAAATATTTATGGTTAAGTTTCGGCATCACTTTGTTTTTTATCATATTTGGTGCGGCCATGGGAAAGATTTCCTGGGAAATGTCAAATATCATGATCATTGCCCTTTATGGCCTGGGAACTTTTGCTACAGGCGGGATTATAAAATTTAAACCGCTGATCATCGGAGGCATTGCCAGTTGGATAATTGCAGGCATCAGTTTGTTTATTGCACCGCAATATACGCTTTTGTCCATTGCCCTGTCCATTGTTATCGCCTATCTGATACCGGGATATTTGCTCAAATCAAAAGAAAAATCACAAAACCATGTTTAAAGACCTTGACCCGCTTTTGCATTCACAGCTCAGGCTTTCCATTATGTCCGTTCTCATCAGCGTTGAGACGGCAGAGTTTACTTTTTTGCTGGGGCAAACAAAAGCAACCAAAGGCAACCTGAGTGTTCAGTTAAACAAACTGAAAGATGCAGGATACATCAGCATCAAAAAAAGTTTCCGGAACAATTACCCGTTAACGACCTGCAAAATTACCACTAAAGGAATTGCAGCCTTCGAAAAATATGTGGAGGCGCTATCGGATTATATCAACAAGAAAAAGAAATAATACCAACTGAAAACTGTGAACTGAAAACTGTGAACTGAAATCACGGAAACACATACCAATATACAGCCACAAAATGACAAATGCTGCCCATAAGGACAAACACATGAAACAGGGTATGGTTGAAAGGCCATTTATTTAGTAAGAAAAAGACGGCCCCAGCGGTATAGCTTATTCCCCCGGCAAGCAACCACATCAGGCCGCCGACAGGAAGTGCCCTGACAAGCGGGACAATGGCAATGATCATGATCCATCCCATCAGCACATACAATATCGTAGAAAGCAGATTAAAATGCCCGGTATAAAAGAGTTTCAGTATAATCCCCACAATAGCCAGTCCCCAGATAACCCCGAAAATACTCCAGCCCCAGGATCCATGTAGAGTGACAAGGGCAAAAGGGGTATAAGTTCCGGCAATGAGCAAAAAGATTGAAGCATGATCGAAAACATTCAGCCGGTTTCGTGTTTTTTGATCTTTGGCCAGGTGAAAAGCCGTGGAGGCAAAATACAAAATCACCAGGCTTGATCCATAGATTGCGGCACTAACGATATGAAGAGCCGTACCATTAAGTGCGGCACGCACAACAAGCAACACCAGTGCCGGGACACTCATCAGAAATCCGATGCCGTGTGTAATGACATTGAGCTTTTCTTCTGCTTTTGGATATTTCCTTGCATCAGTTTTCATGGTAAACAGGCCAAATAAAAAAGAAAACGGATAATTTATTTTTTTATTTGAGATGAAAGGGCATTCACAAAAAAATACCAGAGCGGGTCATCGGGAGGGGAGGCCACTATTTTTAAAGGTTCTTTTTTTACAGGGTGGATAAACTCAACACTTCGCGCATGCAAACTGATGGAAGCATCCTTGTTGCTTCGCGGGAAACCGTATTTCAGGTCTCCTTTTATGGGACAGCCAATGGCTGCCAGTTGTGTCCTGATCTGGTGATGGCGGCCGGTTTTCAGGTCAACCTCAAGCAAATAGTATTCATCTGAAGCCGCAGCCAATTTGTAAGTCAACACCGCTTCTTTACTGTTATTTACCGGTTTGGGGTAAGCAAATGATTTATTCTTTTTTTCGTTCCGCACGAGGTAATGCCTTAACTCCCCGGCTTCCTTCGGAGGCATTGTTTTTACAACAGCCCAATAGGTCTTTTTAAATTCCCGGTTTTTGACCAGTTCATTCATCCGTTTGAGGGCCTTGCCTGTTTTGGCAAAAACCACCACCCCGCTCACCGGCCTGTCCAGCCGATGGATTACGCCCAGAAACACATCGCCCGGCTTGTTGTATTTTTTTTTCAGGAATTGTTGAATATCTTCCCGTAATGTGACATCATCGGTTTTATCTGCCTGAACAAGCTCCGACCGCAATTTATTGACAACGATCAAATGATTGTCTTCAAAAAGAATGCGTTGCGAAAGGTTTTTCAAATTCATCAATTGGTTTTAATTTGAATTGTCATGGTTTGTTTTCAGGTTTTTCCGAACCTTTTACTTTTTAACCGTTCAGGTGCACACATGGCTTTCGAAGACCCGGGAGGTTAATTCGGTCATTTTTACTCCAGACTCTTTCAGGTTCTGCGAACGCTGGAAGGTCTTACTATCATTCTATTATTTCAATGACCAATGACTAATACTGTTCCCGGTCGTTGGGAAAATCCCCTGATTTCACATCGCGGATATAGGCCAGGAAAGCCTTGATTATTTCATCGTGCAGGTTATGGTAACGGCGCAGGAAGCGTGGGGAGAAATCAGTGTTGATCCCCAGCATATCATGCAATACAAGTACCTGTCCGTCCACTTTGTTGCCTGCACCAATCCCGATGGTAGGAATCTTTACCGATTGCGTAACTTCTTCGGCAAGCCCGGCAGGTATTTTTTCGAGGACAATGCCAAAACACCCGGCTTCTTCCAGAACCCTCGCATCTTTCCTCAGTTTTTCAGCTTCTTGCTCTTCGGTGGCCCTTACCACATAAGTCCCGAATTTGTTAATTGACTGGGGGGTTAGCCCCAGGTGGCCCATTACGGGAATTCCAGCACTCAAAATACGGTCAATGGATTCTTTTACCTCTTCCCCACCTTCCAGTTTTATAGCATTGCAACCCGATTCTTTCATGATTCGGATAGCCGTATGCAGCGCTTCTTTTGAATTGCCCTGATAACTTCCGAACGGAAGGTCAACAATCACCAATGCACGCTGCACCGCCCGCATCACCGAGGAGGCATGATAGATCATCTGATCAATGGTGATGGGCAGGGTAGTCTTGTGCCCGGCCATCACATTCGATGCCGAATCACCGACCAGAATAACATCAATCTTGGATTCGTCAAGCAGGCGGGCCATGGAATAATCATAACCGGTAAGCATGGCAATCTTTTCACCTTTCAATTTCATCTCCTGCAAAACATGGGTGGTTATTTTCGGGAGATCTTTTGTAGCTCGCTTCATTTTTAAAAAGAATTGGTTTAACTGCAAAAGTATGGAAATCTGAAAGACACCAAACTGAAAACCCGGAACTGAAAATAATTACAATATATTTGCCGGTTTTAAGTTTATCAGTAATCATGCCGAAGCAGGCCAACATATTATTGTTTATTCTATTTTTATTTCCTTTTGCCTTACATGCCCAAACCGCATGGGTAGAAGGGAGAATAGCCGATTCGATCAACAAGCCCATTGACCTGGTCAACGTAGCTATCCTGGGAGAAAAAACAGGAACCACCACCGACAAAAAAGGATGGTTTCGTCTTAAAATTCCGGCGAACCGTGAAGTAACACTTGCCGCCAGTTTCATCGGCTATGCCGACAAGCATATCCGTCTGAAATTAAATGAAGGGGAGATCAAACACCTGGATATCCGGTTAAAGTTCATTTCAACCACTTTGCCGGGCTTTGAAGTGAAAGATGAACGGTTGCGTACCGAAAACATGATCAGGCTCAATCCGCGCAATGCCACCGTTGCCCCATCGTTGACAGAGGGTGTTTCGGACCTCATCAAAACCCTTCCGGGGGTTTCCTCCACCAGTGAGCTAAGTTCCCAATACTCGGTGAGGGGCGGCAATTTTGATGAAAACAGTGTGTATGTCAACGACATTGAGATATACCGCCCTTTCCTGGTCAGCACCGGACAGCAGGAAGGATTGAGCGTTGTCAACTCCACACTGGTGTCATCTATTTTGTTTTCTGCCGGAGGTTTTGGTGCCGAGTACGGCGATAAAATGTCTTCGGTATTGGATATTAAATATAAAACCCCTCATGAATTCGGTGGATATTTCGCCGTCAGCATGCTGGGTGCACAACTCAGCCTGTGGGGAACGGCAGCCAATAAAAAATTTACTTATCTGCTCGGAGGGCGATACAAAACCAACACTTATGTGCTCAACAGCCTTCAGACCAAAGGGGAATACAAACCCGATTTCATTGACTTCCAGGGAAACTTTACCTACCGGTTCAACCCCAAATGGTCGTTGGCTTTTTTAGGTTATTATTCACGTAACCGATACATTGTCATTCCTTCAAGCCGTGAAACGGATTTTGGCACCATTCAGGAAGTCCTTCGTTTTAAGGTTTATTTCGACGGCAACGAAACGGATAAATATGAAATCCTTCAGGGGGGGCTAACATTGGGTTTCAAACCGAAAAAAAACCTTCAACTGAAACTGATCGCCTCGGCTTTCAACACCAACGAAAGGGAAACTTATGATGTTCAGGGACAATACTGGATCGGACAGGTTGAGAACAATCCGGGCAGTAATGAATACGGGGATGTGATTCAAAACCGGGGCGTGGGCACCTACCTCGAACATGCCCGCAATTATTTTAAAGCCAGTGTATTTAGCCTTGAGCATAAAGGTTCGCGGGTAACCGATAAACAATACATGAAATGGGGGATGCGCTATCAATACCAGTGGGTTGATGATATTTTGGATGAATGGGAAATGATTGACTCGGCCGGATATTCCATTCCCAACCCGGTGAATGTGCCGGGGAACACTGATCCTCACAATCCGCTCTTCGAACTATATCACCATGCCAACAACAAGAACAAATTGTCCATCAACCGGCTTTCGGCTTATTTTTCCGACCAGTGGAAATTTACATTGAAAAACAACGGCCTGTTTACATTAACGGCCGGATTAAGGGCCAACTATTGGGACTATAACCCCGAATTCCTGCTCAGTCCGCGCTTGAGTCTTTCCTTCAAACCGTATAAAAAACAAAATGTGGTTTTCAGGTTTGCCACGGGCATTTATTACCAGACCCCGTTTTATCGCGAGATGCGCAACTTCGACGGCACCCTGAACCCCAACATTAAATCGCAAAAGTCCATTCAGTTTATCCTGGGAAGCGATTACCGTTTCCAGGCCTGGAACAGGCCTTTTATTTTTACCACCGAACTCTATTATAAAGACCTTGACAATTTGATCCCATACGTGGTTGACAATGTCAGGATAAGGTATTATGCCGATCAACTGGCCAAAGGTTATGCCACCGGAATTGATCTTAAAGTTTATGGGGAGTTTGTTAAAGGCGCTGACAGTTGGCTGAGTATCTCGCTGTTGCAGACACGGGAAGACATTTACGGTGATTTTTATTATGAATATTATAATGCGGATGGCGAAAAGATCATCCCGGGCATCAATCCCGGCCCGGGCAACGATGTGGCCGACAGCGTGAAGGTTGAACCGGGATACATCCCCCGCCCCACCGACCGGAGGGTTAACTTCTCCATCTTTTTTCAGGATTACATCCCCAAAAATCCGTATTTAAAAGTGTATCTGCGGTTGCTTTACGGAACCGGGCTTCCCTTTGGTCCGCCTGATTCCCCGCGTTATAAGCAAACGTTGCGCATGCCCGACTACCGTAGGGTGGACATCGGCTTTTCGTGGCAGTTCATCAACGAAAGCTCCGACATGGGGCCAAAAAACCCGTTCAGGGTATTTAAAAATATGTCACTGACCTTTGAAGTGTTCAACCTGTTTCAAACTTACAATACCATTTCCTACATCTGGATCAAAGATTTTTCCAACCGGCAATACGCCATACCCAATTACCTTACCCCCCGTTTGCTTAACCTGAAACTGGCGGCGGATTTTTAAAGTGTTGTTAATTTTTTGTTAAACTGCTATTCTATTTAGATTTTATCTAAATAATACAATACATTTGTCCTGTCTTTAAAAAGACGATTAACTATAGCAGGTTAATTTTTTGGGTTATCCCTCCTACCCGAGGGTTTTTAGGTTAATAAGTGAAAGTCCCCTGCCGGTTTGGTCAGGGGACTTTTCATTTGTTAGAGATCACACCCCGTTCCCTTGCCACCCATAATAACAAAGAAAAGGCGGGTCGCGGGATTCCAACCCACCGGCAACCAACTGCAGAGCGTGGCGGGGAATGTGACGCTGGTGAGGTGAAGATGCGGGGCATTAGGTACGAGGAGCTATGTTGCAGATAAATATTAAAAGCCCCGGCTTAATAATAAAATACAGAAACCGTATATTTGCTAAAAAAGAAAATCATGCAAACTATCAGATTACGGGTTAACGATAAAATTTATAGGCTAAATTTTATTTTGATGTGCTGGACTAAATTTTACCTTTGATTGAAAAAGGTAAAATGGGAGAAGAATTGCATAAAAAGCTGATAGAATTAATTGCCCCGGAAGAGGTCAATAAACATTTTAA